>CAIYQO010000273.1 GCA_903928345.1 uncultured bacterium | reverse complement strand
GTCGTGGCTCGCGGGGACGCTCGCCCACCCACGGTTGGCGTCAACCAGTGCTGTTTGCGCCAACGGAAAGGACATGCGACGGGCAGGCTTGGGACGGCGTCCATGCCCTACGTCACGAAAGTACGTTTCTGAGACCATCGCGAAAAGTGGGGACAGCTACGAATTTTCCGTGGGGTCGGCAGCTCGATTCGTGCCGGGTACTGGAAAATTCGCAGCAGTCCCCATTTTTCGCTCACCTCATCTCGTCCACATAGTTGTTCCCATGGGCTATTGCTGGAAGCCGAACTCGACTTCGTTGGCCCAGTGTTCCGTCCAGTCGACGTGGAAGGAGCCGTTGCGTTTGGCCACGCTGCGCTGGCGGGCGAGTTCCATGCACAGGCCGCCCACGTTGTTGTTGACGCGGAAGGAGAACTTGATGGTGTGGCCGGCGTCGAGCGCCTTCTTCACGTCGGGCAGCTCGCGCCAGGGGATGGCGCATTCGGTGATGCGCGTGTTGCCGTCGCGCGTCACCACCAGTTGGCCGTCCTTCACCGCGCCTTCCGTGTGCACTCCGTTGCCGATCCACTTGGGCTGGCGGGGGTAGAAGTGCTTGTGCGGCATGCCCGGCACTTCCATGCGCCAGATCTCCGTGCCGCCGCCATACGCCGGGGCGACGGGGTTCAGCGCGTATTCATAGTCGGTGTCCCGGTAGTAGATGTACCCCGGCATCGTGCCCGGCGGGCAGGGATACCACGATTTCTGCTCCGCGGGCAGCACGTTGAAGGCGATCTGCACGTTGTCGTGGCTGGGGAAGTTGCCCGCCGGGAGATCGGGGTCTTTGCGATAGGAGTATTGGCGCACGCCGTCCGGCCAGGTTTGCGCCTCGCGCTTGACGATCTTCCCCGTGCCGTCCTTCACCACCCGATAGGAGACCTTCGGGTAGAAGAACTGGTCTTCGTCCAGCGTTTCATAGCGGAGCATGCCCGCTTCCGGGGTGTCGTCGGCGGCTTTGCAGGCGAAGTAGAAGTTCTTGTCGTCATACGCCAGGTAGCCGGTGGCGAAGCCTTGCGTCATCGAGGTGTCGAAGGCGCGGGTGGGCCACCAGGCGGCTTCGGTGACGGTGGGGAGCGACGTGCCGCCGATCACCGTTTGCGGCAATACACCCTGCCAATCGTCCAGCTTGCCGTCAATGGTGATGGTGCGCTTGGCGATGAGGTTGCAGTGCATATCCTCGTCGTGCAGCGAGTAGCCGTCCTTCCCGGCGTCGAACTTCAGCGCCAGGTGGTAGGTGTTGTTCGCGGTGGCGGCGCCGTTCACGATCTTCACCGGCACGTCCTTCGTCTCGTTGGCGGCGAAGGTGAGGGTCGGCGGATAGGCGAGCGTCAGGTTGCCCAGCGTCAGGCTCAGCGTGCCGTGGACCGGACGGTTGAGCACGTTGGTGAGGGTCAGGCGCATCGTCGGGTGCGATTCGATGGGGGCGGTAAGGTCGTGGCAGGCCTTCGCCAGCGGTTCGATGCCGCGGAGATCGCCGTTTTGCACGGCCTTCACCATGGCGGCGAAGGAGCCGGCTTTGCCGTTGCCGTGCAGGAAGAAGCCGCGGCCGTCCAGCGGGATGACGATTTTGCCGTGCTGGGCGGGCACCGGGTTGCCGTAGAAGTCGAACAGGCTGTAGCGCGTGCCGTTGGCGGCGATGGTTAGCGTGGCGCCGCTGCGGGTGGCCACGGCGGCGAGCTGGCCCGCCAGCTTCGCGCGCTCCGGGGCGTTGGCGGGCAGCGCGGCGAGCTGCTTTTGCCATTCGGCCTGCTGCTGCTGTTCCGCGGTGCTGCGCGCGGTGCGGAAGAGCAGGCCGTCATGCCCGAACTCTTCGCCGATGTCCCCCACGACGACCAGCGTGCCGTCTTCCGTGTTCGGCTGGCCGTCGAAGACGAAGACCCAGGGCAGGCCGTTTTTGAAGAGGATTTCCTTGAAGGGGCGCTCGCCGATGAAGTGCTGCACCGCGCCGACGGAGGCGGCGACGGACCAGACCTGCTCGCCTTCGCTGATGTTCCCGCGGAAAACGCCCATGGCGCGGTCGTAGCCGGCGGCGCGGTCGGCGGCCACTACGGCGGCGACCCGGTCATCGCAGTTGGCGACCCAGCTTTCGGTGTCCCAAATCTGTACGCGGCCATTCGGGCTTTTGCGATCGACCCACTGCTTGATGGTGGAGTGCGGGTCGAGCCCCTGATAGTGGATGCTGACGAAGTCGAAGTCCGGCAGGAAGGTATCCTTGCCGTCGCAGAAGAGCTTGTCGACGGCGTTGGAGGTGGAGTCGCACCCGCCGACCAGCACGTGCACGCCGTCCTCCGCGTTCGCCTCATGCACGCCTTTCACAAGCGCGGTATACATTTCGCGGTAGCGCAGCATGTCGGCACCCCAGCCGGCGATGGAGCTGCCTTCCCACGGTTCGTTCCACAGGTAGTAGGCGGTAATCGGGCCTTTCGGCCAGCCGAATTCGCGGCACATCGTGCGCACATACTTCGTCAGGTCGGCGTCGGCGGAGGGCAGGAAGGCCGCATCGCCCGGATAGTCCATCTTTCCCTCGCCCTGGTCGTTCAGGTAGGAGCGGAACTGCTGGTTCATCGGTTGCGGGCGTCCGCCGTTGATGAAGGGCACGATGGTGATGTTGCGCTTTTTCAGCACGTCGAACTTGGCGCGCATCTTCTCGATGTACTGCGGGAAGTCCGCGTCAGTGGTCGGTTTGTAGTCGATCTGTTCGCGGAAGGCCTGCACGCCCATGCGGCTGAGGATGTCGGGCGACATGTCGTCCAGGCAGAAGTGGGGGAATTCGACCGCATGGGACGACGCGGCGAAGGTGCGCACGCAGGTGGCGGCGAGGCAGCGGCCATAGGCACCCAGGTCGAGCACCAGCGCATACGGGCCGAAGGTCGCGGAGATCGGCGGGGTGAGCGCCAGGTGCTGGCTGCCCTTCGCCGGGAGGTTCACCGTCACGGGCAGCGCCCCGGTAGTGGCGATGCGGAACATCGACGGCACCCAGATGTCATTCGGCTGGCCTTTGGTGCCATACGCGATGACCTCCAGCTTGCCGGTCACGGCGATGGGCTGGTCGGTGGTGTTGCGCAGCGTGAAGTCGAAGGTGGCGGTATCGCCCGGCCACAGCACGTTGCCGGGGATGCTGCACTTGTCGAAGCTTGCGGCATACGCCGTGGCTTTTTGCCCCTTTTCCAGTCCCATGGTGGCGGAAAAGCCGGGGATACTCGCCCCCGTCACCATCTGCGCCGAGGCGCTGAGCAGTGCGGTAAAGAGCAGCCCGAGCAGCAGGCCGCACCGCGATGTCGTAGACGTCATATAACCTCCACCAGCGATCGGGGGCGCCAAGGCGTCGTCCCCGTGTCCCTTATATATTGCCGTCGTAGCGACCGATCTCCTGCCGGGCGGGAAAAGTTCCCGCCCGGGCGCCCGTCATTGGCCGATCACCCGGATCTCGTCGGTGCGCACGTTGTTGACCAGCGCCCCGGTGATGACGTAGCGAATTTTGTCCGCGTGCAGCGGGGTGGGCAGCGCGAGCCAGCGCCAAGGGGTGCCGGGCAGCGTCTGGAAGACGGCGACATCCCGCCAGGCGTTCTCCTGCCAGACCTGCACGCAGACATCGTAGGGGAAGCATTCCGGGTGGCGCGCATCTTCGTGCACCTGCAGGCCGGCGATGGTAACCGGGTGCGGCCAGGTGAATTCCGCCCACACGATGCGGCTCCAGTTGCCGGCTTTGTACTGGTCGGTGGGCGACAGCCAGGGGGTCGGCTGGTCGTCCAGATGGCCGTCCGTGAGGGTGTGGGCGTCGATCAACACGCGGTCGGTGCTGAACCAGCCGCCCGTGCCGCCGGCGCGTACCGCGGCTTGCGGCGCCAGATTCTCCCCCGGGGGCGGCGGCGTCTCCACGGTGGCGCGTTGCGGCAGCCCGAAGGTGGCCCCCGCATAGGGCGTGGTGGGCAGCGTTTCCATATCCGCGCGCCAGGTGCACGCGGTCAGGTTCTGCGTCCAGCCGCGCCGACCGTCGTCCAGCGCGAAGCAGGAGACATTGCCGTGCCAGTCGCAGGCGTAGACGGCCTGCGCGTCGGTGGTGATGCTGCCGGTGGCCTCCAGCGTGGCCTCCCACACCGGCGTGCCCGCGGCGCTCAGCAGCACCACCCGGCGGCTCGCGTCGGTGAAGGCGACCTGCCTGGCGGGGGCCGGCGCCAACCCGATGATCGGCAGCGGCTGGTCGAATTGCCAGACCGGCACGCCGTCGGCGGTAAGGGCCAGCACGGCATCCTGACTGTCCTTGCGCACCAGGGCGAAGAGGCGTTGTCCGTCGGCGCTCCAGGCGAGGCGCGTGAAGTCGCCGCGGCGCTGTTTGATAATCTTCCCGTCGCGCAGCAGCAGCAGGCCGTAGTAGCTGTCCAGCACGGCGATGGTCTGCCCGTCGGGCGCGCACTTCACGTCGACGAGCGCCGGGTCTTCGATGGGGTCGAGTTGGACGGTCCAGCGGACCTTCCCGGTCAGCGCCTCCACCTGCAGCACTTTGTTGCAGCCGCGATAAGGGCCGTCCGGGCCGTGGTACAGCTCGTGGGTGAGGCCGACGGCCAGCGTGCGGCCATCCGGCGTCAGGTCCAGGCGACCCGCCCATTTGTTGCGCAGATCTTCCAGCCCCGTGTTCCCCTGCGCCACGTCGATGCGCCAGCGCCGCGTGCCGTCGCGTTGCAGCGCGGAGATGCCCAGGTTGGAGGAGGTATAGACGACGCTGCCGTCCGGCGCGAGCGCGAAGGAGAAGATATCCGTGCGCGTGGTATGGTCGAAGTAGTTGAAGTTGGCGTGGCTGTCCACGCCGTCGCGGGCGTAGCGCGCCGACGATTTGCCTTGCCCGTCGAACAGCTCCAGGTACCCGTTGACATCCTCCGGGTAGAGCGCTTCGGCGCCGGCCTGCTTGCCGTCGGCGGTCAGCCAGAGGTCATCCACGTAGAAGCGGCCCGCCTTCGCGGCGGCGCGCACGGCGCCGGTGGCGCGGTCGAGCAGGAAGAGGTTGTTCCCCCACTCGGCGGCGCCCACCGCTACGGTGTCGCCGGCGGCGCGCACCACCGTCAGGCGGGCGCCCCACGCGCGGGTGGCATCGACGTGCAGCGGCGCCGGGAGCGCCGGGCGGAAGGTCGGCGCCGTCAGGCGCTGTTCGGGGAGCGCTTTGCTCGTCGTGGATGGCCGCGCAAGCCGGGTCAGGGTGTCCAGCCCCGTCGCGAAGCCGGCGTCGTCGGTGGCGGCCAGCAGGATGGCGTCGCGCGCGGCGGGCAGACAGGCGGGCAGATAGGTCAACAGCGCCCGCCCCGGGCCGGGCACATTCTCCGTGAGGCGCACCGGCAGCACGTCGTTTTCGTCATGCCAGTAGTCATCCCCCGGCGCGGGCAGCACCAGGTGCACGCCGTCTTCGTCCTCTACCTTCACCGACGCTAGCGCGCCGACGCCGACCGTCTTCAGCGAGTCGATGATGCGGGTGCGTTGCGGCTCGCGTCCGATGACGTACAGCTCTTTGCCGTCCCGCAGGGCGGCGCGGATGCGCTGCTCGAAGAAGATATCGACCGCCGGTGCTTCCGCCAGCTTCACCGCGTGCGCGGACGGCGGCGGCGTGGGCGGGTTCGCCGGCGCCAGCGAGGTGGGGGAGAGCAGAAAGACGCGGGCGGGGAAGTGCCGGAAATCCAACGGCAGCTTGCCGTTGGTCAGCGTCAGCGCGTTGCCGCCCAGCAGGTCATAGGCGTACTTGTACCCCGCCGGCAGCGTCGCCTCGCGCAGCACCGGCAGCACGGCGCTGTAGGAGGAGGTCATCTTCCACAACTGCGCCATGGTCAGGTTCTTGGGGAAGTTCTGGTTGACGGCGATGAAGTAGGTCAGCGGTTTGCCGCTGTCGTCCTGGCCGTCGCGGAATGCATACCAGATATCCGGGTCGTCCAACCGCACCGGGGGACGCAGGTACGGCGCCAGCGCCTGTTGCATCGCCGTGGCCAGCGCCAGCACGCGCCGGCGCTTCTCCACCCGGCTGTCCTGGGTGAACCAATCGACGTAGTCATCGTCCTTGAAGATGGAGAAATCGACGTCGATGGCCTTGCCCAGCGGCAGGTAGGCGTCCGCGCAATGGGCGCCCAGCAGCACGGTGCCGCCGGCTTTGCCGTAGGCGGCCAGCGCGGCCCGGTCGGCCGCGGGGATTTCCGACTGCAAGCCGGGCAGCAGCAGGTAGCGCACGTCGGTGACGGTGGGCAACTCGTCGTCGAAGACGATGCGCGCGGGCAGGTGCGCGTGGTAGGAGGCGATCAACGCCGCGCTGACCCGTTTGGTATAGGAGTCGCCGCGGAAGGCCGGGTTGCCCTGCTGCACGAAGGCCGCGCGCGGGCAGTAGATGCCGAACAAGGCGCGGAGGCGCGTGCGGCGCAGGCGGGTGCCGACCGGCTCCAGCACCGCGCGCAGATCGCCCGCCGCCTGCGCCCGTTGCGCGGCGCGCACGGTCTGTCCGGCGTTGGCGATGCTCATAAAGGAGCGGAAGTTGCCCATGTCGTTGGCCCAGAAGCCTTCAGCACCGTAGAAGAGGGCGGGCAGTAATTGTCGCGCCAGGTATTCGCCGGTGCCGGGGTCGGGGATCATCTCCACCCCGGCCCAGAAGGGCCGACCGTCCGGGCGCATAAACGCCCCGTCGTTGAGCTGCATATAGGGTTCGCACACCTGCTCGACCTGGTGGTAGCTCATCACGCCGTCCAGTTGTTGCGCGCACCAGGTCGGCCAGTTGATGGGGTAGAGCGCCGGTACGCCCGCGCCGGTGACGCTGGGGCGGATCGTCTCCGCATAGCTCTTCCAGTCGTGGTAGTAGCGCGGATACAGCTCCTTCGCCATGTAGGCGTGGTAATCCAGCGCGTCGGCCAGCCGGTCGCCGGTGAGCAGCGGCGTGTATTCCTGCAGCCGCCCCCAGTCCAGCCCGCGCAGTTGCTCAGGCGCCTTGTGGGTGGCAGCACTCCACGCCGCCTGCAGGCGCGTGTGGTCCACGCCCCACCAGTTGCTTTCATTCCAGAGGAAGCCGTCCTGCGCCGGGCTTTTGGCGCCCCACAGCGTCCACTTAGCCAGGTTTTGCCGATCCTGGATCGCCTGCTTCTCGGTGCGGTTGACGGTATCCAGCTCCCAGCCCATCATCTCCGGCCACAGCCGCAGGCCGGCCGCGCCCATCTGGGCCAGCGCCGCGCGGCGGCGGGTGGGGAGATCGGCGGCTTCGGCGGCGGGCAGGCGCGGGTCGGTGTTGAGCAGCGCGCGCAGTTGCGCGTTGGTGCGCAGCTCTTCTTCGCCATTGGTACCGTAGTCGAAGTCAGCGGAGATGTAGCGCGTGACATCGTGGGTCACCCCCAGCCGCACGGCTTGCGCCACGTAGGCCGCCGTCGCCGCCGGGGAGAAGCGGTAGCCGAGGCCGAGGGCGACGAAGAGCTTGAAGTTGCCCGCTTCCCGCGCGGGTGCCACGGTCAGCGCGCAGTCGGCCTGCCCCAGCGCCGGGGAGAGCGCTACCAACCGGCACGGCTGCGGGGTGGTCACGGTGGGCACCCAGAGGTCGAAGGCCGCGGTGGCGGTGCCTTGCGCGGCCAGTTGCCAGTGGGAACTCACGTCCGCGAGCACGGTGCTCTTCGCGCCGTCCGGCGACAGCAGGCGCAGGTGCAGGGTTTCCGGCGCGACGGCCGCTTGAGTGCGTCCGACCACGTTGACGCGCACCCATTCCCCCGCGCAGCAGAGCGTCTGCCCGCGGTCGGGCGTCACGGTGAGCGACCAGCCGGCGTGTGGCGCGCGCAGCGCCAGGTTGATTTCGACGTAGGCGCCCGATTCATCCAGCAGTTCCGGGGCCACCGCGCTGGTGCTCAGGCGCAACTGCAGCGCGCCGGTGAGATCGGCGGGCAGCGTCACCTGTTCCCCCTGCCCGTTGGGTCCCGGCTGGATGGGCAGCGGTTTCCACGTCGCGCCGGGACGGTAGGGGCGATACCACAGGCTGCGCCCCAACTCGGCCAGCTCCGGCATCGCCTGCCCGTAGAGGCTGCGCCGGTCCTCGACATGCGCGGTGAGGGGGATGGTCGCGCCGGCGTCATAGACGGATTGCTCCGTGGCCAGCCGCAACGTCACCATATTCAACCCGCGGCACAGGGCCAACTTGCCCGCCGGCGTGTAGTGCTTATAGCAGATGCGCGCGTCGGGGTAGCACAGGTAGAGTGCGCCATCGGCGGTGACGCGCATATCGCGCGCCCCGTAGAGGTCGTATTCCGGGTGGTCCGCCAGCTTCTTCCCCGCGTCGTCATACTCACCCAGCGTGTTGCCGGTCAGGCGGATGAACAGCGTACCTTGCGGGGTCGCGGCCAGCAGGGCATTGTTGTAATCGGTGCCGGTGCGGATGATGCGACCCTCGAAGGCGCCGTCCGGCCAGCTCCAGCGGGTGACACCCCAGTCGTCGAGCACGAAGAGCTTCTTGTGTACCGCGTCGAAGGTCAGCCGGCGCGGGCGGTGCAGGCCATCCGCCGGTCCACCTTGCTCCGGCGGGGTGTTGCTGAAGGTGCCGAAGTATTTGGGCGCGCGTCCCGCGGGGTCCTGGCGCAGATCGAAGCACATCAGCCGACTCCCGTTGGGATCTTCGCGCCGCCCGCCCCAGGCGGTGTTCAAGGTATCCTTACGCCGTTCGTCCTGCGCGGTATGATAGGTGTTGACCGACCACATATTCCCATCGGGATCGAAGAGCAGGTCGAAGGGCACCTCAAAGCCGACGGCGTCGCCGTGCAGCCACTTGTTGACGCCGATGGACGCCAGTTGCTTCCCGCGCGGATCGAGGCAGCGCACCTGCGTGTCGGGCTCCCAGGTGCGGCCCAGGTAGATATTCCCGCCGGGTCCTACGCGCACGGGGCGCGCCGCCGAGAACTGCCAGACCGCGGTGCGGTTGCCGTCCTTATCGTAGACCCACACTTCCTCGCCCCCGCCGACATAGACGTTGCCGGCGGCATCGACATCCAGCGTCTGCGGGATGAGCCGCTTTTCGCCGATGATAATGTCGCGCTGCACCGCGTTGTCGGCGAAGACGGCGGACGCGGCGAGCAGCAGGCAAAACAGGGGCAGCAGGTAGCGAGTCATCACGCAGGCGCTCCTTCACGACGCGGCGAGGGCCGCGTTTTAGTCGCCCTTACTCTACAGGGATGTACCGGTGGAAGGCAAGAGCCGGGGGTGACCCCTCATGGTGCCGGCGGCTTGCTATCCGGGGTGGCGATGACCGTGTCGGTGCCCAGGTCCTGTATCTCCCCGCGGGCATTGCCGCGGAGGTCGTTCGCCCGCAGCTCGTTATGGGCGCAGGCGGCGTTGGCGATGTTGATACCGTAGCGCTGCGTGGGGACGGGTTGGTCGTCGCAGCAGCGGTTGTCGATGATCCGGTTGTGCGAGGCGTTGAGTAGATAAATCCCGTCGATCCGCCCGGTCGGGTTGGCCACGTAGCGACCGTTGCCGTTGATCAGGTTGTCCTCGATGGTGTTGTGATGCGCGCCTCCCTGCACCACGATGCCGCTCATGTAGCACCCGATAATGGTGTTGTCGTGCACCAGGTTATTGCTCGAGTTGAAGTCGAGCGCCATGCCGTCCATCCCGACGCCTTCGACATCATTGTCGTAGACTTCGGAGTCCCCCGTGTTGTTGAAGTATGGCGCCTCGCCGCTCCACTTGCGTAGCGTCGTGTTGTGCGCCACGATGCAGCGCGTGCACTGGGTGAAGTTCAAGCAGTGAAAGCAGAACTTTTCGGTGTTGCCGACGAAGGCGATGCGCGTACTATCCGAGGTGAGGAACGAATTGGTGCCGGTTTCCGTGATGAAGCACCCTTCGACGCGCGCGTTGGTGACCCGGTGCAGGTAGATGCCGCGGCAGCCGTCGTTGCCCTGGGTGGGTTTCCCGCGCGGCGGGACACCGTTCGAGTCGAGATTCCCGATGATGGCGAGGTTTTTGATGAGGATGTCGTGATTGCCCTGCTGCGAATCGGCGTTGGTGATCCCGTGGGCGATGATCCCCGTCGCCACCTTGATCTTCGTGTACTCCGACCCGTCACCGATGAGGGCGGTATTGCTCGGGAGGCGGAGGGCTTCGCGAATCTCGTAGGTGCCCGCGCGTACGCGTACCGTGCCACCCGTGGCGGGCAGCGCGGCCAGCGCGGGCGCGATCTCCGTGTACCGTTCCTTGCTGCCGACGTAGATGGTCGGCTCCGTCGGCGGATGGACTTGAATCTCATTCTCTTCGCCGGCGCCGGGCGCGAACCGCACGGCATGCGGGCCGACATCCGGCGGCTGGACCATCTGGAGTTCCTTGAGAATCCGCGGGCCGTCGGTGCTCCACCATTCCCGGTACTGCGTGCGGGGATCGGCCTCGGCGCAGCCCAGTTCGGCGCAGATCGACATCCCGCCTTCTCCCCCGCGATCGCTGACGTACATGCCGTACTGCTGGAGCGCCCGCGCGAGGGTCAAGCCCTTCGGCGTGAGTCCGAGCGTGGCTAGGTCCACGTCCCGCGGGACCGCCAGGCGCGCGCCCAGCGGGATCACGCCGAAGTAGCGGCTATTGGTATCGTGACTGAGGGCGGGCCAGACGTGGGCGCCGCGTTGCAAGCAGCCCCGGTAGAGTGTACAGGTGAGGGCATGCTCGATGGCGCCGTGCGCCAGTTCGCCTTTGCGGATCAACCCGCCGAGGGCGGGGAGCATGCTCGCGCGTAGCCCGGTGGTGCCGCCGTCGCCGGGGCCGGTAAGATCCTGCAAGTCGGCGAGCGGGCAGATGATGTCGCCGTTGTGCAAGATCACCGCGCAAAACGCCTCAAAGAGTGTATGGCCGTCGGACTGCAGGATCACGAGATGGCCATCCGCATCGGGCGACGGCAGCGCACCCTTCGGGGAGGAGATTTCGGTCGGGGGATGCTTCCGGAGCGCCGTAAATGGCCCCGTCGCGGGCACGGCATAGTAGGGTTGATCGAAGGTCGGCGCGGCGGTGCAGGCCTGGCGCAGTTGCGCTTCGAGCGCGGGGGGATTCCCGCTGCTCAGCACGGCACCGGACTGCACGCGCTCGTACAATGTGGGGGACGCGTAGAGAACGTGCACGCGCGGATCGGATCTTTTCGCCTGGTAGACGCCGACCGTCCACTTCGTCACCGCGATGCCGGCCGAGTGCACCACCAGCTTCTTCCACTGGTTCCGGACATCCACATACGTCGCATCCACGGGAATGGCTGCCTTCCAGCAGGAGTCCCGGGCGAACGGTTCCGTGAAGGAGGGCGCGCCGGGTTGCGTTGCCGCACGCGCCGCCCCACTCCCCGCGAGGAGCAGCACGGCGAGTACCCAGGGTAGGAAGCCATAGTTACGCATAGCCCACTCTTCCGGATGGCAGTATCGGCACGCCATCTACGCCGGATGCAATACGTAGCAGTATAGTCCGCACCTCAACCAGCGGGCAAGTGCCGGGCGGTTCGGTGGCGCGCTGCGAATCGTCCGAAATCCACATCGGACGCAAGGGGAGGCCCGCTGCGCCGCCGAATAGCTTAACGAACTACCTACGGGAGCGATGCACGATGCCACTGACGACCATGATCCCGACCGCCACGGCGGCGGAATTTGCCCGGCGCGATGCCTGGCTGCGCCGGCAGCTCTTTTCGCTGCAGGGCGAGGTGCCGTTTGCCTTTACCCTCGACGGCGCCGACGGAGTGCCGTTGATGGCGGAGTGGCCGCGGCATGAGTTGTGCTGCGTGCTGGACGCGCACCGCACGTCATACACCATCGTCTGGAACGCTCCCGACGGCGTGCTGCAGGTGCGCTGCGTGGCGGTGGTGTATGACGATTTCCCCACGGTGGAATGGACTGTCTACTGGAAGAATCTCGGGGAGACGTCCACGCCGCTGCTCGCCGACCTGCAGGGGTTGGATCTCACCCTTACCCGCGCAACGGCGACGGAGTTCCAGCTCCATTATGCGGACGGCGATCTGACGGCGCCGGGTAGCTATCAGCCGCACGCGGTGCCGTTGGCCCCCGACAGCCGGCAGACGTTCGCGCCGCCGGGAGGACGCCCGACCTACGGCGCGTACCCGTTTTACAACGTGGAGTTCGACGGGGGCGGCGTCATCGCCGTCATCGGCTGGCCGGGCCAGTGGGCCGCCACCTTCACCCGCGATGACGCCGCCACGTTGCACCTCACCGCCGGGCAGGAGGTGACGGCGCTCACGCTGCACCCTGGCGAGGAAGTGCGCGCGCCGCTGATCGTGCTGTCCTTCTGGCAGGGGGAGGCCATGCGGGCGCAAAACTTGTGGCGGCGCTGGATGCTGGCGCACAACACACCGCGCATGGCCGGGCAGGCGGCAAAGCCGGTGCTCTCCAGTTTGATGATCGTCGGCCCCGACCTAACGGAGGCCAATCAGATCGACTTCATCGACACCTGGCGCCGGAACGGCATCGCGCTGGATTACTGGTGGGTGGATGCCGGCTGGTATCCGTGTGGGGAGCACTGGAGCCAGGTGGGCACGTGGGAACCGGACGCCGCGCGCTTTCCGCATGGCATTCAGGCGGTGGCCGCCAAGGCGCATGCCGAGGAGATGGGGCTGATTCTCTGGTTCGAGCCGGAACGCGTCAGTGCGGGCAGTTGGCTGGCGGAGACCCATCCGGAGTGGTGCCTGCACCTCGGCGACGGCGACCGGCTGCTCAATCTGGGCCATCCGGAGGCGCACGCCTGGGTGACGGAACTCATCGACGACTACCTGACCCACCGCGGCCTGGACCTGTACCGGCAGGACTTCAATATCGATCCGCTGGCCTTCTGGCGCGCGAACGATGCCCCCGACCGGCAGGGGATGACGGAAAACTGCTACGTGCAGGGGTACCTGGCCTTTTTCGATGAACTGCACCGGCGGCATCCCAACCTGATCATCGACACCTGCTCGTCCGGCGGGCGGCGCAACGACCTGGAGACGTTGCGGCGGGCGGTGATCCTGCTGCGCAGCGACTTCCAAACGCCGCAGGGTCGTTTCTTCTCGCCCGACGATGCCACCCCGCTGCGCGTGGGCAACCAGGGGCATACCTACGGGCTGGCGAGCTGGGTGCCGTATATGGGCGGGGTCGCGTATGTCGAGGATGACTACGACCGGCGCAGCCACCTCACCCCCGCCATCGGCCTGATGCCGCGCGAAATGTGCGAGGCGACGATGCAGCACTACTGCGGGCAGGAGCGCATTTGCGAACTCCTCGCGGAGGTCGACTGGGCGGCGTTCCGGCGCGCGACGGCGGAGTGGCGCCAGGTGGCCGACGCCTTCCTGGGCGATTATTATCCACTGACCGAGTATAGCCTGGACGGCACGCGCTGGATGGCCTGGCAGTTCAACTGCCCGGAGACGGGCTATGGCATCATTCAGGCCTTCCGCCGGCTGGAGGCGCCCGACGCGTCGTGCTGCCGCCCGCTGCACGGCCTGCACCCCGACGCGCTATACGAACTGACCGATCTCGACGGCGCGCCCCCGGTGCGCATCGCGGGGCACGTATTGCTCACTGACGGCTTCCCGATCCACTGCCCCAACCGCCCGCAGGCCGCACTTATCACGTATCGGGTGGTGGAATAACCGGAATATCCGCGTAAAGGACCGACCCATGCAAAACTCGCGTACTTTGATCGAGCAGGCCTGTGCCGGCCGGCGTCCGGCGCGCACGCCGATCTTCGATTTGCTCTGCAACGATGCCGTCATCGCGCATTTTGCCGAGGCACCGCTGGACGGCACGGATGACCTGGCGACCATGTTCACCGCCGCGGGCCGCGCGCTAGACGGCACGCGCTGCATCTTTGCCCCGATGACGCCGGGCACGGAGTCGACGGACAGCCTGGGCAATGTCCATGTCTCCGCGCGTTGGACGTCATGGATTTCCCACCACGCCCTGCCGGATGCCGAGAGCTGGGCACGCTGGCTGTGCGCGCACCTGGAGGAATGGGAAGCCGCGCCCGCGCCGACCACCGCCGACCGGCAGCGCACCGGCGCGGAGCAAGGCGCGTACAATGCCCACCTGGACGGCACCATCAATATCTTTTGTACGCCTTCGACCGCGATCAATCACGCGCTCTTCGGCGGTTGCGGGCTGGAGATCTTCTCCTACCTGTGGGCGGACGAACGCGCGTTGGTGCTGCGCTGGCTGCGCGCGCTGGAGCGCATTCACCGGGACGCCGTCACCCTCGGCGCGCACCGGGAACACAGCCCGCTGGCGATGATCTATTCCGACGTGGCCTACAAGCAGCGGCTCATGTTCAGCCGGGAGACCTTTAACGAAATGGGCTTCTTCGACGACGTGGCGGCCCTTTGCGCGCAGTGCCACGCGTACGGCATGACGGTGATCTTCCACTCTGACGGCTACATTATGGATATCGTCGACGACCTGATCGCCGCCGGTATCGACGGGCTCAACCCCATCGAGTCGGCCGCCGGGATGGACCTGTACGCGCTGCGCCGCCGCTACCCGGAACTCATCCTGGTGGGCGGGTTGGATGTCACGCACCTGCTGCCGACCGGCACCCCGGAGGACGTACGCGTGGAAACCCGCCGCATGATCCGCGAAACCGGTGCCGAAGGCCGCCTGCTCATCGGCAGTTCCACCGAGCTGGAAGACAACGTGCCGCTCGCCAACTACCTGGCGTTTCACGATGAAGTGATGCGCGGCGTATAACCATTGGAGGTTCCCATGTACCGTTTATCGTTGCTGCTCCTGCTTGGTCTGCTGTTGGCGCCCCTGACGTTGGCGGCGGACGTGCCGGCGATGCCGGGCGTGTGGGTGGAAGTGGAAAGCGGGCAGGGGGGGCCGGGGGCGTTGCGGCCCGATCCGTTGGCGTCGGGCGGCGCCGGCATCGGGTGGTGGGGCGCCGTGGGACACTGGCGCTCCGTGACGTTGCACGTGCCGCAAACGCTGCCCGCGGCGATGCTCTACCTGCGCGACGAGCCGTGGACGAACGACAACGGCCCCATCGAGGCCTACCTGGCCCCCCTCGGTGCCAAAACGAAGGACGACCCCGGCGCGCGCCTGCTGGGCCGCTTCACCGGCGACTCCGGGCGTGGCTTCCAGTGGGTGGCGGTGAGCGCGGGTAAGGTGGACGCCGGCGACTACACGCTCTTCTTCTACTGCCCCGGCCCGAAAAAGCACGACTGCAGCCTCGACGTGGTGGCGCTGCTGCCCGCCATGGAGCACGGCTTGTGGCTGCCGCCCAATCGGGTGGACAACGGGAAACTGGTGGGCGCGCCGACGATTTTGGCCCCGTTGACCATCGCTCCGCTGGAACTCAACGTGCCGAATGGACGCTACCCGCTGACGGCCGACGGCACGCCGGTGACGGCCGGCTTCACCCTGACGGTGACGAATAACTCGGCGCTGGCCCCCGTGGCGCTCACGCGGGTGATGACGCTGCGTGCGGGCGATGGCGCCTTGCTGTGGACGCAGACCGCGCGGGACACCCTGCAACCCGGCGCGCTGACGGCCTGGGATGTGGCGCTGCCGCCGACCACCCGCCCCGTGGTCGGCGCGCTGAGCGTGGAGTACCGCCTGGACGGCGCGCCGTATCGGACGGACACCACCGCGCTGGCGGTGACGAAAAAGATCGCCGGGCTGGCGGATCTCCTCGCGCCCGACGGCACGCTGCTGCCCGGATGCTACGAAGGCAACCTGGTTATCAAGGCGCCGGTGAAGCTGGAAGCGGCCACGCTGTGGGCGTTCGTGCTCTACGGCACGGTCGCCGTCACCGGCACGAAGGACGTGGTGCTCACCCGGCTGGTCGTGCATCAGGATACCGCCGATGCATCGCCGGTGCTGAAGGTCAGCAACACGACCGGGTGTATGATCACCGACTGCCGCCTGTGGAGCAGCCTGCCGCCCGAGCAGGCGTCGCAGCCGAGTGTGTTGCTGGTCGACGGCTGCACGGGCGTGACGGTCACGCGCGGCATGTGTCTCGGCAGCGGCAACGTGGTGCGGCTCAATCGCAGCCGGGAGGTCCAGCTCCACGACGCCATCGTCTACCCCGACCAGTTCGTCGGCGCACAATATGGCCGGGCGATGCGCTTCCAGGAAACGTTGAGCTACCAGGGATTGCGCGCCGACCGGTGTGACGGCCTGGTGCTGGACGGATGCCAGTTGCAGGCGCCCGGGCGCGAAGGCGTGGCGTTGAGCCTGCACGACTGCCCCGACGTGAAGAGCGATCGGAACGTCTTCTGGGGCGTGATGAGCCTGTCCACCCCCGGCGTGTGGACCGACCGCGTGGCGCGCACGCTTTCGGACTGGCGGGAGCTGTCCGGGCAGGACAACGGGAGCAGCACGGCGGCGCTGGAATTGGTCCGCGCGCCGCTGACGGGGGCCGAACGCGATCCGCAGGGGGCGCTGACCGGCACGCCCACGGTGCGCATCCCGCTGCCCGCCACGCCGCCCGCGCCGGATACCACCTATGCGCTGGGCATCTTCGACGGCCAGGAGCGGCTGGTGCGCACGCTGCGCTCAGAGGTGGCCTGGCGCGCACACGGCGAGCTGGCGGCGCACTGGGACGGCACCGACAACCTGCGCCATCCGGTGCCCCACGGCAAATACACCGCGCGCGCCTACCAGGTGCGGCTGAACGTGCGGCAGGGGTGGCTGGGCAATTCACAGCCGACCTTCGAGCAGCGCTTCCAGCACGATATGGCCGGCCTGTACGTGGCGCCCGATGGTCGCGCCTACACCAACTGCGGGTGGGACGAGATGGGCCGCGAGGCCGCGGTCTACGGCCCCGACGGCGCGGTGCTGACCACCCTGCCCGACACTCACGGCTGGGGCAATATGGGCGGCAGCGTGGTGACGGCGAGCGAGCAGTACATCTTCGCCGCCACGGAGCTGTCCCACGTGGACGACCCGCGCGGCTTCCCCCCGAAGGGAGAAACCTGGTACGGGGTGAAGCGCTATACCCGCGACGGCAAAGTGGCGGCGTGGCCCGACGGCAAGGGCGCCTGGTGGAAGAACCAGTTCGTGGTCGGCAGCAAGCCGTGCGTGGTCGGGTTGGCCGCGCGCGACGGCAAGTTGTATATCGCCGATGCCGTCGCGCACCAGGTGCACGTCATCGATCAGGAGACGATGAAGGAGGAGCGCGCCGTCGCCGTGGCCCGACCCGGCGCGCTGGCCCTCGACGCGGCAGGCAACCTGTGGACCCTCAGCCCGGCCACCGCCGACCAGGGGCCGTCCATCATGCGCGTCACCCCGGAGGGGAAGCAGACGCTGGCGATTCCCGACGTCGGGAAGCCCGTCGCCATCGCGGTGGATGCCAAGGGCCGCGTGCTGGTGGCCGACAACGCCACGGCCCAGGTGCGCATCTTCGACGTCTCCGGCGACACGGCGAAGCAAGTCGGCACGCTGGGCGAAGCGGGCGGCGTGTGGGGTGGGGCGACTCCCGGCGCCACCGGCGACCTGCGCTTCCACGACCTGACCGGCGTCGGGGCGGACGCCGCCGGCAACGTGTGGGTGGGCATGGCCAACAACGGCGCGGAGTTGAAGAAGTTCGGCCCCGACGGCACCTTGATCTGGAAAAAGGAAGGGTTGACCTTTGTGGACGGCGCCGCCGCTGACCCGGCCTCACCCGAGGATGTCTACACCAAGGACGAGCACTACCGGCTCGACTACGCGACGAACTCACCGGCCTGGCGCTACGCCGGCTTCACGCATCCGCGCGGGGTGGACGATCCGCGCGACCACGACAGCTATGCCTCAGCGCAGTGCGCGCGCATCGGTGGCAAGACGTTCGTCTACCTGTGCCCGATGTATAGCCAGAACTTCGCCATCTTTCGGGTGGACGGCGAGCAGGCACGTCCGGTGGGGATGTTGCAAGGGGGTCCGCGCCCGAAGGAGTGGCCGCCGAACCAGCCGAATGGCCGCTGGGCGTGGCGCGACGTGAACGGCGACGGACAGGTGCAGGCGGACGAATTCACCACCGACGGCACGACGGATGCCGGCTCGTGGAACTGGCACGTCGATACCAACGGCGACGTCTGGCGCGGCTACGACGACGGGCATATCCTGCAGTTGCCTTGCCTGGGGCTGGACGCACGGAATAACCCCGTCTACGACTGGGCGAAGGCCGTGGTGCTGCCGACTCCCGCACCCTTCCAGCGCCTCCGCGCGGTGGTGCACTCGCCGGGCGACCACGCGCTGTACGTCTACGGCGCCACCGCCGATTATCTGCGCCACCCGGCGGACGGGTGGGGACCTGCCGGCGTAGTGCTCGCCCGCTACGACGCGCAGCAACACCTGCGCTGGCAAACGCTGGTGGACACCACTATGAACGGCATGGGCTGTGCGGTGGCGGGCCGGCTGGCCTTCTCCACCGACCTCGTGCAGGCGGAAGTGCAGGTGTTCGACGCTGAGACCGGCCTGAAGCTGGGCACCCTCGGCCCCGGCAAGCTCTGCGGCTACCTGGGCAGTTGGGTCGATTTCCCGATGAGCCTGCAGGCCGTGGCCCGCAAAGACGGCGAAGTGGTGGTCTTCAACGAGGACGACTGGACGACCAAGGTGGTGCTGTATCGCCTGAAGCCGGAAATCACGCCTGTCGGTGCGCCGGTCGCCGTGCGGTGGTAGGGGCGTCGCGCACGGTGCGTTCTTCTCACAAGCCGCGGAGGTGGTGCTCCCCTGGCGTCACACGGGTGCGCCGTATGGAGGGATACTGCGACGGATTCTACCGGGAAGTACACCCGGAAAGGAGCGTCACTATGCCGAGTCTCACCGTGGGGCAGGAGAATTCTGGCGACATCAAGCTGTACTACGAGGACCATGGCACGGGACAGCCGGTCGTGCTGATCCATGGTTTCCCGCTGAGTGGGCGGTCCTGGGAGAAACAGACGTCGGCGTTGCTGAGCGCGGGGTACCGGGTCATCGCGTATGACCGCCGGGGCTTCGGGTGGTCCAGCCAGCCGACCTTCGGGTATGACTACGACACCTTCGTCGCCGACTTGCACCAGCTCATCACGCAGCTCGACCTGCGCAACGTGGTGCTGGTCGGCATGTCGATGGGGGGCGGCGAAGTGGTGCATTACCTGGGCACCCACGGGTCGGAGCGCGTCAGCAAGGCCGTCATCATCAGCGGCGTGCCGCCGTATTTGCTGAAGACGTCCGACAACCCGGAGGGGGTGGACAAGAGCGTCTTCGACGACACCGCAGCCGCCATCGCCACCGACCGGCCGGCCTTCCTGACCACCTTCTTCGCCAACTTCTACAATACCGACATGCTGCTCGGTGCGCTGATCAGCAAGGAAGTCGTGCGCGACAGTTGGAACGTCGCCGCCGCCGCCTCCCCGGTGGGCACCCTGGCCTGCCCGCACACCTGGACCACCGACTTCCGGCGCGATTGTGCGCGCGTCGATGTGCCCACGCTGATTATTCACGGCAACCAGGATCGCATCTGCCCGTTCTCGGCATCCGGGCAGCGGACGCACCAGTTCATCAAAGGCAGTCAACTGGTGGTGCTGGACGGCGCCCCGCACGGCCTGCTCTGGACGCACGCGGAGCAGGTGAATCAGGCGCTGGTCGATTTCCTGGGGCAAAGCGCCCAGGCGCGCGCCGCCTGACGCGCCGGTGCGACCAAACGCCGACGGCCCGCGGAATACTCCGCGGGCCGTGGTGTTGGGGATGTGCCGGTTACCGGCGGCGCAGGAAGGTGGGGATTTCCAGGTCGCTGTCGGGCGAGGCGATGGGCATCGCGGGGGCGGCCAGCGCGCGCGTGGCGTCCTCCAGCGGGTCCACGGCGAAGCCGGTGGCGACCACGGTGATGCGCACGCGGTCTTCCATGCGATCGTCGAAGACGATGCCGAAGATCACGTTGGCGTCGTCCACGCCGGCGGAGGTGGCGATGATGTTCGCCGCCTCGTCCACCTCGGTGAGGCTGAGGTCCATGCTGCCGGTGATGTTGAACAGGATGCGCGTGGCGCCTTCCATGGAGGTCTCCAGCAGCGGGCTGGAGATCGCCTGCTGGGCGGCCTCGGCGGCACGGCGCTCCCCGGCGCCTTCCCCGATACCCATCAGCGCGGTGCCGGCGCCGCTCAACACGGCGTTCACGTCGGCGAAGTCCAGGTTGATCAGCCCGGGCACGGTGATGAGGTCGGAGATGCCCTGCACGCCCTGGCGCAGCACTTCATCGGCGTAGCGCATCGCTTCCAGCATGGTGGTGTTCTTGGGCACCACACCGAGCAGACGCTCGTTGGGGATGGTGATCAGCGCGTCCACTTTCCCCTTCAATTTGCTGATGCCGTCGGTGGCGGAATTCATGCGACGGCCTTCGAAGCGGAAGGGTTTGGTCACGACGGCAATGGTCAGCGCGCCCAGCTCCTTGGCGATCTCCGCGATGGTGGGGCTGGCGCCGGTGCCGGTGCCGCCGCCCATGCCGGCGGTGATGAAGACCATGTCGGCGCCGTCAAGGATATTTTTCAACTCCTGGCGGCTTTCGTCGGCGGCCTGGCGGCCCACTTCGGGATTCCCGCCCGCGCCGAGTCCGCGCGTGACATCCTCACCGAGCTGGATTTTGCGCTCGGCGCCCGAGCGCGCCAGCGCCTGCATATCCGTGTTGGCGACGATAAACTCCACGCCGCCCAGCCCGGCTTCGATCATGCGATCGACCGCGTTGCTTCCGCCGCCGCCTACGCCGATCACTTTAATCTTCGCCTGGCCGTCATGTAACTTAACCACTGCCATCCCCTTTCGCAACGGTGCTATCTCTACGCTGCTGCTGTGAAAATCAAATGCGAGTTGTGCCATGGGTTCATCACGTTCCGAGCCGCCATGACGCACGAGACCCTCGGGCCTCGGTGTCAATTATAGGTACCCGGTTTCCGTTATGTCAACCGGGTTGCCCCCGAGACCCCGGCATCCGCACGGGCGCTTCCAACTAGCATCACCAATTCGCGTTCCCCCCGGGAATCCCTGCTTGCTTTTGAAAAAGGATGCAGCGCTTGCCCGGCAAGGGCCGGGGAACGGGGGAACGGGAGAATGGGAGAGGCCGAATGCGAGCGCGGCAAGTGGAACTGGTCTGGCAACTGTTTACCGGGAGCTTACGACCAAGCGAAAATCCACACCCCATTCTCCCATTCTCCCAGTCTCCCACGCGCTCGCGCCCCCGCATTGACACCCTCGCACTGCCGGGCTATAGTGAGCGCATACTCGCCGAAGGAGCTTCCCGTGGCCGTCAGTTACGAATATCAGGCGTATATGGGGCAATCGCCCGCGCGGATTCCGCATTGGGAGTACCTGGGGTGCCCCGACGCCGAGACCGCCATCACCGGCATCGACTATTTCGCGCATCCGCGGTTATGCCTGGAGCGGCTGAAGACGATTTACCCGCTGTTGAACGTGGATATTCCCGCCACCGATGCCCCCAAGCCGCGGCCGGAACTCGACCTGGGCACGCATTCCAGCGGCGCCACCGACGCGGGGCGCCACGTGGTGCGCTGGGGCGACGGCGTCACCTTTCACTGGGATTTCGGCGAGCGTTTCCGCACCGCGGAGGACGTTTTCGCCTTCTCCCCGCTGGCGGAACCGGATTACCGGCAGACCTCTATCGTGACGAACTGGGATTTCACCGATGAGGAGCGTCTCTACCAGCAATTCCGCGCCCAACTCCCCGCCGAGTGGGGCGACACCGCGCCGGAAGGGGCCACCGCGATGGTGGGCACCTACCAGACGATGTTCATGTGGCCGTTGCTCACCTTCGGCTGGCAGTTGTTCATGGAGACGTGCCTGGACGACGAGTTCGACCGCCTCATGGACGAGTTCGCCGAACTCAACCGCCGCCTGTTCCGCGCCTTCGCGCGGTTGCCGGTGCACTTCATCACCTGTCACGACGACATCGTGAACACGCGCGGGCCGGTCTGCTCGCCGAGTTGGATGCACAAGCACATCTTCCCGCGCTACGAGGAGTTCTTCGGCATCCTGCGCGACGCGGGCAAAGAGGTGATCTTCATCTCCGACGGCTGCCTGGATGCCTTCATCCCCGATCTCTTCCCGCTGGGCATCCGCGGGGTGCTCTGCGAGCCCTACACGAACCTGCGCGCGGTGGCGGAGGCGCACCCCACCGCGTTCCTCGCCGGCGAGGGCGACACGCGCATCCTGGCGCGCAACGACCCGGCGGAGATCACCGCCATGGTGCAGCGCATGCGCGCCACCGCCGATCGCTCCGGCGGCTACTTCTTCCGCATCGGCAACGAGTTCACCTGGAACACCCCGGTGCCCGCGGTGAAGCTGTACCTGGACTTGTGCAACGAGTTAGGGCACCGGTAGGCCGGCAAATCAATGTTTGCACCAGGGGCCGCCGGGGAAAAGAGACTTTATTCATCGTGAATTCGATGCTATACTACAGGCCGCATTTCCCGTCCGCTTGCGGGCGAGAACGAAAAGGAGAACGGTTCGTTGAGCGAACGACTGCACGTATTCACCTCGGAATCCGTCACCGAGGGTCATCCCGATAAAGTCGCCGACCAGATTTCCGACGCGGTGCTGGACGCGATCCTCGCGCAGGACCCACTGGGCCGCGTCGCCTGTGAAACGCTGGTGACGACCAAAGGCGTGGTCGTGGCCGGGGAGATCACCGCACACGCGCGCGTCAACATCGACGGCCTCGCGCGCGGCGTGCTGGCGAGTATCGGCTACACCGCGGAGACGGGGTACGACTGTGCCACCGTGCCGGTCTACGACTTCGTACAGCCGCAGTCGCCGGACATCGCCATGGGCGTGGATGTCGGCGGCGCGGGCGACCAGGGGATGATGTTCGGCTTCGCCTGCACGGAAACGGCCGAGTTGATGCCCGCCCCCATTGCCTGGGCGCACCGGCTGGCGCAGCGGCTCGCCGCCGTGCGCAAGGACGCCACGCTACCCTACCTGCGTCCGGATGGGAAAACGCAGGTGACGGTGGCGTACCAGGGGCATCGCCCGATACGCATCGACAAGGTGCTCATCTCCAGCCATCACGCGGTGGGGGTGGACCTGGCCGACCTGCGGCGCGACCTTCTCACCCACGTCATCGAGCCGGTGCTCGGTCCGCTGGGTATGCTCGACGAAAAGACGCAGTTCTACGTCAACCCCACCGGCATCTTCACCATCGGCGGCCCGGTGGCGGACACCGGCCTCACCGGGCGGAAGATCATCGTGGACACCTACGGTGGCATGGGCCGCCACGGCGGCGGCGCCTTCTCCGGGAAAGACCCCACCAAGGTCGACCGCAGCGCGGCATACATGATGCGCTACATCGCGAAGAACCTGGTCGCCGCGGGCGTGGCGGAACGGTTGGAAATCCAGGTGGCCTACGCCATCGGCGAAGCCACCCCGCTGAGCATCAGCGCGGAGACGTACAGCACGGGCCGCATCAGCGAAACGAAGATCGGGGAACTCATCCGCACGTATTTCGACCTGCGTCCGGGCGCGATCATCGACACGCTGCAACTGCGCAAGCCGCAATATCTGGCCACCGCCGCCTACGGCCACTTCGGCCGGACCGACCTGCCCGTGCGCTGGGAGCAGACCGACATGGCCGATACCCTCGCCCGCGCCGCCGGCACCGAGCCGCTCTGCTGCGGCACCGCGTAACGACGGAAAAGGACGAACCGCAAAGACGCGAAGAATACAAAGGAAAACGCAAAGAAGGGTGTTTTGCTGCGCAGCAATAGCCAACACTTCGCGTATCCTTTGTGTCCTTTGCGTCTTTGCGGTTCGTATCCCCATCATGACAATATTAGCTGGACAGATCACACGTGCCGTGATCCTCGCCGCGGGGCGGGGGACGCGGATGATGCCGTTGACGGCGGAGCGGCCCAAGCCGCTCATTCCGGTGGCGGGGCGGGCGATTCTGGCGCGCATTCTGGATGGGGTGCGGGCGGCGGGGGTGACGGAGGCGGTCATCGTGGTCGGTTACCGCGGCGCGATGATCGAGGAGGCCTTCGGCGACGGCGCCGCGCTGGGGATGCGCCTCACCTATCGCACGCAGGAGCCGCCGGACGGCACCGGGGGCGCGCTGCGCCGGGTGGCCGACCTGTGCGGCGACGCGCCGTTCCTGCTCCACTGGGGGGATATCCTCATCGCCCCGGAGAACTACCCTGCGCTGCTAACTGATTTTCGCCCCAACGACGCCGCGCTGATCGGCGTGAACCACATGGACGACCCCGCTGCCGGCGCCGCGGTGTACCTGGACGGCGACCGCGTGACGCGCATCGTGGAAAAACCCGCGCCGGGCACCTCGACCACCCCATGGAACAACGCCGGCGTGCTCGCCCTCGGCCCGCGCGTGTGGCCGTACGTGCAGGCGCTCACCCCTTCGCCGCGCGGCGAATATGAAGTCACCGATGCGCTGCACGCCATGCTCCACGCCGGCGAGCGCGTGCGCGCGCATCGCCTCGTGGGTTTATGGAGCGACGTGGGGACCCCGGAAACGGTGGCGGCGCTGGACGCCGACCTGCGGCTAACCTAACCCGAACAGCCGCGCGGCGTTGCCGCCGAGGATGGCTTCGCGCTGGGCGTCGGTGAGCCAGTCGAGGGCTTCCACGCAGCGCTGGGCATCGAGCGGCGAGGCGAGGGGATAGTCGCTGCCGCAGAGCAGGCGCGCGGTGCCGTGTTTGTCCACCAGCCGGCGCAGCAGGGAAGGGTCGATAAAGGCCAGCGCGCTGGAGGTGTCCAGGTAGACGTCGCGGCCTGCCAGGTGCGCCAGCGCCTCCTCCCAGAAGCAGTAGCCGCCCAGGTGCGCGGCGATGACGGTGAGGGTGGGGAAGCGGTCGAGTAGCGCGGCCACCTTGCGCGGCGTGCTGGGGTTGTCGGCGCTCACCCGCGGATCGCCGACGTGGATCATGAGGATCTCCCGCCCGGCGACCTCCTCGAAGAAGGGCCACAGCCGCGGGTCGGCCAGGTCGATCCCCTGGAACTCCGGATGCAGCTTAATCCCTCCGATGCCCGCCGCGCGCAACCGTGTCAGCTCCGCCTGCCAATTCGGATCGTCAACATGATACGTGCCGAAGGGGATGACGCGCGGGCGTTGCGGAAAGGTTTCCCACGGGCGGGAGAGCACCCAGTCGTGCGCCGGTTTCACCTGATCCGCGCGCGTGGCCGCCACCAGCAACACCAGCGCGTCCAGCCCCGCCTCGCTCGCATGGGCAAAGAGGGCCGCCAGCGTGCCGCCGTAGGAGGTCGGCAACTGGTAGTAGCGGATAAGCTGCTCCACCGCCTTCTCGGCGATCTTCTCGGAAAATGCGTGGGTATGAGCATCGATGCGCATAGCTAAAAAAATTCCGTATCGTGCAGCGCATCCCCTGCTGGTTGAGAGGAGAAATTAACCACAAAGACACAAAGGGCACAAAGATTTTTGTTGTATTCTAGTTAATAATCAGTCAGCGTGGTAGCGCAAAACATTGAAAAGAATACCTTTGTGGCCTTTGTGTCTTTGTGGTTAATCCCCATTCCCCAGCAGCGCCTGGTAGATGTCCCGTTTGGCCGCGCCGGTGTCGGCGGCGGCGCGGGCGGCGGCGTCGCGGGTGCTGAGGCCTTCCGCGCGGTAGCCGCGCGCCAGGGTGACGGCGCGGAGCAGCGGGTCTTCCAGCACGACGGTCAGCCCGCCGCCGGGCCAGACGAGGACGATCTCGCCCAGCACCTCGCGGCCCGCCAGCGCGTCGGCCAGCTCCCGCGCGGTGCCGCGGCGCAGCTCCTCGAACATTTTCGTCAGCTCGCGCGCCATGAGCACGGGGTGGTCGGGCGCGAGGGTGGCCAGGTCGGCCAGCGTCTCCGCCACGCGATGGGGGGATTCGTAGGCGGCGCAGGTGTCGGGCTGGGTGAGGCTGTCGCGCAGCGCGGCCAGGCGCTCCGTGTGCCCGCGCGGCAGGAAGCCGAGGAAGCGGAAGCGGTCGGTGTTGAAGCCGGACACCGCCAGCGCGGTGATCACCGCCGACGGCCCGGGAATCGGCACCACGGCGATGCCCGCCGTCACGCACGCGGCGATGAGTTGCTGACCGGGGTCGCTGATGCCCGGCATGCCCGCGTCGCTCACCAGCGCCACGCGCTCCCCCCCGTGCAACCGTGCGACGATCCCCGCCAGCCGTTCCGGCGTGCTATGCCGGTGGTAGCTGGTCTGCCGCGTGTGGATGTCGAAATGCGCCAGCAGCTTCCCCGTGACGCGCGTATCCTCCGCCGCAATCAGATCCACCTCGCGCAGCACGCGCAACGCACGCGGCGAGATGTCTTCGAGATTGCCGAGGGGGGTGCCGACGATGTAAAGGGTGCCGGGATCAGGCATATAACCTCACTGCCTTGCCTGTAGTCGCCCCCCATCCCCGACCCTTCCCCCGTAACGTCCTGTGACGGGGGAAGGGCGACGACGTTTCGGCCAGCCTGCTATTTCCCATTCTCCCCTCCCCTGTCACAGGACGTTACGGGGGAGGGGTTGGGGGTGGGGGCGACTACAGAAAAGCCTTTGTCAACTATTTTCTACCGTCCCCACTGCTTCGGCGGGCGGTAGTCGAGTTCGATGGTGGCGCGGCTGATCTTGGGGACGATGGGGGTGAGGCGGCGTTTGTATTCCATGATATCCACCAGGCCGGGCTTCATGGAGACGGGGGTGGTGATGCCGCAGAGCTTGTCCACGCAGCCGTTCCAGTCGATGCCCAGGTCACCCTGCTCCGCCCACAGGTGGTCTTTGATCTCCTGCGGGAGCATCAGGTGGTCGACGAAACGCACCAGCACGGTGTCCACGGCGTAGTAGCTGTAGCCGATGTCGTTCTCGTCCGTCTGGTTAGGCTCCAGGTCGGCGCTGGGGGCTTTGTCCAGGATCACCTGCGGCACGCCGATGCTGCGCGCGAGCTGGCGCACCTGGGTTTTGTACAGGTCGGCGATGAGGTTGATGGCGCTGGCGTTGTCGCCCCAGATGGTGGTGTAACCGAGGAGCGTCTCGGTCTTGTTGCTGGTACCGAGCATCAGCCCGCCCCAGCGCTCGCACTCCTCGTAGCCGAAGATCATACGCATGCGCGCCATCACGTTGCCGCGGGCGCGGAGGCTGGCGGTGTCGATGTCGATCCCCTTGGCGTGGTACAGCCCGTGCACCGCGTCGGTGATCTCCATCACCTTGTAGTCGATGCCCAGCGCGTCGACCACCTTCATGGCGTCGTCCAGGCTGGCCGGCGCCGAGGTGCGGTAGGGCAGCAGCAGCGCGCGCACGTTCTTGGCCCCCACCGCGTCGGCGGCGAGGAAGGCCACCAGCGAGCTGTCCAGCCCGCCGCTGAGGTTGAGCACCCACTTCCCCCGTGCCTGACCGGTGATCGACTCCCCGGTATGCCGAATCGCCTCCGTGAGGATGCGATGCACAAGTTCCGCGTTGATGTCGAGCAGGTTGCGTTGGTTGGTCATAGTAAGTGTCCGATGATTCGTAAGGGCATATACCGGTTTGCTTCTTTCGACCTGACGATAAATCGTCAGGCTACCGGCTGCGCCCCATCAATGGGGCTTTGGTAGTCGGCGAGGGGGTCGATCTGATAAGTCGGTCCCGGCTCGTGCACCGATGACGGCGGTACTTCAATGCGCTCGAGTACTACGATGGTAGTGTGATCGGCATGATGCTGCTTTTGATTTCGCACATAGGCGATATATCGATCAAGGCGACTCGGATCGATGGTAAAGGCACTATAACCGGCTTCCCAGCCAAGAAAATTCTGCCCCAATCCGGCCTTGTGCAACTCGGCGGTGCTGAACCCTTTGACCTTCCCTACAAACGTCGCGACGGCAATCGCCGGCGGGATGGAAGTGACGACATGTGCATGATCGACCGTACCCTCGAGTGCGAAAACTTTGCCACCGAGTTGCACCGCTTTGTTCCGCATCAATTCATGCAACAACCGCTCCTCATCCGGGTGGATACTCGGATTGCGGTGCTTCGTTGCCCATACGAGATGATATAACAGTTGGCAATATGGCATAAACGTCTCCGAACGTCTATCAAGCCCCCTTGAGGGGGCGCAGCCGGTAGCCTGCCGATTGATCGGCAGGTCGGTTACAGGTATGCGTTTCGAATTCGATGTGATCCTGCATCATGGCATCCCGGGAAGCGTTATTCCCGTCCCATCCCATGCACCCCGATCGCCGCCACGATGGCGGAGAGCAGGGCCCATACGCCTTCGGCGAAGACGTTGAGGCGAAAGACGTTCTGGCGGGCGGCGGCGATGGTGATGGCGGCCAGGTCATGCCCACTGGCGGCATGTTCGAACTGCCCGTAGGCGCCCATGAGCGCCAGGTAGTCGGTCACCGCGAACCCGCTGGAGAGCACTACTCCGGCCAGGCCACAGATGATCGCGATGACGAGCAGGAATTTGCGCATGGATACTACCTCGATAAATGTAGAATGGGGACGCGCGAGGTGCAATCTCGTCCCCCATTTTCAATTCACCATTGTGCATTCTCCACTTTTCATTCGTATTCCCGTTCTCCCACCGCCTGTCCCAGTTCGCGCAGCGTCAGGTCCCAGTTTTCGTCGGCGACGATGGGGGTCATGATGCGGGCGGTGGCGATGCTGCGTTTGTCGAGGGTGGCCAGCAGCAGCGCGGCGTCCATCAGCGGCGCCTCGGCGGTCAGCTCGCCGGTGGGGGCGAAGATGGCGGAGCCGCCCCAGAAATGGATGTCGTCCTCAAAGCCCACGCGGTTGCAATACGCCACCCAGCACCCCAGCAACTCGGCGTGGGTGGAGAGGATGCCGTACCAGCTTTTTTGGCTGCCCAGGCGGTCGGAATCCACCCCGCGGCCCGGCGAGGCGGAGTTGACGAGGAGCAGATCCACCCCGCGCGCCTGCTGCACCAGCCATGCCGAGGTGTGCCAGGCGTCTTCGCAGCAGAGCACCCCCACGCGCCAGTGTTCGCCGCCGGCGGTGGTCAGGTCGATGGCGCGGAAGGTGTTGCCCGAGCGCATGTAGCGCTCCTCCTCGAACATCCCGTAGGTGGGCAGATACACCTTGCGGTGGCGCAGCAGCGGCGCGTCGTCGCCGCCGCGCAGCAGCACGGTGGTGTTGTGCAAGGCCGCCTGCGGCGACAGCTCCACGTAGCCCACGGCGGCGCAGGTGGTCGGCGGCAGCAGGCCGTCGGCGCCCAGCGCGCGCCAGGTCTGCGCGAAGGCGGCGTCGTCCTGCATGGCGCGGTAGATATTGCTGCGTAGGCGGTAGCCGGTAAGGCTGAGTTCGGGAAAGAGCACCAGATCGGCGCCCCCCTCGGCCTGGACGGCGGTGAGCGAGGCGCGGTGCGTCGCAATATTCGCGGGAAGGTTTCCCAACCGGCAATCAATCTGTGCCAGGGCAATGCGCATGCCGGACTCCTACAGCGAGATACCCCTATTGTAGCCGTTTTGCGGGGAAGGGGGAAATAGGGGGGTCGGGGAACAAGCATTCCTGTTGCCGGCCCCCCATCCCCGGCCCTTCCCCCGTAACGTCCTGTGACGGGGGAAGGGAGAAACGGCTCGCTGATCCATTCATGTAGCACAGGCATCTCCTCCCCCGTCACAGGACGTTACGGGGGAGGAGGCAGGGAGGTGGGGGTGCGCATCTATGCAAGCGTCGCGTCCCCCAATCCAAAATCCAAAATTGTTCAATACCCCATCGACAGCAGGTCGTACAGCGTCGGGTCGTCGGGGGTGCCGGACATGGGGGTGCGGAACCAGAGGTCGCGCTCCCGGGTGCGCTGCTCGAGGAAGGTGTGGGTCGCCGCGACGCGGGCGCGGCCTACGGGGGTGTCGAGGAACTCCGTCAGCGCGGCGACGTAGTCGGCGCCGATCTCCTCCACCTGCGGGATGGTGAGCCGGTGCGCGGGGTGGCGGTCGTTGATCTCGAAGACGGGCGCCAGTGCCTGGTACCAGTACCAGCACCAGCCGTGCAGACGGTAAGGCGTATAGCCTTCCTCCCACGGCCGGCGCGGCGGGCCGGTGGGCAGGCCCAGCGCTTGCAGGCGGGCGAACCAGGCGGCATTGAAGTCGAGCACTAGCTCCTTCTCCTGTCGGTTCACGAAGGGGCAGAGCACCGGCGCGCCTTCGTTGCATTCCAGGCCGTAGAAGGCCGTGGCGCTGAGCAGCGGGCGCCCGCTGTTGACGAAGGCGCGCAGGTAGCGCACGTAGGCGATTACCTCCGGCGGGGTGATATCCCCGTAGCGCGGGTGGTTGTGATGCGGGAAGAAGCGGTCGGTCAGGGTGTGAAAGGTCGCGTGCGCGGCGCCGTCGGGGTCGTAGAGGAAGAGCAGCAGCCATGTCGTGTTGTGGCGCAGGCGCGGGGCGGCGAGCAGGCGGCGCAGCGCCCCCTGCAGGGTCCAACTCGGCGTGTGCTCGCTGCCGTGTTCGCGGGCGATGAGCAGGTGCACGCGGGGCCGCGCGCCGGTGTCGTGAATGCGCCACACCGGCACCACGGTGCCGTCGGCGCGCGTCACGTTGTCCAGACGCAGGGGGGTAGGGGCGGCCGGGTCGTCCACGCGCACCATGCACAGCGGGCGGCCTTCGCTCGAGGCGCCAAGTGTATCGACGCTCACCCCGGGCAATTCCGCCGCGCGCAACTGCTCCAGCAGGGCGGTGTGATAGGCGGGCGTGAAAGGGACGTGCAGGGCCAGCGTGGCGGTAGCGTGCGCGGGGGTGAAGCGCAGCGTGAAGGTGCGCGCGACGACGTCCGCTTCACCGCCGTCGATTTCCTGCCAGGGTTGCCAGATCGTGCCGTCGGCGGAGAGCCCCGCCAGCGCCGTCTCCGGTAATAGCACCGCCTGTGCGGGCAGCAGGGCGGCGCCGGCATCCACCGGGTCGAGCAGGTCGCCGCTGATCCAACGTCCGTGCGTGCGCCGGTACCAGCGGTAGGTGTCGATGCCAGTCGGGTCGGCGTAGGTGAGCAGTGGGCGCAGCCCCACCCATTTGCGGCAGTCGGCGATGTTGCCGCCGCGGTCGTTGCCCGCCATGCACAGGCGGATCGTGACCGGCACGCCCACGGGCAAGCCGGTAAAGGTGCCCATGAACCACCGGTGGTTGGGGGTGGCGGGCGCAACATCCACCGCTCCTCGCCCATGTCGGGCCAGGATGCGCAGGTTGCCGCATTCGGTTGGACGCATCGCGATGTCCATCCCGCTTCCTCCTCTATATTGTACTCCTGATTGCGAAAAAAGGACAGGTGAACGCTTGCTTGTCCGTAAAAATTCCAATTGTTATACGGTAAATTGACAGTCGGCGGTCGCTTTGCTACCATGAGCTATCCCCTGATCGAGGTAACGGTATGACCAAAACACTGCCCCCCCTGCACTGGACACTCACCGAACGGTTGGCGCATCGCTGGGAGCGCGAATACGTGTGGCTAGATGCCCCCGCCGATGCCGGGGTAACGGCGGTGAGCGACGGCGCAACGACGTACGCGGCGCAGTATGACCCAACGCGCGGCGCGCTGGCGGTGTGCGTGGACCTGGCGCCCGGTGCCGTGCTGACGCTCACCCCCGCCGATGCCGCACCCGCCACAAGCCTGACGGTGGAGGCGCAGGCGGGGGTCGTCGTCTTCCGCAACGCGGCATGCGCGGTGGCGCTGGCGACGGAGACCCTGGTGCGCGACCTAGGCGACCGGTGGGAGCTGACCGGGCCGCTGGCGTGGGTGATGGGGTCGGACGGCCTGCCGCGCGCAGGCAGCCGGCTGACGGTGGCCAAATCGCGCCATATTCCCTTCGACCGCGCCAACATCGCGCGCGTCGACCCACAGGCCATCGCCGCGGAGGAGATCCCGCCGACGGTGGCGGTGGAGGTTAACGCGCGCGGCCCCGTCTTCGCCCGATATACCTATACCGTGACGATGTTCGACGGGCGGGCCTACGTGTGGACGGCCACCCTGTTTGCCGACCATCCCCTGCTCTACGTCGAAGAGACGGCGGGCCTCGAGCGCGCTGGGGCGCTGGAGATCGACGTCACGCGCGACTTTCCCTCTGATGTGTATATCTACGACGGCGTAGAAGACATCCGCGACCAGGCGTTCAACCCCCTGCCGCCCGCACCCTTTTACCTCGGCTCGCTGGCGCCGCACCACACCAACCACCAGCTCGCCTATCCGTGGCTCGGGTTCGGGCAGTCGCGGCGGCCGCAGGGCACCTTTCGCGGCATCGGTGAGAATGAGGTGTACCCCTACGCCGACACGCTGATCTTCCTGGCGCACCACCCGTGGACGTGGGAGTATCCCGGCGAGAGCACGCTGCGCTTCGAGGCACTGGAGGGGCGGCGCGCGGTGGCGCGCGGGGCGGTGGCACGCGGCACGCGGGCGTGGTGCCTGGTGGTGCTGCCGCGCGCGGCACTGCTCACCCCCTACACCTACCCCTTCGCCGGCGGCACGCGCAGCGCGTCGATCCTCACGGTCTGGCATCGCAAGCTGAACGACCTGCCGCTGGACGCCGTGCGTCGCATGGACCTGACGTCCGCCACCCCGACGCCGGACGCTTTCCCGCAGGCGCTGCTCACCCACGCCGAATACGCGGAGAAGGCGCCGCTCTTCGCGGCCCTCGCCGCCGAACTGGGCGACGTGCTGCTGCGCGACGATCCGGGTACCTGCTTCGCCCGCGTCTTCCTGCAGCACGACGCCGCGGCGGCGCAAAAGTTGGCGGTGGCGCTGCTGGATACCTACGAGTACAAGCTCGCCCTGGTGCTGCACACCGGCTTCCTCTCCGATGCCATGTCGGCGGTGGCGAACCGCAACCTGGGGCCGTTGGCGGTCTTTTTCGAGGCGTGCGTGGCGCTGGGCGCGCTGGATGCCGCGCAGATTGATCGTTTACGCACGGTGATGCTCCTCTTCGCCTACGCCAGCGCCGACCAGGCGCTCTTCCCCAGCGCGCAGAACTACCTGTCGCCCGACCACCCGCACTCGGCGCGCAACTGGCTCATCATGGAGAACTACAGCGACGTCTTCGGTACGCCGAACTTCCAGACCGACGTCTACTTCAACCTTGCGCTCTTTGCCGCCGTCTTTCATACGCACCCGCAGGCTGTCGCCTGGCGCGACAACGCGACGGCGCAGTTGCGCGACCAGTTGTCGGCGCACTTCTTCCCTGGCGGGGTGTACAAGGAGTCCATCGGCTACTTCGGGCACCTGTACCACAACATGCTGGCGCTGGCGAGCGTGGTGAAGCGTCACGGTGGCCCCGACCTCTTCGCCGACCCGGTGATGCAAGGAGCGCTGGAGACGCTGGTGGACTACCTGGGCGCGCCGCGTGCCGCGACGGTGGAGCATTTGGTGACGGGCGCGGGCGCCGATGTGCCGCGGCGTTACTGGCCCGCGATCGGTGACACGGGGATGAATTGCACCGAGGCGCCCGTGCAACCGCTGCTGGCCCACGCGGCGTGGGAGATGCGCGCGCACAACCCCGCGCTGGCCGCCCGCGCGCTGGCGGCCTGGCGCGAAAACGGGGCGCCGTTGTGGGGGCCATACTTCCCGCAGTTCGAATTTGTTTACCTGCAGGCGCTGCAGCCCGACGTGCCGCCGCTGGCGCCCACGCTGCACAGCCGGCGCTTTATGCACGTCGGCACGCTGCACCGCGCCGACGTGGGGCGGCCTTCGGAGACCAGCCTCTTCTTCCGTGGCGGACGCGCCACTCACCACTGGGGCTTCGACCACGGGCACATCACGCTTATCTCGCGCGGGTCGCTGCTCATCCCCGACTTCGGCTACTATGGGAAAGACACGGCGCGCGACGGCGCCACCCAGCCGGGCTACGATACCAAGGTGCACAACGCGGTGATGTTCGGCGCAGAGCGGCAGAGCGGCTGGTCGGCGGAGCGTCAGGGCAGCGAGCGTGTGGTGCGCTTCGGCGATGCAGTGGACTATGTGGTCGCCGACTTGAGTTACAACCGCGTGCGCACCACCCACTGGCGCGACATTCACCCCGTCGAGCATGTGGAATACTTCCGCCACCTGCTCTTCGCGCGCAACCGCTACCTGCTGGTGTGGGACCGCATCGATTTTTCCATCTACCCCTCGTGGCTGCGCCTCAACGCGCTGGCCTCGCGCATCACGGTAGACGGCCCGCGCGTGCGCTTCCACGGCTTGGACGGGGTGGATCTCCTCGTGACGTTCATCGCCCCCGATGCGCCGACCTTCGAGGAGGGGCTTATCGGCCCGATGCGCTACCTGCTCTGCGGGCAGCCGTGCGAGCGCGACTACCTGTGGGTGGCGCAGCCCCTCGGCCCCGGCGAGACCCCCTTCACCGTCACCGCGGCGGATCACGCCGTGCACATCGACGGCGTCGACCTGCACGGCACCGCCTTCGCCGACACGCTGCTGTATTCGAAAGACGATTTCCCCGTCACCAAGCAAGGCCGCACGCTCACCGGCCGCCTCGCCCTGCTGCGCAAGGAAGGCGGCGCGGACACGGTGGAGGTGCTGGACGGGGATGGGGTGGGGTGACAAAGGTTACTTGTGAGAGCATGAAGCCTTATTCATCCTTCACATTCAATCCCGAAAAACACTTAAAATTTCCGGTTTTGCAAAAATGGTCATAGCTCAACGGCAACGGTTTTTGCAGGCCGCCGCTGAGGATGGTCTTGACGATGAATTGGCGGCGGGTGGCCTGGTTCAAATATTGCATGGGGCAGGCGGGATCGCCGGCGATGTTCTCGTCTTCATTCTTTTCGGCGTTGCAGTGGCCGGCGAGGCCGCAGGCGTGACCGCATTCGTGGATGGCGCTGATGGCGACCATCTGCTTGACGAGGGCGGCGCGGGTTGCGGGGTTCCATTGCGCCAGCGCCGCGTTCGCATCGGCATCGGTGATACCGGCCACATCGTGCAGCCGTTGCCCGTCTTCACTCTTGGGGTCGGCCACCCCCAGGCGGATCGACGCCACCACGCGGTCGAGCATGGCGCCGATGCGGTCGGGGAAGATGCGGAGACGTTCGGCAGTCTTCGGGGTGTCCCCCTGCTGATCCGTATAGGCGTATTGCGTGTCGGCTTCGCCGTTCGCATTGGGAGGGGGGTCTTTCTCGATCAGCCCTTTCATCACTTCGATGCGCACGCAGTATTTGTGGCCGTTGTCAGCGCAATAGTCCACCAAGCGCGAAGAGGCAGGGTCACCGCCACCCTGCACCAGGCCGTCGGTGACGACATAGGCATTGATATCCGCGGCGTGCGTCCAGAGGGCGGAGTTGAAGACGTGGTTATCGTCGAGGACGAAAAAGCACTTGCGTTTGGGCGGGAAACGCTTGTAGACCCAGGTGTCGCCTTCCGCCACGCGCAGGCCGCGGTATTTGTCATATAAAGGCAACCCATCGCCGTTGACCGTCTGCCCGGCGACCTGAGGCTCATCCCACTCGGACGGAAGGTTGTCGTCATACACCCCCTTGTCCTTCTCCCAGGCGTCCGCGATGTGGTTGTCATTCTCATCCTTGGGCATGTGCAGCATCACCCGTCCGGTCGGATCCTCGGCGATGAGGTGTAGATCATCGCACACCGCCTGCACGCTGCCGTAGGCGCCGCCATCCTCCGCGACCAGCAAGACGATCGCCTTGGAGACGGGTTTGTCCGTCCAGGCGTGCTGGCCGTCTGGATCGATTTTGATCCCGTCCGGTTGCGCGTCCGTGAAGCGCAGATCGGACTTCTCCCCGCGGTTCCGCGGGAAATTACCGCATTCCCCCTTGTGGCGGCTGACATTGCGCAGGTAGAAGTCGATGCGCCCCGCCGGCGACGGGTCGCCGTCCTGCTCCGCCTTCATCTCCGCGCAGAGGGCAATGGGCGGCGTATCGGCCGGTTGTTCGAATTTCGGCAGCGGGACCCATTTATCATAGGCCCCCGCATCCTGGGGGGTAATCGTCATCTTTTGCGCCTTCGGCTGCACGTTCAGCGACCAGGCGAGGGTCAACGAACCGGGGATGAAGAGCATCTTCGCGGCCTTGCGTACGTCGTCGGGATACTGCGCACGCGAGGCCGCCACGGTATTGATCTGGTATTCGGCACCGCTGCACAGCGCCTCCACCGCGACGGTGATCGAGCCGCTGCAGCCGCCCTTCGTCCACGGACACTCGACGTAGCAGGCGCCGCCCATGGGAAGGCCATCGCCGTTTTTGCCGCTCCCTTCCCAGGCATTCATCGTCGTCGAGAGCACGTTGTTCGTCCGTCCCACGCAGGGGAGGTGCGCGCTGAAATGCGCCGGGAACGGATTGGTCTCGCTGACGCCTTCGATCTCCATCGTCACCTTCCCGGTGATATCGTCCACCTGCCAGTCATCGCCCGGATATATGCCGGACAAGTAGGCCGCACAGCATTTGAGTTTATCGCACACCGCCACCGGCCCCAGCGGGCCTTGCCCGGGACGCATCTCCGGCACCGCTTCGCTGTTGCCGCCATCGTGCGTATAGGTGGACGCGATGCGCTTACCGTCGCCACCGATGATGACGATTTTGCCCGTTCCATGCATATCGTAGGTACGTTTGCCGCCGTTCGGGGATAAGGTCACCTTCTCCTGTGCCGCCATATGCCCGGTGAATTCCCGTCGCGCGCCTCCCCCCATGTCCTGCTGCACCGCCCCATTCAGCGACAACGACAGGTTGAGCGAGCCGCTTTTGATATATTCGGCATGCTCATCCGGATACGCCGGATACACCGGCAACCCGGGGATAAGATGGTCGGACTTCGCCCAGGCGGCGAGGGCGAGGCAGAGGAGCAGCGTGAGGATGCTGAGACGCATGAGAGCCTCCTGGTGACGACGATCGTGGTACTCAGGTGATGCATTCGGTGTGAGGGGCGGATTTACCTACCGCGGGGAGGGCGGTGAATCGTCGCCTGTTGCAAACACAAATACGCCAGCGCGGAACCACCACCACGGCCGTCTATGGGAGCGCGAGCGTACCCGCTCATGGCTCGCGGGTACGCTCGCCCCCCAACGGGGAAAGCTCGCGGGTACGCTCGCGCTCCCAACGGGGATGATACTTACAGCAACGGCGTCAGCAGGTCCATCGCCTGCTGGATATCCAAATTCTGCTGCGGGCCGCTGATTTCGCGTTCGATGGTCAGGGCGCCGGCGTAGCCGAAGGACTTGAGCTTGGGGATGAGGGTGGGGAAGTTCACGCGGCCGGCGCCGAGGGCTTTTTCCTCGCCGAGTTGGTGGCCGTTGGTGGGATATTCGCCGTCTTTGGCGTGCACGCCGCGCACGTAGGGGCCGAAGACGTCCAGCGCGTCCACGGGATTGCCGTTGCCGTACATGAGCAGGTTGGCGGGGTCGAGGTTGATGCCCAGGTTGGTGAGGCCGGTGTCCTGGATGCAGCGCAGCAGCACCATGGGGGTTTCCTGGCCCGTCTCGAAGTCGAAGTAGAGCCCCAACTCGGCGCAGTAGGCGGCGACGTCGGTCACCGCGTCCACCAGGCCGAGGTAGTTCGGGTCCTTCGGGTTGAGGGGCATGAAGCCGGCGTGGGTGGCGATGTCCGGTACACCGAGCTGCCGCGCGATGTCGGCGCCGTGCTTGAGTTCGCGCACGCGCAGCGCCCGCGTCTCCGGCGGTACCAGTCCGATCGTCGCCGGGCCGTCCACGTAGTCCCACACCACCGGGCCGGAATAGCCGCACCAGAAGAGGGTGATCGTCACCCCGGCGGCCTCCGCGGCGGTGCGCGTCCGCGCCACCAGCTCCCGCGACACGTTCAGCGGGTCCCAGTTCGCCAACTGGCACGTCGTCAGCCCCATCTCGCGCACCGCGGCAAAGGCCGCCTCCGGCTCCGGCCCGAGCGAGGACATCACACCGAGGGAAAGTGTCGACATAATTGCTCCTTATGGAAGAAGACGGTTAACCGCAAAGACGCAAAGAACAGAAGAACGCGCAAAGAGAAGGGCTTGCTTCGCGACTAGTCCGGCGAAGCCGTTTACTTTTTCTTCGCGTACCCCTTTGTGTCCTTTGTGCCTTTGTGGTTCGTACTCATTCCTGCACGCCGCGCCAGGTGTCGAGCACGCGGGCGGGGTCGGCGGTTTCGTCGGGGTGCAGCACGGGGGTGAGGATCAGGCCTCGTTTGGCGCCCTGGGTGTAGCCGACTACGCGGCGGAAGTAGGCGTCCAGCGACTCGTCGTCCAGGCGGTTGATCTCGCCGGCGTAGCACTTGCCGCGCGCGATCAGCTCGGGGAGGATGACGCTGAAATCGTGGCGCTCCGGGTTGCCGAAGTTCAGGCCGCGCACCCACGGGTTGTCCACGCAGCCGCGGTAGAGCGCGTCGTGGTTCCCGCAGTAGTGAATGAAACCGCCGCCGAAGGGCGCCAGCGCGCGCGCCTGATAGGGCAGCACGAAGGTGTCGATGGTGTTCGGCGCGAGGAGGGTGGAGGTGTCTTCGCAGGCGCGTACCCCGCCGTTCGCCAGCGCGAAGGAGAAGTGCAGGCCGCCGTCCAGCGGCTCCCCGATCCACTCCTTCATCAGCCGCGTCGCGTTGATATAGAGGGCGGTGGTCTTCTCCAGCAGCGCGTGCACGAAGCCGGGATCGTCGTAGACATCGTAAAAGATATCGTCGCCGTAGAGCAGGTGCGCCAGCGCGAAGGGCCCCTGCGTGTCGGCGCAGAAGAAGCCGACACATGTGGGAAGCTGCGCGCGGAAGCGGGCGTACCACGCCTTGAGTTGCGGCAACAGACCCAAAGTGGCGAGGTTGGTGTCGGGGTCGAAGGCGTCGATTTGTGCGCGGGTGATGTGCTCCGTCCAGGGCAGACCGTGGTCGGAGGGCAGTTGGCCGCACCCCGCCGCCGTGGCCAGCGTGCCGGTGCCGGTGTTCACGCGCAGGGCGAGCTGGGCGTCGGAGCCCGCGCGCGCCGTCGCCGCCAACCCCACGGCGGTGTCGTAGAGCATCTGGTCGGGATCGTTCACGTGGCGGCGCATATCGGTGTTCGGCATCACGCCTTGCGGCGGGACGGCGCCGAAGCAGAGAGGCAGACTGTCGGTGGGGCGGCCGTGCCACACATCGATCATGCGGCGGCGGCCTTCGGCGATGGCGTGCGCATCCGGCTGAATCGTCGCCAGCAGCGCTTCCAGGGACAGGGTCTCGACGGACATGCGGGTTACTCCACGACGCGCGGTACTTTGAAGAGGTCGTCCACGCGTTCCGGGGCGTTGGCCAGGGCGGTGTCGGGCGGCAGGCTGGGGCAGGGCACATCGTCGCGCAATACGTTCACCATCGGCACCACGTGGGTGGTGGCGGCGATGGCACTGGTGTCGGCTTCTTGCAACGTCTCGAAGTGCAGCAGGATATCGTTCATCTGCTCGGTGAAGCGCGCTAGCTCCTCCTCCGTGAAGTGCAGCCGCGACAACAACGCCACATGGGCGATTTCTTCCCGACTCAGCGCCATAACGACCCGCTCCTTTCGCTCCGCGTCATTATAGCACCGGGGCGGAAGGGGGACAAGGCACGATTCGCGGGTTCGCCGGAAGCGCCGACAAAAAGCGGCAGGAACCGCCGGGTGGGATGCCGAAGGAGAACACAGCTTTACTCCCGCAGGAGCCGATGATGGACTTCGCCGACGTCGTGCAAACCCGCCGCAGCGTGCGCGCCTATCGCACCGATCCGGTGCCGGACGCGGCGCTGGGCCGCGTGCTGGAGGCGGCCCGGCTGGCGCCCTCGGCGTGCAATAAGCAACCCTGGCACCTGTACGTGGTGCGCGTGGAGGCGACCCGGTTGGCGCTCTTCCCGCACGAGCGCCACACGTGGGCGGCGGAAGCGCCGGTGGTGCTGGTGGCGTGCAGCCTGCCCGACGACGCGTGGGTGCGCGCGTGGGACGCGAAGAACCACGCCGACGTGGACCTGGCGATCTTCACCGAGCACCTGGTGCTGGCAGCGACGGCAGAGGGGCTGGGCAGTTGCTGGATCTGCGCCTTCGACCCCGCCGTGGTGCGCGCGGCGCTGCAATTGCCCGCCGCACACGTGCCGGTGGCGATGACCCCGCTGGGCTACCCCGTCGCCACTCCCGACCCCCGCCCGCGCAAGGCGCTGGAAGAGATCGTGACGTGGCGGTGAGCCACCGGCTGAAGCCGATGGCTGACGAACTCAAGCCGGTTGAAACCGGCTGAGGTGTATGGACACACCGTACCAGCGCGCTTTAGCGTGCTTGAGACGATCAGCCACCGGGTTTACCCGGTGGTGAACCGTGGTTGACGCGGTAATCCTATATTCTGAATCCGAGGTATCCCGATGATCCTGGGTTGTGCATGGTATCCCGAACACTGGGACGAGTCGCGGTGGGCTGACGACATTCGCTTGATGCGCGAGGCCAATATTTCGCTGGTGCGGGTGGGTGAGTTCGCCTGGAGCCGCCTGGAGCCGCAGGACGGGCAAATGGCGCTGGACTGGCTGGAGCGCGCGGTGACGCTGGCGACGGCGCAGGGCATGATGGTGGTACTCGGCACCCCCACCGCGGCGCCGCCGGCCTGGCTGACGCAGGCGCACCCGGAGGTGCTGGCCATCCGCGAGGATGGGCGGCCCGAGGTGCACGGAGCGCGTGGCCACTTCAACCCGGCCAGCGCGACGTATCGCACCTACTGCGCGCGCATCGCGGGCGCCCTGGCCGAGCGCTTCGGCAAGCACCCGCAGGTGATCGGCTGGCAGATCGACAACGAGTACAACCATGTCTCGTACGACGCGGAGACCCTGGCGCAGTGGCAGGCGTGGCTGATGGCGAAGTACGGCACACTGGATGCGCTCAACAGCCATTGGACAACCAGCTATTGGAGCCAGGAATATACCGACTGGTCGCAATTGCCCTTCCCGCTGCGCGCCGGGCACAACCCGGGACTGACGCTGGACTGGAAGCGCTTCGTGACCGACCTCCTTCGGTCCTACCAGAAGACCCAGATCGATGCGATTCGCCAATTCGCCGAGCCGCGGCAGTGGATCACGCACAACTTCATGGGGTGGTTCGACCTGTTCGACCACTACAAGCTCTGCGAAGACCTGGAGATCGCCTCGTGGGACAACTACGTGGGCACCGGGCATCTCAACTACCTGAGCAACGGGGCGGCGCACGACCTGACACGCGGCTTCAAGCGGCGCAACTTCCTGGTGCTGGAGACGCAGCCGGGGTCGGTGAACTGGGCCGGGGTGAACAACGCGCTGGACCGCGGCGAAGTGCGCTGCATGGCGTGGCACGCGGTGGGGCACGGCGCCGAGGTGGTCAGCTACTGGCAATGGCGCAGCGCCCTCAACGGGCAGGAGCAGTACCACGGCTGCCTGGTCGCCCCCGACGGCAACCCGCGCCCGCTGTACGAGGAAGTGAGCAAGCTGGGCAAGGAGTTCACCTCGGTGGCCAAGTTCCTGCGCGGCACCACGCCGGCCTCGGAAGTGGCGATTTTACACAGCTACGACGACCGCTGGGCGATCAACGGGCAGCGCTTCCACAAGGATTTCGACCCGGTGGAGCACCTGCTGTCTTTCTACCGCCCGCTGCGCGCCATGTCGTTTGGGGTGGATATCCTGCACCCGAGCGCGCCGCTGAGCGCGTACAAGCTGGTCATCGCGCCGCACCTGCATCTGGTGGACGACGAGATCAGCGAGCACCTGCTCAAGTACGTCGAGGAGGGCGGGCACTTGATGCTCGGGCCGCGCTCCGGCTTCAAAAACGCCTTCGACAACGCCCTCCTCCCCGTGCGGCAACCCGGCCCGCTGGCGTGGTCGCTGGGCGCCCACGTGGAGGAGTACTATGCCCTCGATACCCCGGTGCCCGTCACCGGCGCGTGGGAGGACGGCGAGGCGACGATCTGGGCGGAGTGGCTGAAGGTGGATGCCGACAACGTGGAAGTGAAGCTGCGTTACGGCACCGGCAACGGCTGGCTCGATGAGCAACCGGCCATGGTGACCCGCAAGGTGGGCAATGGCCGCCTGACGTATCTCGCCGCCTGGCTCGACGTACCGCTCACCCGCCGGGTGGTCTCCTGGATGACCGGGGCCAGCCGCCTGGCGCCCCCCTTCGGCCCGGTGCCGGAGGGCGTGGAGGTGTGCCGCCGCGTGGGAGGCGGTCGGGAGCTGTACATCCTCATCAACCACACCGATCGCCCGCTACAGGTGGAACTCCCCCGCGCACTGCAGAATGCCCTCACCCGTACCGTGCACCCGCAGCACATCTGGCTCCCCGCCCGCGACGTAGCCGTGATGGGCGCCAGGGTGGAGATTACCACGCCGGTATAGGCACATACCAAACATAGCGCGGGCGCGTAATCTGCATTACGCGCCCGCGCTACGCTAACTGTCAAACCGACCGATCCTGGTCAATCCGCAATCCGCAATCCGCATTCCGCAATCGGCCTATTCCACCTCGATCATCTGATCGTAAAAGCCCACGTAGTCGTCCGGTGCGGCGCCTTCGCGCATTTTGATGGCGGAGCGGGGGTGCTGGTTGAATTGGCCGGTGATCATGTAGGGAATCTTGTAGCCCCACTCCATGCTGCCGGATTTTTCCAGCGGGACGAAATGCTCCTGGATGCACTCCAACACCGGGCGCAACTGGTACTTGGGGTTTTTCAGGAAACCGAGCAGCAGCTCCAGCGGGCAGTTGCCGGCGCCGCGGCCCATGCCGTTGAAGGTGGCATCGAGGCGGTTGGCGCCGATGATGAGCGCCTCCAGCGTGTTGGCGTAGGCGAGCATCTGGTTGTTGTGCGCGTGGATGCCCACCTCGATGCCCTTGCCTTCCACCGCTTTGAGGAACATGAAGGTGATGTCGCGGATCTGCTCGGAGTAGTACGCGCCGAAGCTGTCCACGATGTACAGGCCGCAGATGGGGCTGTCGGCGAGGATGCCGATGGCTTCCTCCAGCTCGCGCTCCTGGATGACGGAGATCGCCATCAGGTTGGCGCACACGCGGTAGCCCTTGTCGGCGGCGTCCTTGATCATGTCCAGCGCGGTGGGAATCTGGTGGATGTACGTCGCCACGCGCACGATGTCGATGACGCTCTGCTCCTTGGGCAGGATATCCGTGTGGTAGTCGGTGCGCTCGGCATCGGCCATGATGGAGAGTTTCAGCTCCGTCGGGTTGTCGTCCACGATGCGGCGCAGGTCGTCCTCGTCGCAGAACTTCCACACGCCCGCCGTGCCCGGCGCCACGATCTTGTGGTCGGTTTTGTACCCCATCTCCATGGCGTCGATGCCGGAGGCCACGCACGCCTGATACACGGCCCGCACGAAACCGTCGTCGAATTGATGGTTATTGATCAGCCCGCCGTCACGGACGGTGCAGTCCATGATCTTGATCTCGGGCCGGTACGTCAGCCAGGTGCCTTTGGCCAGTTGATCCTTGATATGACCCAGGGACATCGAGTTACCTCCACGCAAAGTCTCGTTATCTTGTGCCGACAGGCGGCGTCTGTCAATAGCTTTACCGCCGTGGTGGGGCAGGGGTTAACGGTTATTCAGTAAAATAATGCCCCCGCACCCTCACCGCGGCACCGGATTCACGATGCCGTCGTCCTTATCCACCACGTAGTGCCAGCCGTCGGCGCCGGTGGCGGGGTGGTAGGGGTTGTCGGGGAAGGGTTCGGTGGTGGGCAGGTAGGGACCGCGCCAGTGGGCGGGGTTGGCACCCGGCGACAGGTCGGCCGGCGCGGCGACGAATTGGCGCAGGCCTTCCAGGTGCACGGGCACGCCGCCGGTGTCCGCCCGGCAGTGCGCCAGCGCGTTTTGAATGTGCGCCAGGTTGGCGGCCTGCGCCTGCCGGCGCGCGTCGTCCACCTCGTGGTAGGTGCGCAGCAGGAAGGTGTCCCAGAAGGCGTACATGAGCACCGCCAGCAACGGCGCGAGGATGAGCAGCAGCAGGTAGTTGCGGTTGCGGCGCGCCAGCACGTCGGGCACGGCACGCGGCACCGGCATCCGCGGCGGCAGGCACACCTGCCCCGCGATAGCCGTCCCGCACTCCCGGCACCGCACTTCCGAATCCCCGTTCACCGCCTGACATACCCGGCACACGCGCATGGGGTAGGTAATTCGCCTTGCGGAGGCTATTCCCTGCGGGAGGAGGGAACGAGAAGAAACGATTCCGCATTGCGCCTGCCTGTCGTCGTCCCCTATCCCCAACCCTTCCCCCGTAACGTCCTGTGACGGGGGAAGGGAGCTGATAATCGGCAGGCTGTTTGATGTTCATTCCCCCTCCCCCGTCACAGGACGTTACGGGGGGAGGGCCGGGGTGGGGGGCGATGACAGGCAACGGTCATGGAACCAGGTACCCGCGGCGCCGTCGCAATTGCGACCATTATTGTGGTATACTGGCGAGCGATGTCTCTACCCGCGTCGATCGTCAATCCGCGGCGGTGGTGGATTCTGGTGGCCGTGCTGTCGGTAACGATCATGACGCCGCTGGACGCCAGCATCGTCAATATCATCATGCCCATCATCCGCGGGCAGTTCCACGTGGGCATCGGCGCGGTGTCGTGGGTGGCGTTGGCCTACAACGTGGCCATCGTGGTGCTGTTGCTGCCCATGGGTCGCCTGGGCGATGTGTGGGGCTTCAAGCGCCTCTTCCTCGTCGGCACCGCGCTCTTCACCGCCGCCTCGCTGCTGTGCGGCTTCGCCTCGTCGCTGGGGTGGCTCATCGCGGCGCGCGCCTTCCAGGGGATCGGCGCCTCCCTCATCATGGCGCTGAGTCCGGGCATCATCACCGCCGTCTTTCCCGCCCACGAGCGCGGGCGGGCGCTGGGGCTCAACGGCACCGCCATCGCCCTCGGGCTCATCGCCGGGCCCACGCTGGGCGGGGTGATCGCCACCAGCATCGGCTGGCGCTGGATCTTCTTCGTCAACCTGCCCATCGGCCTGCTCGGTGCGCTCTTCTGCATGAGTATCCTGCCGCGGCTGCAGCCCTCCGTACGTCATCGGTTGGACCTGCCGGGCGCCCTGCTGGCGCTGGTGGGCCTCACGGCGCTGCTGCTGGGCATCACCCACGTGCACGACTGGGGCGGGTTCGGCGCCCCGCGCGTGGCGGGGCTGCTGGCGGTCGGCGTGCTGGGGATGGCCGCTTTCCTGTGGCACGAGCGGCGCCACCCGGAACCGATGCTCGACCTCACCCTCTTCCGCAACCCGGTCTTCGCGGGGGCCAACCTGGCGGCGCTGCTGAACTACCTTGGACAGACGTGTGCCCTCTTTTTGCTGCCGCAGTTATTGGTCGGTACTTTTGGGTATAAGGAGATGCAGACCGGCCTGGTGATGGCGGCTTTGCCGGCGACGGTGGTGGTGCTGGCTCCGCTGAGCGGCGCGCTCTCCGACCGCGTGGGCTCGCGTTTGCCGGCGGTGATCGGCGCGGCCATCATGGCGTGCGGGCTGGCGGGCCTTGCGATCGCGGCCCCGTTGCACCAGTTGCCGCTGCTGGTGGCGGCGTTGCTGGTGATGGGCGCCGGCACGGGCATCTTTCAGTCGCCGAATACCAGCGCGATCATGGGCAGCGTGCCGCGCGCGCACCTGGGCGTGGGCGGCGGGGTGGTGGCGACCATGCGCAACCTGGGCATGTCGCTGGGTACGGCCATCGCCGGGGCGGTGGCGGCGAGCCATGGCGCCGGGGTGGCGGTGACCTCCGTGACGGGGGTGCAGGCGGCGCTCTTTACGGGCGCGGGCTTCGTCGCGGTGGGCGCGGTGACCAGCGCCATGCGACCGAACGCGCCGATTGCCACGCGTCCCGTATTGCCCGCACAAGATTAACGGCAGGTATTTTTGTGTGAAAAGAGGAACGGCGCGTCGCATGGTCGAAACAAACTAGCGAAACACGCTTCATCTTTGTGTCCACCGGAGTAAGGGAGGAATCATGGCCGGGATCTTTCGTTTTGAAGATGCCATCGAATTTGCAGAAAATCCCGAACCACGCTGCCCGTGTGTCCTGTTACTGGACACGTCCAAATCGATGCGTGGTGAAGCGATTCAGCAGCTTAACCAGGGGTTACAGGTCTTCCACGACAACCTGGTGCGCGACGCACTGGCTGCCCGCCGCGTGGAAGTGGCGGTGATTTCCTTCGGCAAAGACGTGCGCGTGGTGCACGATTTCATGTCCGTGGACGCCTTCACCCCGCCGATCCTGGAAGCGGGTGGGCTCACCCCCATGGGCACCGGCATCCTGAAAGCCCTCGATCTGCTCGAAGCGCGCAAAGCCGCCTACAAGGCGCACGGCGTGCCCTACTACCGCCCGTGGGTCTTCATGATTACCGACGGCAAACCGAAAGGGGAGCCGGAAGGCGCGATTGAAGAAGCGGTGCGCCGCCTGCGCGAGGATGAGACGCAGAAGCGCGTGGTCTTCTTCGCCGTCGCGGTGAAGGGCGCCTACATCGACAAGTTGCGCGAGATCGCCATCCGTCCGCCGGTGAGCCTGGATGGGCTGAACTTCGTCGAACTCTTCGTCTGGCTGTCGCGTAGTACGCAACAGATCGCGCACTCGCAAGTGCCGTTGCCGCCAGCCGGAGGCCCGTTCTAATGTCGATGCCCTCCGCGGTGGAGACCTCGCAACCCGCGGGCGCCTGGCGCGTCGTCGGCGCATCCGTGCGCGGGGTGAGTCATATCAAAGCCGACCTGCCCTGCCAGGACGCCCACGTGTGGCGCGATATTCCCGGTGGGGCGGTGGTGCTGGCCGTGGCCGACGGAGCGGGTTCCGCGTCGCTGTCGCAGCTCGGTGCCGCACGCGCGGCCGTCGCCGCCACCGAGTGGGTGAGCGAGCTGATGAAAGGCACGTGGCCGAAGAACGACGACGAGTGGCACGGCTTGCTGCTTGCCACGTTGGAAACCGCCCACGACGCCGTCAAAACCGCGGCGAAGAAGCGCAAGGCGCCGCCCCGCGAATTGGCTTCCACCCTCATCGTCCTCGTCGCCACGGCGGAACTCGTCGCCGCCGCGCAGGTAGGCGATGGCGGCGCCGTCGTGTTGCAGCGCGACGGGTCGATGTACGCCCTGACCTCCCCGGTGCGCGGTGAATACGTCAACGAGACGATCTTCTGCACCTCGGATAACTACCTCAAGTCCGCCCAGTTCAGCGTGTGGCACGGCGACGTCGCCGGCGTGGCCGCCCTCTCCGACGGGCTGCAGCATCTCGCGCTGAAACTGCCGGACAATGCGCCGCACGCGGCCTTCTTTACCCCGCTCTTCCGCCTGGGCGCCGAATCCCTCGACGCGCGCACCGCGGAAAAGCAGCTCCGCGACTTCATGCAAAGCGATCGCATCACCTCGCGCGCGGATGACGATCTGACCCTGGTTATCGGCACCCTGCCACACCCCTGATACCATCATGCAAGTAAAGCTGGAAAACTCCGGACATCTCGTTACGCTGGTCGAGCCCCCTATCGCGAGCGGCGGTGAAGCGCACCTGTACGCCCTCGCGAATACCGATAAGTATCTCGCGAAGCTCTACCACGCCCCCACCGGCGAGCTGGCCTTCAAAGTAGGGACGATGATCGCCCGCCCGCCGGACGATCCGATGCGCGCGTGGGGCCACCCGTCCATCGCATGGCCGCTGGAGCGCCTGGTCACCCCGGGCAACGACCCCTTCTTCGTGGGCTATCTGATGCCGCGCGTGCAAAACATGTGGCCCATCTTCCACTTCTACAACCCGAAGACGCGCCGCCAGCTCAGCCCGCTCTTCCACTACCGCTATCTGGTGCGCACCGCGCGCAATCTGGCCGCGGCCTGCGCCGCCCTCCACGCGCGCGGCTACGTGATCGGCGACGTGAACGAGTCGAATATTCTGGTGAGTGAGACGGCGCTGGTCACACTGGTCGACACCGACTCCTTCCAGGTGCCGACCGACGAGCGTCTGTTCCGCTGCCCGGTGGGCAAGCCGGAATTCACCCCGCCGGAGCTGCAGGAAGTACACTTCCGCGACGTGGACCGCAAGCCGGAGCACGACGCGTTCGGGCTGGCGGTGCTCATCTTCATGCTGGAAATGGAAGGCATCCACCCCTTCTCCGGGCGGCTGCTCGAAGGCGACGAACCCGAGCCGCTGGGCCAGCGCATTGCCGACGGGCATTTCCCCTACAGCGTGTTGCGCCGCGGCCCCTACGAGCCGATGCCGTTGGCGCCGCCCATCGGGCTGCTCCACCCGGATATCCGCGCGCTGATGCGCCAGTGCTTCGAGGTCGGGTTCAGCCGCCCCGCCGGCCGTCCCAACGCCACCGCGTGGAAGCAGGCGCTGGACGTGGCGGAAAACAGCCTGGTGCAGTGCAAAGTGAACGCGCAGCATTACTACCGCACCGGCATGGGCGCCTGCCCGTGGTGCGAGCGCGCCGCGCGCCTGAGCGGCTGGGACCCCTTCCCCTCCCGCGAGTCCGTCGCCTCCGGCGACCATATGAAGCCCCCCGTCACCTACGTGCCCCCGGTCACCGCCGGGACGGAGAAGAAGGGGTGAGGCGGGGGGAATGAAAAATGAATAATGCGAAATGGAAAGTGCAAAATGGGGAGCCGGTTGGTTACCTGTTTTGCACTTTGCATTTAGCACTTTCTCACTTTTCATTCAGAAGTGCGTAAAGCCCCACGGCAGCGGCGCGTCGTCGAGGCGCACGTCCGGTGCCGCGGTCAGCGTGCCGACGCGGGTGAGGGGCAGGGGAGCGACGGCGGCGCGCAGGGCGGGTTCGTGGTCGGGCGGGGCGGCGAGGAGGAGTTCGAAGTCTTCGCCGCCGGTGAGGGCCAGCGTCAACGGGTCGCCGTCACCGAGCCAGGCACACGTGGCGGCCACCACGGGGTCCACCGGCACGGCACGCGCTGTCACCACGGCGCCGGTGCCGCTCGCGCGGCAGAGGCGGTGCAGGTCGGTGGCCAGGCCGTCGCTGAGGTCCATCAGCGCGTGGGCCAGGTGGCTCGCGCCCAACGCGCGCCCGGCGGCCAGCCGTGGCTGCGGGCGCAGTTGTGCGTCCACGGCGGGTTGCAATGCGGAGGGAATCGGGCGGCCTGCGTCCAACACGCGCAGCCCGGCGGCGGCGCGGCCCAGTGTGCCGGTGACGAAGAGCGCGTCGCCGGGGCGTCCCCCGCCGCGGGTGAGCACGTCGGCTTCCGGCACGCGTCCGAGCACGGTGAGGGTGATGACCAGGATGGCGGCGCGGTTGGTGTCTCCCCCCACGATATCCACCCCACTCGCTTCCGCCAGTGGGGCCATGCCGCGGTAGAGCGCCTTCACGTCGGCGGGGGTGATGCGGGGGGGGAGGCCGAGGGCGACGACGGCGTGGGTGGGGGTGCCGCCCATGGCGGCGATGTCGGAGAGGTTTTGCGCCAGCGCCTTCCAGCCCAGCGCGGGCAGATCGTGCCAGCTCAGGCGGAAGTGCACGTCCTCCGCCAGCATGTCGGTGGTGATGAGCAGCAAGTCGCCGCCCGGCAAGGCCACGCCCGCGGCGTCATCACCCAGCGGGATGCGGGTGTGGCGCGCGGGCGGCAGGCAACCGGCCAGTGCGGCGATGAGGGCGTCTTCTCCGGGCGACGCCGGGAGGCTCACGGCTTATCCTTATCGTCGGGCTTCGCCAGGTAGAAGATGCGCCAGGGGGCGTCTCCGCTGGTGCGGCGCAGCAGGATCTTCGAGCCGTTTTTGCACAGCACGGTGGCCAGGCCGGCGCCGCTGCTGGTGCCGTCGTCGGTGACGGTCGGCGTGCGGGTCTCGTCGATGACGAGGGACTTGATCTCCATCGTCGACCAGATGATCGCCGGCAGGTGCCCGAAAGCTCCGGTGTCGCCGACGGTGCACTCTTTAAAGCGCACGCTGGCCAGCTCCGGCCCGGCGGTGGTTGTGCTGGCCGACTTCGGATCCAGTAACGCGGTGACCTTGCTCAACTGGCTGCTTGTCACGGCATCGAGGAAGTCCATGGAAGCTATCGTGACCGGATGCCGCGTGTTGGAGATGCGGTTCACCGCAAACAGCAGCACTAATGCCACGATAATGCCGGCAAAGACCAAAAACGTGGTCCATGATCGCATAAGAGTACGCGCCTCCGCAAAAAAGAATGTGGATGTGGAATTTCGCTTTTGGATGGTAGTCGGGTAAAATGTCAGAATGTCGCTCTATTATACCCCAAGTGAGGGGTTTTATACACCCGCCCGCGGGGTTCCCGCCCAATCCGCAATCAAAAATCCAATATAGTGTTACCGTGTGTCCTGCACCCAGAAGCGGTCGAAGATCGTGGAAAGGGACAGGTCGCCGTGAATGCGGCGGATGCCTTCCGCGAGCATCGGGGCGACGGAGAGCACCTCGATCTTCGGGATGCGCTGTTCGGGGGGCAGGGGAATGGTGTCCGTGATGACGAGCTTGATAATCGGCGACTGCTCCAGGCGTTCGATAGCGGGCCCGGAAAGGACGCCGTGGCTGGCGCAGGCGTAGATCTCCCGCGCGCCGCGCGCCATGAGTGCCTGCGCACCGGAACACAGCGAGCCGGCGGTGTCGACGATGTCGTCCACGATCACCACGCGTTTGCCTTCCACGTCACCGATGACGTCGATCACCTCGCACTCGTTCGGCTCGGGGCGGCGCTTGGCGATGATCGCCAGCGTGGCACCCAGGCGGTCGCCCAACGAAGTGGCGCGGCCCACGCCGCCTACGTCCGGCGAGACTACCACGGTGTTGCCGTCGGCAAAGCCGCGCGCGCGAAAATACTCGCCCAGCAGCGGCCCGGCGGGCACGTGATCCACGGGCAGGTTGAAGAAGCCCTGGATCGTCTGCACGTGCAGGTCGACGAGGAAGAGGCGGTTGGCGCCCGCGGTGGTGATGAGGTCGGCCATCAGGCGCGCGGCGATCGGCTCACGCGGCTTCGTCTTCTTCTCCTGCCGCGCGTAGCCATAGTAGGGGATCACCGCGGTGATGCGTTGCGGTGAGGCGCGCTTCAGGGCATCGAGGATGATGAGCAGCTCGATGATGTTTTCGCTCGCCGGTGGACAGGTGGGCTGGATGAGGAAGACATCCATCCCGCGTACGCTCTCCTGCACCTGCACGCGGATTTCTCCGTCGCTGAAACGTGTTACCAGCGTATCGGTGACGTGTACGCCCAGGTGTGCGGCGATGTCGCGCGCCAACTGCGGGTTGGCGGTGCCGGTGAGTATGCGCAAGTGTTCCATTGCTAATTCCCTCGTCAATGTGCGGACAGCGGTGATCGGTGTTCAGTACGGTTCACACCGATCGACCGGCTCGGCGTTGACCTCGGTTTTAAATTTCTTCGACGCGGCGCGCGTCGTTCCCTTCCCACGCAGGAGAAAGTATCGCGTACCCGCGGCTACTTCGCCGGCGCGCGGTCTTTCACCACGCGGGCGGGTAGGCCGTAGGCGATCTTACCGGTGGGCACGTCGTGGGTGACCACGGCGCCGGCGCCGGTAAGGGCATCGTCGCCGATGACGACCGGGGCCACCAGCAGATTGCCGCTGCCGATGAAGGCGCGGTCGCCGATCACGGTGGGGTGCTTCTTTTTGCCGTCGTAGTTGCAGGTAATCGTGCCGGCGCCGATATTCACCCCTTCGCCCAGCGTGGTGTCACCCAGGTAGCCGTGGTGATGCACCTTGCTTTTGGCGCCGACCTTCGTGTTTTTCATCTCGGAGAAGTTGCCCACCTCGGCGCCGGGCGCGATGTCGCACCCCGGGCGCAGTCGGGCGAACGGCCCGACCTTGGCGCCGGTGCGTACGATGCTCTTCTCGATGCGCGAGCTGTCCACCGTGGCGCCGTCCTCCAGGATCGCCGCGAAGAGCTGGCAGCTCGGGCCGACGGTGCAGCCCTCGCCGATGCGCGTGCCGGTATGAAGCATGCTGAAGGGGCCGATGGTGGTGTCGCGGCCGATCTCCACGTCCTCGTCGATGAAGGTGCTCGCCGGGTCGGTGAGGGAGACGCCGTTGAGCATGTGGCGGCGGCGGATGCCGTCGCGCAGGGCGTGTTCGGCCTCGGCGAGTTGCACGCGGTCGTTGATGCCGGCCACCATGCGCTCCTCGGGGGCGATGATCGCGCCGACCGTCTCACCGCGCGCGATGAGCCGCTCCACCACGTCGGTCAGGTAGTATTCACCTTGGTCGTTGTCGTTGGTGATCTCGCGTAGCGCCTCGAAGATGAGCGGCGCCTGGAAGCAGTAGGTGCCGGAGTTGATCTCGTCGATGGCGCGCTCTTCGGCGTTCGCGTCGCGATACTCCACGATACGCTGCACGTGCCCCGCGTCGTTGCGCACGATGCGCCCGTAGTTGGCGGGGTCTTCCATGCGCACGGTGAGCAGCGTGGCGGCGTGCCCGCTGGCCAGGTGCGCGTGCAGCATGGCGCTGATGAGGTGCGGCGGCAGCAGGGGCACGTCGACGCAGTGCACGAAGACGGTGCCGGTGAAGCCGCGCAGCGCCTCCTCGGCACACATTAGCGCGTGGCCGGTGCCGTGTTGTTCCGCCTGCAGGGCGTATTCCACGTCGTCGCCCACCGCGGCGCGCACTGCGTCGGCCTGATGGCCGACCACCAGCACCACACGCTCAATGCCCGCCTCGCGGGCGGCGCGGATGGGGAAGTGCGCCAGCGGTTGCCCGCACAGTTCGAAGAGCGCCTTGGCCCGCGCCGATTTCATGCGCGTGCCTTTGCCGGCCGCGAGAATCACCGCGGCGACGGGATGGGTTTCGATCATGGGGAGTCTCTCCTGTATACGCTGTAGTATCACACCGGCGTTTTCCTGTCATCGCCCCCCATCCCCAGCCCTTCCCCCGTAACGTCCTGTGACGGGGGAAGGGAGGAAACTTCCCGACACTCGGTCCCCCCTCCCCTGTCACACGATGTTACGGGGAGGGGGTGTGGGTGGGGGGGCGATCACAGCTTACGGCGTGACCGGCAACCGGTTCGGGGTGTCGAGGTCGATCATGGCGTCACCGTCGACCTTGTACCCTTTGAGCACGAAATGGGTGGTGGTGCTGAGCACGGCGTCCAGCGGGGCGAGCTTGGTGGTGACGAAGTTGGCGATTTCGCGCAGGTCTTTCCCCTTCACCACCACGTGCAGGTCGTAGCTGCCGGACATCAGGTAGAGCGAATGCACTTCGGGGAAGCGCATGATACGCTCGGCCACAGTGTCGAAGCCGAAATCGCGCTGCGGGGTGACGCGCACCTCGATGAAGGCGAAGGTGAGCTGGGCCGACTCCACGCGCTCCCAGTCGATCACCGCCTTGTAGCGGCGGATGATCCCTTGCGCTTCGGCGTCCGCCACAAAGGCCTGCACCTCGTCCACCGGGCGCCCGGTGCGCTCGGCCAGCGCCTCGGGCGTCAGCCGGCAATCCTGTTCCAGTAAATGCAATACGTCAAGCATAGGAGTATTGTACTCGCGGAAGGGGTGTCGCGGCAAGCGCAACGGCGCGCCCCGGGTGGGACGCGCCGTGACAAGCGTAGGTCAGAACGGATCAATAGCCGTAGGCGTCGTAACCGTAGTACATCACGGTGTTCGGCATGGTGACGTTGCCACCGCCGATATTCCAGTACGTGCTGCCATTGGCGCCGCCGCCATTTTCATAGAACTGATATTCGAACTTATAGATGTGCGGGGTGCCGTCGGTATGCATCGGGGTGAAGGTGTAGGTACCGGTGGCGCTCGTGTTGGTCGTGAAGGTGAAAAGCGTGGATGCCGTTTGCGGGCTGGCTTCGCAGTCGGTAATCGTCATGCGCCCGCCGTCGTCACCTTGCCCGTAGAAGGTAGCGGTGATCGGGCTGGTAGTGCCGGGCACAATCAGGTAGCCGGACCAGATGACGCCGAAGCCGTCGACCGGGCAGCCGTTGATGCCGGCGCCGGAGGCGTTGCCCGGGGCGCCGTTGCCCCAGTTGAAGCTGCCGATGTTGTTGACACCCAGCGTGGTGAGCTGCGGGTCGTTGTTGGCGAAGGCAAACTGCTTGGTAAAGAGCACCGTGCTGATGGTGGTGGCGTTGCTCGCATTGCCGATTTTAATCAGCACACCGTTGCCGATGGGCGTCGCTGTCGGGGCGTCGACGTGGCCGTCGGCGTAGCCGAACTGGGCCTTGCCGTTATGGCGCGTGGCGGTGTCGGCCGCGGTGCGCCAGACGTTGTCGGCAGAGGTGCTGTCCACGGTAAAAAAGGCTGACGAGGGATCCTTGATCTCGCCCATACTTTTGCCGCCGATCAGATAGTTATAGGCGTATCCGTTGGCGATGCGCGCGGCGGTGGGGCACTTCAGTACGCCGCGGTCGATGTTGATCGCCGACCATGCCACATCGGTGGTAGGCATAATCTCGTTGTTGTCCTGCGCGTAGATCAGCAGGGCCGTGCAGATCTGTCGCTGGTTGTTGATACAGGTGGTCTGCCGCGCCTTCTCACGCGCTTTGGCGAAGACCGGGAAGAGGATGGCCGCGAGGATCGCTATAATAGCAATCACGACCAGGAGTTCGATAAGAGTAAAGCCACGCTTCATGTGCGTACTCCTTCCGCGGAAAGATGATGCCGGTACGGGCACATACCGGTAAGATGTATTATCATAGCGCAATGCCGTTGGGTTGTCAATGGAATTCCCCGTTCAACTTTCCCTCAACCGCGATCCGCCGGGCGGAGTACGGCTGGCTTGCCGTGTTGCGGATTTCTCGGTATCCTTATAATAGATTGCCGCGCGGGCCGAGATCGGCGCCGTGCACCGCTGCCGAGGAGTCCGTCATATGCCCGTGCGCCCTTTTCGCGCCCTGCGCTACGCCGCCGACCACGTCGCCGACCTGGCGCGCGTGTTGGCACCGCCGTATGACGTGATCGCCCCCGACGAGCAAGCCGCGCTGTATACGCGCGATCCGCACAACGTGATCCGGCTGGAGTACGGCGTCACCACGCCGCGAGATACCGCCGACGACAACCGCTACACGCGCGCCCGCGCCGACCTGGACGCCTGGCGCGCGGCGGGCATCCTCACCCAGGACGCGCCGGCGTATTACCCCCACTGCCAGCGCTTCACCCACGCGGGCCACACCTTCACGCGCACCGGCATCTTTGCCGCGGTGGCGCTGGAGCCCTTCGGCGCCGGCGCCGTGCTGCCGCACGAGTGGACGCTGAAAGGCCCCAAAGCCGACCGGCTGCAACTGATGCGCACCTGTCTGGCGAGCATGTCCCCCGTCTTCGGCCTGTACGACGGGCGGCAGACCGCGCTGGGCGACGTGCTGGCGCGCGCCACCGCGGCGGCCCCGCTGGCCACCGCGCAGGGGTACGGCTTCGACGACACGCTGTGGCGCACGGACGATCCCGCGCTGACCGCCGCCATCACCGAGGCGCTGGCCACGCGGCAGCTTCTCATTGCCGACGGCCATCACCGCTACGAGACGATGCTCGCGCTGCGCGACGACCTGCGCGCGACGTATCCCGACGCACCCGCCGACGCGGCCTTCAACTACGCCTTCATGCTGCTGGTGGAGATGCACGACCCCGGCCTGCTGGTGCTGGCCACCCACCGGTTGCTGACCCTCACGCCGGCGATGCGCGACGCCTTTTGCCGCGTCGTCGGCGCCCACTTCACCGTCACGCCGCTGGAGGTGCCCACCCCCGACGCGCTGACCGAGCTGTTGGCACGGCAGGACGGCCACGCCTTTATCTGGTACACGCCCGGGTGTTATCAATTGCTCACCGCGCCGCGCACGGTGCGCAACGGGCTGCCCGTGCTCGACGTGCAGCTCGCGCAGGAGGCGGTCATCGGCCCGCTCCTCGCGTTGGAGCCGGCCAGCGCGGCGACGGTAGAGAGCCACGTGCGCTACACCGGCGATCCCGCGCAGGCGGTGGCACGGGTGGACGCCGGCGAGGCCCAGGCGGCCTTGCTGCTCAACCCCACGCCCATCGCCGACGTGTTCACCCTCGCCGCCGCCGGTGAGCGCCTGCCGCAGAAATCGACCTATTTTTACCCCAAAGTGCCCACCGGCCTGGTGCTGCACGACTTGCGTCCGACGGTGACGGTGGGGTAGGCGACGGAATTTAACCCACTTTGTACCGCCGTGCGCCACGTACCCCTTGCATGCCGGTCGTCTTTCCGCTAGCCTATGTGCGGTGAAACGGCGACTTTTTTCCGGGCAGTCGCCGAAAAAGCTCCGCAGGCCGTTGTGGAATTGTACTTCCCGTGGTAAACTAGCCTGGGTGGTAGTCTATGCTCCCCACTCTGAGGAGGTCGGATATGCGGCGAGTAGCGGTATGGGTCGGCATTTGTGCCGTGTTGTTGTCCGGGGCGATGGTACCGGCCCTGGCACAGATTTCCATCGCCAATGATGGCGATCAGATCGACATCGTGCTCCGCGACGCGGACATCAACGCTGTGTTGGCGGCGCTCTTCAACACCACGAAGCAGCAGTTCCGCGTGGAAGCCGGCGTCAACGGTCACGTGACCAGCCTGCAGACGCGCGGCAAGTTCGAGGACGTGCTGAACGCCGTCCTCGGCGATAAGATCAGCTACACCAAGACCCCGCAGGGCGACGGCGTCTACCTTTACCGCATCGTCGGACGTCCGGGCGCGGCGCCGGCGGCCGGTGCCGGCGGGACGACTCCCGGCGCGGGTGCGGGGGCTTTCCCCACCATGGCACCGCCCTCCTCCAACGTAACCCCTCCCGCGGTGAGCGCGGCGGGCGACGATAGCAGCAGCAAGGCCTCGAGTTCCGGGGATGCCGCCAGCTTCACGTCGCTTAGCTTTGAAACCGGCAGCAAGGACACCAAGTCCGCCGATGGGAAGACGACAACGTCGTCCGCCTCGGGCGAGTCGAAGATCCGCCTCATCCGCGTCTCCAACATCGACCTGTCGCTGCTGTGCCAGGCGCTGGGCTTCGGGCAGGCCATCGACCTGTTCGGCACCAGCTTGCAAGGCGGCACTTCGGGCATGAGCGGTACCGGTTACAACACGATGGGCACGAACGGCACGACGGGCATGAACGGTATGTCGAACGGGATGACGGGCATGAACGGGATGTCGAACGGCATGTCGAACGGTATGACGAGTATGAACGGCATGTCGAACGGCATGACGAACACCGGGACGATGAATACCGGGACGACCAACGGCTACGGCACCACCATGCTGCATTGAGGCACGACCGGGCCCTTGCCGCCTACGACGAGGTATGCCCGGGGGAGACGCTCCCGTCTCTCCCCGGGCCCCGTTCTGCGCGGCGAAGGGCACCACAGGATATACGGGCGTGCGGCAGGAGATCGGGCGCCGCACGGCGAATAGCAGTAGTAACGAACCCCTGCGGTCACAGCGTGATTTACCATATCACAGGGAGGACTCTGGCATGCGAAAATCCCATCTCGGTGTGCGTTGGGGCGCGCTGATTGCGCTCTGTTGCTGGCTGTGCTTGACGGCGTTGCCCGTATGGGGCGCGGAGCATAACGGCATCATCGTCACGGTCACCAATATCAAATTCAGCGAAGCCGTGAAGAAGCTCACCGAACTCAGCGGTGTGAAGCTCGTTATGCAGGTCCAGAAGGATGACCCGGTCACGCTGGACTTCCCGACCCCAACCCCGTTGGAGACGATCCTGCAACGCGTCACGGACTCCGTCGGGCTCGATTTCTGGCGCATCGGCGACACCTACTTTATCGGCAAGCACGAAGAAGTCGCCGTCGATGTCACCCCGACCACGCCGCCGCGCGTCATGCAGAACGCGCAGCCGCCGACGCTGGATACCGTGGTGACGCCCGTGGCGCCGGCCGCGACCCCGACGAATGCGGCCCCGGCCGCTACGCCGACCCCCGTGGCGGAAAAACGGTTAGTCATCCGCGACATTCTGCTCAAGAACACGAACGCGGCGGAAATGGCGTGGATGCTCGGCGCCCCGAGCATTTCGCCCCCCGATCGCTCCCGCCAGGATCAGTTGCAGATGCGCATCCAGACGGTGCTCGACCCGCATAACCCCGCGATCATCCAGAAGATGAACAACGGTACCGACTATAATTCAACCGCGTACAGCGCGCCGTGGGTCGGCGCCGCTCTCGGCAGCGTGTCGAGCCGCAACGGTGGGGCCACCGATGCCAACTTCACCGCCGACGGGCCGTTGAGCGACGCGCAGGTCGTCAACCCGCCGGGGCAGGTCAATCCGGTCAATCCGGTGAACCCCGTCAATCCGGCCAACCCCGCGAATCCGGCTAACCCGGCCGCGCCGGCCAACGGCGCCGCGGCCGGCGCGGGCGGGCTCAAAGAATTCGTGCCCAAGGGTATCAAAACGGTCGTCGGGCTCGTCGGGCTGAACATGCTGCTCGTGAGCGCGGACTCGGACGATGACATCGATCATCTCGAAGAGCTGATCAAAATTCTCGACCAGCCGATCAAGCAGGTCATCGTCGAAGCGATGTTCGTCAAAATGGAGATCCAGGACGCCATGTCCATCGGCGCGTCGTGGGAAATCGCCGGCGTGCCGCTGTCCGTCTTCTCCAACAACGGTGGCAATACCGGCAACTTCGGGATGCGCTACATCAAGGGCAACCTGAAAGCCTCGCTCTCCACCCTGATTACCGAATCCAAGGCGAAGGTGGTCAACGCCCCGCGCGTCGTCGTGCAGAACGGCGGGATGGCCTCCATCCAGGTGATCGACACCATCCCGTTCATCGTCGTCGACCAGTCGCAGGACGTCTTCGGGCACACCTTCAACACACCGCAGGTGACGATGCAGTCCTTCCCGCAGGGGCTCATGGTCAATCAAGTCACCATTCACCCGGACGACACCGTGACACTGAACGTGACGCCGATGCTCAACGCGCCCAGCGCCGGCATCGGGATCCCGGGCGGCTCCGGCTCCGTCTCCGGCGGCAGCTCGATCCAGGTGCAGACCATCGTGCGCGTGAAGAACGGCGAGACGATCATGATGGGCGGCTTCGTGAGCAAAAACGAGACGGTGGGCGGCACGCACACCCCGCTGCTCAGTTCGCTGCCGGTCATCGGCCCGTTGCTCTTCCGCAGCACCGACCAGAGTACGAACAACACGGAAACGCTGGTCTTCTTGACCCCGACGGTGATGCAGGACGACAAGACGAACTTCACCGGGATGACCTCCCTGCCGCCGCTGTTCTAGCCGCGGTTCGCATGTCTCCACGCCGGGCGGCCTTGCCGCCCGGCGTTTTTTTGCGCCGCCCGGCAGGAGCGCGTCGTGTCAGCGCGGTAATAGAGGCTATTCCGTCCTCGAAGGAGCGAGCATGTACGTCGGCGTCGATTATTATCCCGAACACTGGCCCCGCGCACGTTGGGAGACGGATGCGCGCCTGATGCAGGAGGCCGGCTTCAACGTGGTGCGCTTGGCGGAGTTCGCCTGGGTGATGCTCGAACCCGATGAGGGACGCTTCACCTTCGATTGGCTCGATGACGCGCTGGCGGTGCTCGCCGATCACGGCATCGCCGCCATCCTCGGCACCCCCACCGCCGTGATGCCCGCCTGGGTGGCGCGCAAGTACCCCGAGACGCTGGCCACGCGCGACACGGGGGCGCGCATCACGTGGGGCGTGCGCAAGAACAACTGCTTCACCAGCGGCACATATCGGCTGCTCTCCGAGCGCATCACCCGCGCCATGGCGACGCATTTCGCCGCGACGCCCAACGTGATTGGCTGGCAGACGGACAACGAATTCGGCCACCCGAAGTGCTACTGCGCCACCTGCCGGGCGGAATTTCAGGATTGGCTGCGCGCCAAGTACGGTACCCTCGACGCGCTCAACGCCGCCTGGGGTCTGCACTTCTGGGGCCACCTCGTCGGCACCTGGGGCGAGGTGCAACTGCCGGTCGAGCCCGGCGGATCCAACCCGAGCGCGCTACTCGACTGGCAGCGCTTCTACTCCTGGCTCAACGTGCGCTTCCAGCACGACCAGGTGCAAATTCTGCGCGCCGCCGCTCCCGACCACTTCATTACGCACAATTGCATGGGCCTGTTCAGCGACCTGAACTACTACGACCTGGCGGCGGAGTTGGACCACGTGAGCTGGGACAACTACCCGGTGTGGGGCGTACCGCGCGTGATGGGCGAGGCCGCCGCCGCCGCCGACGTGATGCGTGGGCTGAAGCGGAAGAACTTCTGGATTATGGAGCAGAGCGCCGGGCCGGGCGGGTGGGGGAGCTTCGGGCGCAACCCGTGGCCGGGCGAGTTGCGGCTGGTGGCGTATCAGCAATTGGCCCACGGCGCCGACGGGCAGATCTGGTTCCGCTGGCGCACCTGCACCGCCGGGCGCGAACAGTACTGGCACGGCTTGCTCGGGCATGACGGCCGCCCGCTGCGCCGGTATCGGGAAGCCGCACAGACCGCCGCCGAGTATCACCGGCTGGCCCCCCACCTCGCCGGTACCACAGTGCACGCCGACGTGGCCTTCATCAACGATTACGCGAGCATCTGGGCGCTGCAGATTCAGCCCGGCTTCGAAGGTAACACCTACCATGCTGCCCTGCAGCGCTACTACGACGCCTTCCTGCGCGCCGGGGTGAACGTGGATATGGTGCCGCCGGATGCCGACCTGTCCGCCTACCGGATCGTCGTCGCCGCCGACCTGCACGTGCTGCCCGACGCGCTGGCGGAGCGGCTGGCCGCCTACGTGCACGGCGGCGGCGTGTTGCTGGCGGACTGCCGCACCGGGGTGAAGACGGAAACGAACCTCTGCCACGACCGCACGCTGCCCGGCCTGCTCGCCGCGCCCCTCGGCATCACCATCGAGGAGTACGACGTGGTGCCCACGGAGCTGACGTACGCCATCGACGGCACGTTGGGCGCGTGCAACGCGCACCAATACGTCGACTGGATCACCCCCGACGGGGCCGCGGTGCTGGCACGCTACCCCGACGCCTGGCAACTGGCGGAGTTCGCCGCCGTCACCCGTAACCGCTATGGCGCGGGCGCCGGGTATTACGTGGGGACGGTGGTGCAGGAGCCCGCGTTCTACGACGCGCTTATCGCTGACCTGTTCGCGACGGCCGGGGTGACGCCCCTTCTCACGCCGCCCCCCGGGGTGGAGGTGAGCGTGCGCGCGGGGGATGACACCACGCTCCTCTTCCTGCTCAACCAGACGCAGGAGCCGAAGACGGTGGCCTTGCCCGCCGGGCTGCGCGACTTGCTGGCCGAGGCCGACGCGGGCGCTTCCGTCACGCTGGAACGCTTCGGCGTCGCGGTCTACGCCCTGGAGAAGACCCCCGATGCCCATCACCGCCTGGAACGCACTCTATAACACGCACATCGAGGAGATCGATGAGCAGCACCGCGAACTGGTCGCCGTCATCAACGCACTCGACGCTCTGGTGACCGCGGGCCATGACGTGGCGGGATTGCACGACGTGCTCATCGAACTCGTCGGGTATGCGCACCGCCATCTGCGCTTCGAAGAGGCGCTGATGGAGCGCGTCGCCTTCCCGGAGCTCCCCCGACACCGGGCGATCCACGCCGTCTTCATTGAGAAGGTCAACGCGCTGGATATCGCCTTGCGCCAGGGTGAACATCGGCAGGGGCAGGAGCTGCTGGTCTTTCTGCACGACTGGTTCCTGCGCCACATCCGCATCACCGATCAGGAGTACGTGGCGCACATCGCCGCGCGACATGCGTCAGGACGTTAACAATCGGTATCGAATACCAGGGGTTTTTGTCAGATAAATCATACAAGCGCCTGCACGGGTAACGCGTATGATACATTGATTGCATCTCTTTACGCCTTAACCGAGCCGCGACTACGGAACACATCGACGCTATGTCTATCCGCACCCGCACACTGCTAAGCATCGGTGGAACGCTGCTGCTCCTGCTGCTGTTGCTGTCCGTCTCCAGTTATCTGGTGTTGACGGTCAATCTGGCAGACCAGGAAGCCAAGCTGGCGGTGCGCAGCTACGGCCAATTGCGCGGGGATATGCGTGACGAGATCGACCGCATCACCCGCACCACCGTCGACTGGGCCGCCTGGGATGCAGTGTATGCCTATATGGCAGATCCCGCGCACGCGTCGTGGAAAGAAGCGAACGACGCCTCCCTGGCCAACCTCGATGTGGACGTGGTGCTACTCGTCGATGCCGCGGGGCACCCCGTGCTCGGGCGCCGCGTCGATTCCCTGCGGGTAACCTCGCAACCACTGTCGCCCGCCATTCAGGCACGCATACTGGCCTACCTGTCGCGGTTGAAGATGCGTACGACATCGGCCAGCCAGGGAGTGCTCGATCTACCCGACGCGCCTGCTCTGTGCTGTGCCGCCCCCATTTTGCGCAGCGATCGCCGTGGACCTGCACGCGGCACCCTGGTGATGGGGCGCTACCTGGACGCGTCCGAAATCGCCCATCTTACGGACACCTCCGCAATGGCCTTTACCCTCACGCGCGACCTGCACGACCGGGCCGCCGCGGGGTTGACGGCGGGACACCGGTCGACACTGGAACGCGTTTCGCCCACTGCGCTCATCTACCACACGTTGCTCGACGACATGGCCGGTGTGCCGTGCTTGGTGCTGAACGTCTCTTTGCCGCGCACTGTCTATCAGGAGGGGCGGCGCAGCGTGAAGCTCTCCATCGCGCTGCTCTGCCTCATCGGCTGCCTCACCGGGTTGCTGTTGCTCTGGTTGCTGGAGCGGCTGGTGCTGCGCCGCCTGCTCACGCTGGAGCGGGGCGTCACCGCGATCGGCGCTGAGACGGATTCCCAGACCCGGCTGCCCCTCGCCGGCCCGCATGACGAGTTGCACCGGCTGGCGGTAAGCATCAACGCCACGCTGGACGCCCAGCACGCCGCCCAGGACGCCGTCGCCGCCATGCTGCGCACGGTAAACGAGTCGCTGGAGGTGCAGGTGGCCGAGCGGACCACCGCGCTGCGCGAGAGCGAAGAGCGCTTCCACAACCTCTTCGAAGAAGTGGCCGCGATGATGCTGCTCATCGACACTGAGGACGGGCTGATTGTAGACGCCAACCCTGCCGCGTGCACCTTCTACGGCTACCCGCGTGCGACGATGCAGGGTATGCCGACGCACAACCTCAATGTCATCACCCCGGATGAAGTGCTCCAGAATATACGCAAGGTGCGCGAAAACGAACTGCGCCATTTCCATCTCCGGCATCGTCTGGCCGACGGCAGTTTGCGTGAGGTGACGGTCGATTGTAGTCCCTTCCGATTTGGCGGGCGGCAACTGCTCTGCTCCATTGTGCAGGATGTCACGCAGCGTGAGCAGATCGCCTGCGCGCTGGAGATGGAGCGCGCCTACCTGGCAGCGGCTATCGAAACCCTGACCATGCCGATGACGCTGCTGGACAACGGCGGCGCACCGCGCCGAGTGAACCAGGCGGAAGTGACTTTCCTGGCGGAGTTGGGGGTGGCAGGCATCACCGAGTTGGCGTTCCTCGACCCGGAGACACGCACACCGTTGCCGATGAGCGCCTGGCCGCTGGCGCGTGCGTTGCGCGGGGAAACGATCCCCGCCACGCCGTATATTTTGCTCGCGCCGAGTGGGTTGCAGCGCGATGTGCTGGTACACGCCGCGCCGATCTTCCTGGACGGCGAGATCGTGGCCGCCGTGCGCGCCATCGAAGACGTGACGCTGTTGAAAGAGGCGGACCGCGCGAAGGATGAATTCCTCGCCGTCCTCTCCCATGAGCTGCAGACGCCGCTGACCAGTATCCTCGGGTGGACGGAATTGGCGCTGGCGAGCGACGACCCCACGCTGCACGCGCAGGCGCTGGAGGTGGTGATGCGCAACGCCCGCCGCCAGGAACGCCTGGTGAAGGATATGCTGGACATGTCGCGCCTGCTCCATCGCAAACTCTTCATCTGCCTGGCCCCCACCGACCTGGCGTTGGAAGCCCGTCAAGTGCTGGAGAATCTGGCACAGTCGGCCGAGGCGTGGGGCGGTACGCTGCGGGTGGAAGGCTGCGGCAACCCGCTCCCCATCCTCGCCGACGCGGTGCGCGTGCAGCAGTGCATCTCGAATCTGCTGCAGAACGCCATGAAGTTCACCCCGTCGGAGGGCAGCATTACCGTGCGCTGTACGCGCGAGGAGACGTCGGCGGTCCTCACCGTGACGGACACCGGGCGCGGCATCTCCGCGCGCGACCTGCCCGCCGTCTTCTCGTCTTTCAAACAGATTGAGCGCGACGAGCGCGCCGGTGGGCTGGGCCTGGGGTTGGCCATCGTCCGCGGCATCATCGCGCTGCACGGCGGCGATGTCACCGCTGACAGCCCCGGGCGCAACAAAGGCAGCACATTCAGCATCATGCTGCCCCTTGCCACCACGGAAAACGCCCCCGACGCAGGGAAATGCGTCGTCGTCGCGGAATAGAAGCGGTGAAAGGGGAACGGCGATGCAAGAGACGGTTCGGCTGGGCGTAGTGGGGCTGGGCGGCATGGGGTCGGGGCACCTGGGGTACCTGACGTCGCTGCCGGGGGTGACGGTGACGGCGGTGTGCGACATCGTGCCCGAACGCGCGGACGCCGCGGCGGCGAAATGCGGCGCGCAACCCTTCACCGATCATGAGGCGCTGCTCGCGCACGGCGTCGTCGACGCGGTGCTCATCGCCACGCCGCACTATGCACACACGCCCGTCGCCATCCACGCCTTCCAGGCCGGCAAGCACGTGCTGTGCGAGAAACCCCTCGCCGTGCACGTGAATGACGCGCAAAAGATGATCGACGCCTACGAGCACGCGCGTGCCGCCAACCCCAACCTCGTCTTCGGCATCATGTTCCAGGAGCGTACCGCACCCGCCTACCGCAAGCTGAAAGACCTGCTGCAGGGCGGCGAGCTGGGACGGCTGACGCGCGTCACCTGGATCAACACCGCCTGGTTCCGCTCGCAGGCCTACTACGACAGCGGTGGCTGGCGCGCCACCTGGGGCGGCGAAGGCGGTGGCATCCTCACCAACCAGTGCCCGCACAATCTGGACATGTACCAGTGGCTCTTCGGCCTGCCCACGCGCATCACCGGCCACGCGAGCATCGGCAAGTACCACCATATCGAGGTGGAGGACGAGGTGACCGCGTACTTCGAGCATGAAGACGGCATGATCGGCCACTTCATCGTGTCGACGGCAGAGTCCCCCGGCGTCAACCGGCTGGAGATCGTCGGCGAATACGGCCGCGTGGTACTGGAGGACGGCAAAATTACCTTCCACCGTTGCCGGCAGTCGATGCTCACCTTCTGCCGCGAGACGAAGACCCTCTTCGACCACGTGGAGACGTGGCCGACGGAGATCCCCTATCCGCACACGGAATCCGGGCACCACCTCGTCACCGGCAAGTTTCTCGACGCCATCCGCCGCGCGCAACCCCTCGACCTCATCGCCCACGGCCCCGAAGGGCTGCGCGGCGTCACGCTGGCTAACGGCATCATGCTCTCCAGCTTCCAGCAGCGCCCGGTGCCCGTGCCCATCGACGCCGACGCCTTCGAGGCCCAACTGCGCGAGCTGGTCGCCACGTCGACCTTCCGCAAGCAGGCGGCGCCGGGTGAGGTGGTCGATTTCACCGCTTCCTGGGCAAAATAGCCGTTTTCGGCCCGCCTGTCGATTACCGGCACGCGCGTGCGGGTATATCCATAAACGAATCCGGCGGTTATCGCCCACATTATCAGGTATGCACTTATGATTCTCTGCCAGGACGTGGACAAGGTCTTCATCACGCGCAACACACGGACGCCGTTACGCTGGACAGTACAGTCGCTCACAGTGGCGCGCGGGGAGCGCGTGCTGGTGGCCGGGCCCAGCGGGTGCGGCAAAACGACGCTGCTCAACCTGCTTGCCGGGCTGCTGCACCCCGACCGCGGACAGATCGTGGTAGACGGCGAGCGGGTGGACGAGATGGACACCGCGGAGGCCGATCTTTTCCGCGGCTACCACATCGGGCTCATCTTCCAGTCGTTCCAGCTCCTCGCGCCGCTCACCGTGCTCGACAACCTGCTGCTCGGGGCGCGCTATGGGCGCAAGTGGACGACGGCGGAGGCCCACGCCAAGGCGCACGCGCTGCTCGACCGCGTGGGGCTGGGCACGCGCACGCTGCACCGGCCCGGAGAACTCTCCCTCGGCGAGCAGCAGCGCGTGGCCATCGCCCGCGCGCTCATCAACGAGCCGCCGTTGCTCCTCGCCGACGAGCCCACCGCCAGCCTGGACACCGCCAACGCCGCCAACGTGCTCGATTTGCTCTTCGACCTGTGCGCGGAGCACGGCACCACGATGCTCGCCGTGAGCCACGACCCCACCATTCGCGATCGTTTCGACCGCGTGCTCGACGCGGCCGGCTGGATGCGCAACCCGGCGGAGGTGGCCCATGTCTGACCTCAAACTCGCCCTCATCTACCTGCGCGCGCGCCTGCTCATCACCGTGCTCACCGTCGTTTCGGTAGCCTTGGGCCTCGCGCTCGCCACCAGCGTGCTCCTCCTCGCGCGTGAGACGCAGCAGACGCTGATGGCGGAGTCCGGCAACTGGAACGTGCTCGTCGGCGCCAAAGGCAGCCCGCTGCAGCTCACCCTCAACGTGCTCTACTACCTCGACCAGCCCACCGGCAACATCGACGTGGGCGTGTGGAAGACGCTGGCGGCGGATAAGGCAGTGCAGCGCATCGTGCCGGTGAACATGGGCGACAACTACTTCGGCACGCCCATCGTGGGCACCACCACGGAGTACTTCGCGCCGCGCGCCGAGGCAGGGGAGCGTCTGCTCGACCGCGGGGTGATGTTCGACAAACCGTTTCAAGCTGTGATCGGCGCGGAGATCGCGCGGCGCTTCGATATCCCGCTCGGGAAGCAGATCGTGGGCAGCCACGGCTGGTCTGTCGGCGGCGAAGCGCACACCGCCTTCCCCTACACCGTGGTCGGCATCCTGGCCCCCACCGGCACCAGTCAGGACCGCGCCATCTACACCGACTATCACAGCGTGTGGAAGCTGCATGAGCACGAGGCGGTGGAGGAAGAAGGCGCCAAAGCGCCGGAAGCCCGCCACCGCGCCGAGGGGATGGTCACCGCGCTGCTCATCCAACTCCATCAGGCCGGGCGCGCCTACCGCTTCGTGGACGAGGTGAACCGCAGCCAGTCCGCCATGGCGGCGATCCCGGTAGACCAGATCTCCGCGCTGGGCATGAACTTCATCGCGCCGCTGCAGAAGTTACTCCTCGGCGTGGCTTATCTCGTCGTCCTTGTCGCCGGGCTCTCGATTTTGATCAGCCTCTACCTCACCATCTACCAGCGCCGGCGCGACATCGCCGTGCTGCGCGCGCTGGGCGCTACCCAGGGAGACGTCTTCCGGCTCATCACGCTGGAAGCCGCGCTCCTCGCCGGCATCGGCGTGGTGGGCGGGTGGCTGCTCGGGCACGGCGCGGTGGCCGCGAGCAGCGCGTGGACGCTGCTGCATTACGGCGTGGCGCCACATGCCTGGCGCACCGACGGCAGCGAGGTCGTGATTGCCGTCAGCGTCTGGGTGCTGGGCATCCTCGCGGGCATCTTGCCCGCCGTGATGGCTTACCGTCTGCCGGTGGCGGAGACGTTGATTACGGAGTAAAACCCCATGCCGCGCAAGCACGTTTCGATACACACCCGCCGACGTAACACCGTCATCACCATCGCCGGAATCGTCGCCGTCGCCGGGCTGCTGGCGGTGGGCTACGTCACCGGCTTCATCGGTCGGTTGCTCCCCTTCAACGAGGAGGGCTACCTGCGCCAGCCGCCCCCGGGCGCGTTTACCGCGCTGGAATGGTCCGTGCTGAAGCAGGGGGTCTGGCCGGATGACGATCTGCCCGTGGTGCCGCCGCTCGTGAAGCCGCTGGTCGGAAAACTCGCCACCGTGCGCGGCTTCCTGCTGCCGTTGCATCCGGGCAAAGCGCCGGAGTTCTTCGTGGCGCCCAAGCCGCGCGGCTGCTACTTCTGCTACCCGCCGGGCATTTCCGAAGTGGTGAAGGTGAATATGAGCCACGACCGCAAGGTCGATATCACCGACCGTCCGGTCGAGGTGTATGGCAAACTGCGCCTGGCAAAGGATTCCACCTACCGCGAGGAATGCCTGTACTACATGGATGACGCGGAGCTGGTGGTGCGGTAATAGGGGGAGACGCGTGCGCGGATGCGCGGGGCGGCCATGGCTGCCCCGCGTTTTTTATGCCTCCAGCGCCCCCGGCACCGCCGCCGCGGGGGTGACCCCGGCGACGCGGCAGATGAGGGCGGCGGTGCGCAGGGCGGCGTGGCCGTCGCCCAGCGTGCGGCGAATGGCGGCGAAGGCGTCGGTTTGCGCGCGGCGGGCAGGGGTGTCGGTGAGCAGCGGGGTGAGGGCGTCCGCCAGCGCGGTGGGGGTGGCGGCGCGTCCGAAGAACTCCGGTGTCACCGGGGCGTCGAGCAGGATATTCGGCAGGCCGAAGTACTTCGGCGCCATCCTCAGGGCTTGCAGCGCCAGCACTTGCAAATGCGTCCCCGGCGAAATCTTGTAGGCCACCACCAGCGGCACCCCGGCGCAGGCGACCTCCAGCGTGGCGGTGCCGGAAGTGACCAGCGCGGCGTCGGCGATGGGCAGGCGGGCGGGATCCAGCCCGTCGAGCAGGCGCACGGACAGGTCGGCGGGCAGCAGGCGCGCGAGGCGGTCCTGCCCCAGACTCGGTGCCACGGTGACCAGGCACACGGGTTGCGGCTGCAGGCGGCGCACGGTGTCCACGAAGGTCGGCAGCAGGTACTTCAGCTCGCTCAACCGGCTGCCGGGCACCAGCGCCACCACGGGCGCCGCCGCGGGGATGTCCAGCGCGGCACGCACGGCGGCGCGGTCGCACGGGGTCGCGGTGGCATCGAGCACCGGATGCCCCACCCATTCCACCTGGCACGGCGCGCCCGCCGCGCGCAGGTTGGCGGCGGACCAGGGGAAGGGCGTGGCGATGGCGTCTACCAGGAAGGGCAGCGCGCCGGGCTTGCGGCTGCGCGACCACGAGCCGGGGGGGATGTAATACACGCGGGCGCCGGGCACGCCGCGTTTGCGCAGCAGGCGCAACAGGCGCACGTTGAAGGCGCCGAAGTCGATGGTCACCAGCACGTCGGGGGGATGCGCCTGCAGCAGGGCCGCCAGTCGGAGCCCATGCGCGATCAGGGCGGGCGCCTTGCGCAGCGATTCCGGAATGCCGATGGCGCCCCAGTGCTCGCTGACCATGGCCAGCTCCACCCCCGCCTCGCGCATGCGCGCGCCACCGACGCCGGCCAGCGCCACCCCGGGCATCAGGGTGCGCAACGCCAGCGCCAACCGCGCGCCATGAAAATCGCCGGAGGGTTCCCCGGCCAGGATGAAGACGTTCATTGTATTGTAGAGTGCGGATTGCGGATTGCGGATTGCGGATTGGGGTGGGGCGCTGGGCTGATCGCGACTCCGGTTGCGTTTCCCCGACCTGCTTTAGTCATGGGGAAAGGGACGTGGTCACCGGCAAGCGCTTAATCCGCAATCCGCAATCCGCAATCCAAAATCGGACTAGTCGGGCGGTGTGGAGGTTGTCGGCTCCTTCGGCGTGTCGGTGGACGGGGCGGGCGTCGGCTCGGGGGAGGCTGGCGGGGCGGTGTTGTCCGCGGCGGGGGCGTCCACCGGGGCGTCGGCCGGCACGGCGGGGGTGTCCACCTTGGCGGGCCCCGCGGGTTTCGCGGGGGTGGCCGTTTTGGAGCCGTTCTTCTTCGGCGCCGGTTTGCCGGGCAGTGCGGGCACGTCGGACGGCTTCACGCCTTCGGTCCACACCTTGGAGGGGGCGTCCTGCGCTATGGCCTGCGCCTCTTCGGGGGAGAGGACGCGGATCGGTTTGAAGCGGTTCTCGTGCACGCCGGAGGCGTGCAGGTAGCGCGGCGCGAAGAACTCGCGGGCGACGAAGAAGCCGCCCACGGCCAGCACGGCCATACCCAGCACCGTCCACAGCGCGGTGGCGAAGAACCCATACCGCGGTGCCGCCACCCGCGGCCGCACCTTCTCCCGGCGTTGCTCCATACGCTCACTATACCCCGAACCGGCGCCAGCGTCAACGCGGGCGGGCGGAAGATCGGACATGGGCGGGCGGTGTGTGGCCTCGAACAGAGCTGGCGCGGGCGTCCGTTACGGATCACCCGTTTACGCCTCTTCATCCGCGCGCCAGCCGTCCCAGTCGCCGACCAGTTCGACTTCCATCTCCAGGTCGCGGTCGAAGGCGTCTTTGACGCGGCGGTGCATCCAGTGGGCGAGGTGGCGGATGTCGGTGGCGGTGGCGTCGGGGTGGGCGATGATGAAGTTGGCGTGTTTGTCCGACACCTCGGCGCCGCCGATGCGGTGGGCTTTGCAGCCGGCGCGGTCGATGAGCTTGCCGGCGGCGATGTCCGGGGGATTCTTAAAGGTGCTGCCGGCGGTGCGGCAACGGGTGGGCTGGCGCGAGGTGCGTTTCTCCTCCAGGCGCTCCATCTTCGCCTTGATGGCATCCTTCTCCCCCGCGGCGAGGCGCAGGCGGGCGTCGAGCACGATGAGGCCGCTGCCCTGCAGCGCGCTACGCCGGTAGCTGTAGCCGAGATCGGCGCCGGAGAGGGTGACCGGATCGCCGGTGGGGGTGAGGCAGCGCGTGGTCTCCACCAGGTCGCTGATGCTGCCGATGTCGGTGCCGGCGTTCATCACCAGGGCGCCGCCGATGGTGCCCGGGATACCCATGGTGGATTCCAGCCCGCAGAGCCCCTCGGCCAGTGCCACGTGCACCACGCGGCCCAGTTTGGCGCCCGCGCCGACCAACAGCGTGTCGCCCTCGCGGACGATCTGCGCGAAGTACGGGGTGAGGCGCACCACCGCGCCGCGCACCCCGGCGTCGGCCACCAGCAGGTTGCTGCCGTTGCCGAGGAGGGTCAGCGGCACGCCCGCCTGGGCGAGGATCGGCAGCAACACCGCCAGGTCGGCATCATCCTGGGGGGCGAGGAAGAGATCCGCCGGGCCGCCCACGCGGAAGGTGGTGTGCATCGCCATCGGCTCGTTGCGGCGCACATCACCGCGCAACTTATCGCGCAACGCGCGCGCCACCTCGTCGAGCAGCGCCTCCGGGCCGGTCGCATTCCCCATGATATCCGATGATGTCAGCACTGCCGATACCTCAAGCATTCGTCGCGACCAGGGCATGGGCCAGGCGATCTACGTCGCCCGCGCCGAGGGTAATAATCACATCCCCCGCGCCCAGCGGGGGTAGTGCGGGCGCGTGTGCGCCTTCCCCCGCGCCGCGCGCGGCGTGTGTCAGAATGCGCACACCCTCCTCGAGCGACGGCAGGGCGTGGGCCGGCACGCCGGGTGCCAGGGCGGCGATGCGGGAGACGAGCAGGGCGTGATCCACCCCCGGGATGGGCGCCTCGCGCGCTTGATAGATCGGCGCGATGAAGACGAGATCGGCCGCGCCGAAGGCGACGGCGAAGTCGTCGAGCAGGTCGCGCGTGCGGCTGTACAGGTGCGGCTGGAAGATCGCCACCACGCGGCCCGGGAAGACGGTGCGCACGGCCGCGAGGGTCGCGCGAATCTCGGTGGGGTGGTGGGCATAGTCGTCGACCACCGCCACGTCGCCGCAGCGACCCAGGCGCTCGAAGCGTCGGTGCATGCCGGGGAAGGCGGCCAGCGCGCGGATCACCGCCGCCGGATCGGCCCCCAGCTCCAGCGCCAGCGCCGCCGCGCCGATCGCGTTATGCACGTTGTGCAACCCCGGCACCTGCAGGGTGAAGGCGCCGACCGGCACGTCGTCGTGGAGCAGCGTGAAGGCGGTTTCTCGGCCCACGCGCACGTCCACGCCGCGCCACGTGTGCCCGGGTCCCGTGCCGTAGAAGACGGTGCGCGGCGCCAGCCCGGCCATGGTGGGCAGGTGCACGTCGTCGCCGTTGAGCAGCGCCACCCCGCGCGTCTGGCGCAGGAAGGTGCGGAAGCTCTCTAGCAGATGTTCCATGGTACCGTGATGATCCAGGTGATCCGCCTCGATGTTCGTCACCAGGGCGGCTTCCGGGCGCAGGTCGAGAAAGGAGTCGTAGGCCTCGCAGGCTTCCACCAACGTCAGGGCGCCGCCGGCGCGCGCGTTGCCGCCGAGGGGGGTGAGTTCCCCGCCGAGGATGCAGGTGGGGTCGAGGCCGGCCTCGCGCAGGATGAGGGCGAGCATGCCGCTGGTGGTGGTTTTGCCGTGGGTGCCGCTCACCGCCACGCCGCGCCCGGTGTTCGCCAGCCAACCGAGCACCTCGGCGCGCATGTGGAGGGGGCAGCGGAGGGCTTCCGCGGCGCGGCGCTCCACGTTGTCGGCCTTGATGGCGTCGGAGAGGATCACCACGTCACCGGGGTGCACCTGCGCGGCGGCGTGCCCCACGTGCACCTCGGCGCCCAGCGCGGCGAGCTTCTCCAGCAGCGGCGAGGGGTGCAGGTCGGAGCCGCTCACGCGCACCCCGCGCGCGAGCAGGATCTGCGCGATAGCGCTCATGCCGATGCCGCCGATGGCCACGAAGTGATGGCGTCGCGTCGGATCGAGGGTAAACCCGGTTGTCGTTTCATGTGTATTCATAGTTGCCACGCGGGTTCAGCGCCCGCCTTACTATTCTTCCCTGCCGCCGGGGGGAGTCCCTGCGGAAATGCACCATCACTACTCCGTGATGTTGGACCGTACCCGGCGCGAAAAGTGGGGACAGACACGAATTTTCAGGTCACGGTTCTTTCTGATGTGAAGAGACACGGGAAAATTCGAGTCAGTCCCCACTTTTTGCGCACCATTTACCCGTACGCGGGCTGATCCGCCGTGGGGCGGGGGTCGCGGTCGGGGGTACGCATGGAGACGTTGAGCAGCAGACCGGCCATCATCATACTGGTGATGAGAGAGCTGCCGCCGTAGCTGATGAAGGGCAGGTTGATGCCCATCGACGGCATCAGATTCATGGCGACCGCCATGTTGAGCACGGCCTGGCTGGCGAGCATCACCGTGCAGCCGCCGGCGACCAGCGCCCCGTATTCGTCCGGCGCTTGATGGGCGATGGTGAAGCCGCGGTAGATCAGGAACAGGTAGGGCAGCAGCAGGATGAGCAGCGTGCCGCCGAAGCCCAGCTCCTCGGCGATGATGGCGAAGATGTAGTCGTTATGCGAGCCGGGCAGGTAGCCGTATTTTTGCTGGCTGCAGCAGAAGCCCTGACCGGTCAGCCCGCCGCTGCCGATGGCGATGAGGGCCTGGCGCGGCTGGGTGCCTTGCTCGATGGAGAGGTCGAAGGGGCGCAGCCAGGCCATGATGCGCGGGCGCTTGTCGCTGTGCCACACCATCGCGGCGGCCAGGATCACCATCACCGCTACCGCCGTGCCCCAGATGCGCAACGGCGTGCCCGCCAGCGCGAGCATGCCCACCACACCGAGCACCACGCCCACCGCGGTGCCCAGGTCGCGCTGCAGCAATATAAGGAGGAGCAGGCCGCCGATGTAGACGCCGGGGCCGGTGAGGACGCCCTTCCACGAGCGCACCGTCCACGGGTGCTTGGCCAGGTAGGCGCCCAGAATGAGGATGAGCGCCACCTTGGAGAGTTCGGACGGCTGCAGCTTGAAGGAGCCGAGGGGAATCCACCCCGCGTTGCCGCACACCGCCTGGAAGCCGAGGGCGGCGAGCATCAGCACGCTGGTGGTGATGATGATGGGCCAGCGCATACGCTCCCAGAAGGCGAGCGGGGTGAAGATGAGCCCGAACATGATGACGAAGCCGGCGACGGCCGCAATGATCTGCTTGGACGTCAGCGCAAAGGAGTTGGTGCTGACATCGGAGTCGATGAAGCGCGGGAAGGAGGCGGAGTAGACGAACGCCACCCCGATGGCGACGAGAACCAGCACGCACACGAAGAGCGGCATATCGAAGATTCGACCTTTACGCATGGCGACGACCTGACTGCAACGACGTAAAAAAACGGGTTCCGGGTTTCGGATTGTGACTTGCGGAGCCGGTGGCGATGGAGGGGGTCGGTCGGCTCGCACAACCGCGCTAACTATATCAGAGGGGCGGGTCGGCGTCAATGAATTTTGCCGCCCGGCGCGCGGTTTTTCGCGCAGCGGGCACGCGGAGCAGTGATACAAAATAGGGGGTGTATTGGTGAGGGACGGCACGCCGCGGGGCGCGAAAACGGCGATACTGTCACCGGGGGAGAAGGAGGAAACGACCATGCAGATCGGCGTATTGGGCTCGGGTGACGTGGGGCGCACACTGGCGGCGGGCGTGCACGCGCTGGGGCACACGGTGATGCTCGGTACCGGACATCAGAGCGAGGAGCGCGTGCAGCAGTGGGTGACGGCGCAAGGCGCAGGGGCCGCGGTGGGCACCTTCGCGGAGGCGGCGGCTTTCGGCGAACTGCTCGTCTTCACCATACGCGGCGACGGCGTGGAGGCGGTCATCGCGAAGGCCGGCCCGGAGCACTTCGCGGGCAATACGGTGCTCGACACCACCAATCCGCTGGACTTTTCCGGGCCGGTGCCCACGCTCTTCGTGGGGCAGACCGACTCGATGGCGGAGCGCATCCAACGCTTGTTGCCCGGCGCGCACGTGGTGAAGGCGTTCAACTACGTGGGTTTCAATCAGATGGTGCATCCGCAACTCCCCGGCGGTCCGCCCACGCTGTTCCTTGCCGGCGACGACGCGGACGCCAACGCCGCGGTGGCCACCCTCGGGCGCGCGCTGGGCTGGGAGCCGCTGGAGGTCGGCGGCCTCTTCACCGCGCGCTTCCTGGAGCCGCTGGCGATGGTGTGGATTCTCACCGCCATGCGCGACAAGGTGCGGGGGCAGGCGTTGAAGATGCTGCGAACGTGACGCCTGCGATTCCCCCTTCCCGCGGGATGGGGAAAGACATTTGTCTCACCGCGAAGCAAAACGCCGGATGCGGTGTCTACAAGGAATAACCTGACGAACGAGAGGTGAGACGATGCAACGTATCATGCTGGCCCTGGCAATGCTGATGAGCATCTGCCTGGTATCGAGTGCGTGGGCCGCGCCGAGTCCGGACGCCGGCGGGCGCGCCAAAGCCGAAGCCGAGACCCTTGCGAAGCAAGTGGAGACGCTGCAAGGCGTCGTGGACAAGGCGACCGGCGACCTGAAGACGGCCGCGCAGGACGCGCTGGATGCGACCAAGGCCAAGGCCGCGGCGGGGACGAAATTGGCCGATGCGCGCGCGGCGGGCGACCCGGCCGCGCTCAAAACGGCGAATGACGAAAACCCTGAAGTTTAGATAAACCGTCCGCGGCTCTTTTTTCCAGATGGGTTTTCTGTGCGCATCTTCCTCTAAGCATGTGGGCCGCCTGTCCAGTATGGATGGCGGCCCAATCGGTATCGTACTGGTGTCTGTCACAACCTTC
>CAIYQO010000272.1 GCA_903928345.1 uncultured bacterium | reverse complement strand
GGCCACCGGCACCGGGCGGACCGCATCGGCGGTCGCAGACACCAGGACAGGAAGCGACCGCTAGGCGCTGGGGAGAGCAGCGCTGACCGGAGGAGTAGGCGTTTTCAAACGGCTTCTAAGGAGGAAGAGCAGCAGCACCCACGCCGACGCCCAGTTCTCCGACCCCTCCACCCGCACCATCTCGCCGCCCGCCCCCGTAGCCAGGCACACCGGCGGCAACACCGTGCCCCCGCGCACGATGAGCGTCTGCCCACCCGACGGGCGCACCGCGTCCACGTCAATCGGCAACACCGCCTCATCCCGCGCCACCGGCGGCGGGGGCGGCGGCAGGCCGACCACCGCCCCCGCGTCCTCGGGTTCCGTGCTCATGAAGCCTCCTGCTTTATCGCGTTCCGCCGCGCGCCAGCATGTAGGCGTTGTAGACCTGGTCGCGCAACTCCGGCTTGCGGAACTTCATCCAGACGTAGCCGCGGTCGATCTTCGTGATGGTATAGAACTGGATTTTCACGAAGTAGATGACCAGCGGTGCGATAAAGCCAAGGAGCAACAACACCCCGCCGACAGCGGCATACGTTTCAGAGGAAAAGGCAAACATGGCGCCGACGAAGGCGGTCACGACGATACACCAATTCAGGATGATCGCGCCGGTGCGCGAATTGGCGAATGATTGTTCCAGGTAATACTCGATCCGCTCATTTTTCTGCACGAGCATATAGATTAGCGCGCCAAAATTCAGCAACCAGGAGGGCGCCCAGCTCTCCTTGCGCTTCACGCGGATCAAGTTCTCGCTCGCCCCCGTCGCCAGGCAGATCGGCGGCAACACCGCCCCGCCGCGGATGATGAGCGTCTTATCGCCCTCGGGATACAAATCCTGCACGTCGCCGTATTGTGGTAGCGGTGTAGAGGTGCCTTGCCACGCCACCGCGGCGGGGGCGGCGGCACCGACAGGGCGGGGGTGCCCACCATGCCGGGCACGGGCGGCGGCATCGGCACCGCCATCGGCGGCGGCGTGAGCACCGGGTCGGCGACGGGCACCGGCCGCGGCTGCCCCGCGCACCCGGCCGTCGCGCACTGCCCCGCCTGTTGCCGACAGGCCGCGTGCTCCGGCGTCCCGCAGGCATCGCACACCACCGCGGCCTGCACATCCGTAATCGCCTGCCCACACACCGGGCAGACCGTTCCCACGTCGATCGACGTACTCATCACGCCTCCTTACCGAGTTTCAGGATGAACGATGCCGCCCAGCAGCAACCATCTCACACCTTTCCGGTAACTTATCAATCGTTAATCAAACAAAACATAACTACTAAACTATTCTTACCCCCACAAAATGCACTTTCTGACGGTGCCTTATCGCCCCCCATACACCAACGCCTCGTCATACATCGCCACGATGTTCTCCACCGGCGTCACCGGTTGCAGGGCGTGGCAGGGGGCCAGGATATAACCCGTGCCGTCGGCGGCCAGGGTGTCGATGTTCAGGCGCACCTCGGCGCGCACCTCCTCCGGGGTGCCGAAGGGGAGCACGCGCTGGTTGTCGATGCCCCCGTGGAAGCACAGCGCGGCGCCGAAGTCGCGCTTCAAGCCGTCCAACTCCATGCCCGGGCAGACGTGCTGAATGGGGTTGAGGATGTCGATGCCCATCGCGATGAGGTCGGGGATGAAGGTGCGGATCGCCCCGTCGTCGTGATGGAAGACCTTGATGCCGAACTCCTTGCACAGGTCGATGAAGCGGGTGAGGTGCGGGCGGTAGAACTCGCGGAAGACGGCCAGGCTGATCAGCGGCCCCGTCTGGCTGCCGTAGTCGTCGGTCACCTGCGCCACGTCGATGAGCCCGTCGCAGGCCTCGAACATGCGCCGGTGGTAGCCGTAGAAGGCGTCGGCGAGGCGGCCCAGCAGATGGCGGGTGAAGTCGGGATCGTCCAGCGGGTCGATGAGCGACTGCTCAAGCCCGCGCAGCAGGTTGTGGTAGTAAAAGGGCGCCATGTAGCCGCACTGCACGGCTTGCGTCTCGCGCGCCCGCGCCGCCCCCGCGCGCATCTCGCTATAGTCGAACCACTCCGCTTGCGGCCACGGGTAGCGCTCCAAGTCGTCGATGGTGGTCGCCTCCGCCAGCGGCCACGCGCACTGCTCGTAGTAGACGCCGGTGCCATACGCCTGCCGCCGCGTGCGGATGCCCCACATGTCGCTGCCTTCGCCCTCCGCCACCGCGGGCAGCGCCGGGCCGATATACCGCGCGCCCGTCCCGCCCATGCCGTCGATGTGCAGCGCCGCCGCCCAGTCCGCCCCCAGGGAGGCGACCAGCTTCTCCACCACCTCCCCGGTGGCCCAGATATCCGTCGGCACCCGATCCACCGGCTGGTGGTTAATCGCCGCCAGCATCCGTTCACGCGCATTCATACGTGATTACCTCGAGGAAGGATATTCGGCGGTCGATGCGGGCGTCCCTGCAACGCCACGCGCGCCACGCGCTGATTGGCGCTTCAACTGTAACCTTTATATCCGGTACTTCCCCCTTCCCTCAAGGGAAGGGGGATTGAGGGGGTTAGGTCCGACGGCCCGGCACCGTGCCCGCGAGACCTACCCCCCAGCCCCCTCCCTTGAGGGAGGGGGAGACGACGGTTGACACCAGTTCGGCAACTACCGCCCATGCAGCCGCAGCAATATCAGCCCGACCAGGTCGGCAAGGCAGCCGAGGGCCACCAGCACCGGGAGGATGCACACCCAGTAGCCGCGCATCGAGCCGTCGTCGCACACCGTGCCCGTGTCGTCGAGGGTGAAGCCGTGCAGCAGGTCGCGGGCCAGCCGTGCGCGCCGGGGGTCGGCGGGGAGGTAGATCACCAGCGCTTCCAGCTCCTCCTGCGCGGGCACCCGAATATCGTTCGCGTGGTCGAGGCGGTACTGGTAGTTGCCGATCTCCGTCTGCGACATGAAAAGGCGGATCAACGGGAAGACTGCCCGCTTGAAGGCCAGGCCAACGGTGTTGGGTTTGATCACCCCCAGCTCGCGCAGCTTTTCCTCCCATGCGGGCTCGAAGTGATCGGTGTAGAAGAACGCCGGGTATACGTGGCCGTCGGCGGCGGTAAAGACGAAGGTCAGCTTGTAGAGCGGCGGGCTGTCCTCATTTCTCGGGAGGTTTGTCAGGTAGCCGTCCACCAGTACCCCCGTCACCGGCACGCCGCGGCGCAGCAGGTCGAGGCGGCGCAGGCCGAAGGCCGCGCCGATGACGCCGATCACGCACAACAGACCGGTGAGGATGCTGAGCGTGATGCGGACAGGAATGACCGTCTCGCCTTGCAGGGGCAGGAAGAGACCGATGGACGTGGGGATAAAGATGGCGAAGAGGAACCACCCGACCTGGCCGGCGGGGTTGTCAAACAGCGCCAGCAGGTATGCGGCGAAGGGCACCCAGCGCGGGGTGGTCATCTCCATCTGCTCCACCATGCCCGATTCTTCGCCGCCGGGGGCGCGTTTCCTTGCGCTTATGCCGTGGAAGCATTTTCCCGCGTGGAAAGAGGAGCAATGGGAGGCGCGCTATCTCGTGAGTCGTTGTCGTGACTCGTTATCGTAATCGACAAGTCTCTTCAAGCTTGGCGTCGTCGATTACGATAACGAATCACGAATTACGACGACGAGTACGACTTACGCCGTATACCCCACCCGCCGAAACCCCGCGACCGTGTCGAAGAGGGCCAGGGTGTTGGCGGGGGAGACGTCGGGCTTGACGTGGTGGTCGGGGCCGCAGATGTAGCCGCCACCTTCGCCGAGGACGTCCAGGCAGTGCCGCGTCTCGGCGGCCACCTCGTCGGGGGTGGCGAAGGGGAGGCGCTGGGTGCTCACCCCGCCGAAGAAGGTGAGGTGCGCGCCGTATTCCCGCTTCAGCGCCACGGCGGAGAGGGGCAGCGTGTGCAGTTGCACCGTCTCCCACACGTCCACGCCGATATCGAGCAGGTCGGGCAGCACGGCGGTGACATCGCCGCAGGAGTGGAACCAGACCACCTTGCCGCGTGCCTTGCCGAGGGCGAAGAGGCGGGCGTAGCACGGCTTCAGGTGGCGGCGCCATAATGCGGGGGACATGAGCAGGCCGCGCTGCGAGGCGAAATCGTCACCCAGGCACAGGATGGGCATGTCGTCGCCGCAGGCGTCCAGCAGGCGGGTGCAGGCGGCGAGGGTGTGGTCGGTGATGCGCGCCAGCAGGTCGTCGACGAGGACGGGCTCGGTGGCGAGGGTGATCAGCGCCTCCTCGATGCCCATCAGCGCGCTCGCCTGGCAGAAGATCGGCATCCAGTAGGGGCCGCGCACGGCGTAGGTGTCGGCGCAGGCACGCGCCGCGGCGGCGGGGGCGGTCACGTCGTAGGCGTCAGCGTCAGGCCAGGGGTAGCGCGCCAGCGCGGCGCGGTCGGCCTCCGCCAGCGGGTTGGCGCGCGCGGTGCCGTAGTCGCCCGTCTCCGACACGCCCCACGGGCCGAGGGCGGCGTCCCACGGGCGCGCGCCGGCGTAGGCGCCCAGGCCCACGATGCGCCCGCAGAGGCCCAGGCGGTCGAGCACGGCGTCCTCCGCGATGCCCAGCGCCGCGGCGAGGGCGGGCACGTTCTCCACGCAGATCGCCTCGGCCGGGATGCGGTCGGGGGTTTGGTGGCGAATCGCGGTCAGCATGCGGTCGCGCGGGGTCATCGTGCGGCACATGCACGCGGGTCGACGATGGCCCCGTGCGCGGCGAAGGGATAGTCGATGACCAGCCGGCCCACCTGGCAGTCGCCGATGCCGCTGTACAGGTCGGCCTGCCCGTCGGGACGCATCACGATGCCGGCGGTGAAGGCGCAGTCGCACAGGTGGGGCTTTTTCGACGGGCCGTCGGGGTAGCAGGGGCGCGTGCCGATGATCTGCAAGTCCTGTACCGCGTGGGTGGCCGGGTCGAAGACGAAGGCGATATTCATATACACCTGGTTCGGCTGCGCGGCGCGGGTCGCTTCGAGGTAGGACATGTGGCCGATCACCCCGAGGAGGCCGTCCTCCAGCAAGTAGGCCTGGTTGCAGCCGCCCCACTCGCCGCGCCCGAAAAGGCCGTCGATATACGGCGCCGCCGCGATCACCTCGCCGGTGAGCCCGCCCAGCGAGTCGATGACGGTGAAGCCGATCTGCGACTCGCTGCCGAAGCGCCGCTTGATCTCCGCGCTGCGTGGGCGGGAGAAGACCCCCAGGCGCCCGTCGGCCAGTTGCACGAGGCGGATATCCTTCATATAGTCCGGCCCGGTGGTGAAGTAGCACAGGTCGTGCAGGTCGGTGCCGCGATAGAAGTAGCCGTAATACGTGTCCACGCGGCCCGCGGTGTAGCGCACGTGCGTGCCGCCAAGTACCAGCTCCTCGCCGACCCACGCGACATACGGGTCTTCCATCTGATAGACCATGGAGTCCGGCACCAGCGTCCACGCGTCCTTGCCGCTCTCCGCGAAGAGGCGCACCCACGACCGCGCCCATTCCGCCCGCCGCTCCACGCGCCCGAAGATGTAGCGATTGCCCTGCCAGTCAAAGGGGATGGAGGCGTTGTAAACATCGAACCCCGGCACGCCGTGAAAGCTCAGTGTGGCGCATCCGTAGATGCATTTCGCGGCTTCAAAGGCGGCACGGCGCTCAGGCAAGGCAATTACGGCGGTGGTCATGGCGGCTCCTAGGAAAAAACGCGTCCCTATCTTATTTGCGAAGGATGAGGAAAAATCCTGCTGCCGCGGGGGAATATCGTGGCTAAGCGAGTCATTTATCCTGCTTGCGTTTCCCTCACCTTGCCTGCCGCCAACCCCTGCCCCTAGCCCTGTCACAGGTCGTTACGGGGGAGGGCCGGGGCGGGGAGCGACGACAGGCCCCTTGACACGCACCCCCTCGACGGGGTGAAATAGGAGGCTATGCAACCTTCACTCGATATGCGCGCGTCGCTGTTGGATTTATCCGTCTATGTCATCACCGAGTCGCGGCCCGACCGGTCGCCGCTGGAGATCGCCACCGCGGCGTATGCCGGAGGCGCCGGGGTGGTGCAGTACCGCCACAAGGGGGCGACCACGCGGGAGCTGTTCCTGTGGGCGTCGCAACTGGCGGCGCTGGCGCGCGAGACGGGCAAGGTGCTCATCATCAACGACCGGGTGGACCTGGCGCTGGCGGTGCGCGCCGACGGGGTGCACCTGGGGCCGGACGACCTGCCGGTGAGCGTGGCGCGCCGCCTGTTGGGTCCGCTGGCGATTATCGGCGCCTCCGCCGGCACCGTGGACGAGGCCATCGAGGCGGAAGCCGAGGGCGCCAGCTACCTGGGCGTGGGCTGCATCTACGGCACGTGCAGTAAGGACGACGCCGGCGACCCGGTAGGCCCCGCGCGCGTGGCGGAGATCCGCGCCGCGGTAAGGATTCCCCTCGTCGCCATCGGCGGCATCACCCTCGACCGCCTGCCCGAACTCACCGCCGCCGGCGTCGACGGCATCGCCGTCCTCTCCGCCGTCACCCGCGCCAAGAATATGAAGACGGCGACGCGCGAGTTGGTGAAAGGAATGCGTAATGCAAAGTGAAGAATGAAAAATAGTAAATGAAAAATGGACATATGCGTTTGTGCACAGGCATTGCTGACCCGCACACCCGCCTCCCATTTTTCACTTTCAATTTTTCATTACTCATTTTTCATTCGTCCCCACTATGTTCGGCGTCGCACTACTATCGTTAGCAATGGGCTTTTCCGGGGCCGTGGTGCCCGGGCCGCTGTTTGCGTTGGCGGTGAACCAGGCGTTGCTGGTCGGCTGGAGCGCCGGGCTGTGGTTGTCGGTGGGGCACATGCTCACCGAACTGGCGCTGGTGGGGCTGTTGCGGCTGGGGCTGGGTGGGGTGCTCACACGGCCTGCCGTCACGCGGGGCATCGCCGTCCTCGGCGGCGGGGTGCTGCTCTACTTCGCCTGGGGCATGGTGCAGACGGCGTGGCACGGCCCGCTACTCGTCAACGCCGGCCACGCGGCGATGAGCGCCCCGCAACTCGTCGGCATGGGCGTTGTGCTCTCGGTGACGAATCCCTACTGGCTCATCTGGTGGGGCACCGCCGGGGTGGCGCTCATCGCCGCGCAGACGGCCAAACACGGCGACCGCGCGTGGCCCGCCTTCTTTCTCGGGCACACGCTGGCGGACTATAGCTGGTACATCGCCGTCACCACCGCCCTTGCCCTCGGCGGCGCCTTCCTCAGCCCCGCCGTCCACCGCACCCTCATCCTCACCTGCGGCCTCGGCGTCGCGGTGCTGGGCGTGCTCTTTTTGTTGCACCCGGTGCGAGAGTGGTGGCGGAAGGCACGGATAACTGCGGAGGGGTAAGCGCCGTCACCTCCACAGCACGTTCGCCTGGATGCCATCTAACAGCCACACGATGGCGAAGCAGTACAGGACGTAGCACGCCGCGGCAACGAGCCAGGTGTTACGCAACAGGCGGAAGATCGGCTTTTCCAGCCGGCGGATGGCGATGATGACGGGGAGCGCCAGGGAGGCGAGGAAGAGAATCCACCCCACCAGCGTGCCTTGAAGCGACTCCGGTCTGAACAGGAAATTCGTGCCCAGCAGCGCCACCGGCAACGCCAGCAGGAGCGAGACACCGACGGCGCACCACAGCCATACCTGTGCCGTGTGCGGACACCCCATAACGTGCCAGCTTCGGCGGAAAACGAGTAGAGTCGCCAATCCCCACGCCAGCACGAGGCCCACGCACCCGAGCACGCCGCCCAGGCGCGGATTGCCCCACAGCGACAGGACGAGTGCTATCCGCCAGGCATCATGGCGCGGTTGCAACTCTACGTGGATATCGTCCGCCAGGTTGCTTTTCAGGTACCCGATGTGCCATGCAAATGGCGACTGGCAGTCGTCTTCGAGCAGGCTACTGTAGCAGGGCTCCACATCGTCGGCGGGAATCATGGCGCCCAGGTGCCTGAACAACGGATCATCCGGATGCTGTTGCGCTTGCAGGATAAACGCATATTCAGTGAACCGATTATAGCTTATCCCCTCCCCATTGGCCGGCGCGGTCACGTGCAGCGTGTAATCGTGCGGGCAGGTGAGGTAGACTTCCGTCGAAGCTACCGGCTTCGACCACGCCGCACCGGTACCGAGGGGATAGATGTAGGTGTATGGGGCGGCGCCGGCGAGATGACGGAAATGGTAGTGCACGCCGGTGGGCGCGGTGCCGGGCTTGCCGCCCGTGCCGGTGAGACGCATCACGGCGAAGTAGGGGGTGTGGTAGCGTGCCAACGCCCGCGCCGCGGCAGGGGGTAGCCCGGCCTGCGCCACCAGCGCGGGCACGTCGCGCGCGGGCAGGTGAAACAATTCCGCCCGCGCGTGCGGCGAGGTCGCCACGGCATACGGATCACACACGATTCCCTGACGCGCTTTTTCGCGTGCATGCATAAAGACGGGGGTGACAATGCTGGTGATGGGGCCGAATAATCCGGCGCTGCTCGCAGCCAGCCCCAGCGCGGCACTGTCACCGATGGCTGCATGCGTCAGGCTGTTGACGGTCTCCACCTCGTCGATGGCGGGCTGCATCACGGCGTTGTGAAAGGCACGCGGGGTTTCCTCCCGCAGCGTGAAGCCGTCCGGACGATGCCAGAAGGGCAGCACGTAGGTGACCGTTTCCCCCTTGGGGATGCCGTCGATGACGATGAACATATCCACCGTCACCGCGCCGGGCTCCACGCGCACCACGGCGGTCTGCGTCGTCTCCTGGATATCCTGAAAGTGATTGCCGTACGCAAACCCATCCGCACGCCCCGCGAGGGCGGCGCCGAGTAGGAGCAGGGGGATGCACCAGCGTGGCATGGCGGTTACCTCCGATGGCCTTTACGCATTCTCGTAGGCGGTTAGAAAATCTTCACGTGCGATGCCGGCTTGCGTGCAGATGGTTCGCAGCGTGGACCCTTTCAACGTGGGGTGGTTGGGCATGGTGAGCGGTGTGCGCGACCTATCCGGATTATCACGCACCATGGCAATATGCTCCCGTTCGCGCACCACAACAAAACCGAGTTGACGCAACGCGGCCAGCACACGCGCTTTGGGGGCATCGACGGGAAACTTATCCATCAGACGGCTATTTGTGTGTCCGCGACGTATGCTTCCAGCACCGGCGATTCGGTGCGCAATACCTGCACCCCGAAGGTCTCGACGTGGAAACGAATCGCTGAGCGTAGATCGGCGATGGCGGCATCGGCGGAATCGCCTTCACCGACCACCACCCCTTGCACGCCGAGGGGATAGGCGACGTACCCGTCGGGATGTTTCTCAACCACGATTTTCACATTCGTCATCAGCATTCTCCGTGGTCAGTATACCCCATTTACTTCCGCACCGGCAGCAGCAACAGCACGAGCACCCCCACCAGCGGCAGGACGCCGAGGATGCCGAGGGCGGGGGGGTAGCCTTTGATGCGCATGAGGCTGAGGCAGCCCCAGGTGACGAGGGTGAGGCCGGCGATGCTCAGGGTGAAGCCTATATTGTGCGCGTGCCCGCCGGCCTGCGTGAGCAGGCCGCCGATGAACTGGATGATGAGCCCGGCGATGATGCCGAACTTCGCCTGGGCGCGCAGATCCTCCGGCATGGGTCTCCTTCGGCGTGGAACTAACTTACGGTCGGTACGTCACCCCGGCGGCGAAGGAGGGGTGGTCGAAGACGTTGTAGACGCCGCCGGTGAGCCACCAGGAGTCGCCCAGTGGGCGCACCTTGTACTCCGCCAGCGCGTTGAGGCGCAGCGTGTTGGGGTCGAAGAGTTCGGCGGAGAGGCGCAGGTCGGGGCTGAGCAGCCAGTCCGCGCCCACGCCCGCCTGCGACTGCACCACGCCGTAGCGCAGCCACACGTTGTCGGCCACCCGGTTGCCGTACTGCAGATTCAAGCCCGTGTCCTGCCCAATGTCGGTCACCCCGGCGCGAATCATGTTGGCGTGGAAGCGGTAGTCGAAGTTCAGGTCGGAGCGGAAGTTCGACTTGCCCACTTCGCCCGGTCCCAGCCCGCCCACCACGCGCGCCTCCACGTCGAAATGGTTCTCGTCCAACTGTTTCGACGAGGTGGAGATGCGGTGGGCCAGCACGCCCAAATCGTCGCTGGCGGCGCGCAGCGAGGTGGTGATCTGCGTGATATCCGCCGCCGTCTTGGGCGCGATGTCCTTGAACGGTTTGATGATGACCGGCAGGTCGTCGGAAACCTGCTGCAGGTTGGCGGCGATGCCTGGCAGCGTTTTCAGCGTGTTGCGCGTGTCGCCCACCAGCGCCTCGATCTGCTCGGTGACGGATTTGGCACGCAGCACCGAGTCCTTCACCCCGGCAAGCAGCTCCTTGTCGGTGACGGTCGCTTCCAGCACGGCGGTCATGTGATCGAGCCGCTTACTGATGGTCGCCGCCTTCTCCGCGGCGATCTCGATATTGTGCAGCGACGTGGTGTTCGCCAGTTGCGGGGTCAGCGAGTCGCTGAGCAGGCGCATATCATGCGAAATGCCGGTGATGTCGCGCACCACCCCGTTCACACCCGCCGTATTGTCTGCCAGGGTGCGCGTGAGGGCATTTGTGAAGGCGACGGAGTTCTCCGACGTTTTGCGCAGGTTCTCCAGCGTGAGCTGCATGTTGCGCAGGTTGCCGCGGCTGAGCAGCGTGGAGTTCAGTGCCTCGGTGGTGTCGGTAAGCTTGCCCACCAGCACCGACGCCTGCGCCATCACGTCGTTCATGTCGGGCACGGTGTAGCCTTCCACCCGGTTGTCCGCCATGATCGGGCGCGCATGCACCGGGCCGGAATCCGGCACGGGAATGATCTCCACGAAGTGCTCGCCCACGATGCCGCTCATGCCGATGGTGAAGTGGTAGTTGTCATACACCGTCACCTCGTGCCCGATGCGCACGGTGACCAGCGGCTCATTGGTGAGCGGGTCGAGATCGATGGTGGTCACCCGCCCCACTTCCACGCCCGCCACGTGCACCGGCGCGCCGGACTGCAGCCCCTGGGCGTGCTTGAAGTGGATGCGGAAGGCATAGGTGTTGCGCCCCTGCCCCCAGCGGGTGAGCGAAATGATCGTCAACACCAGCAGGATCAGGCCGGCGATAAACATGATGCCGACACGCAGCTCGTTGGAGATATTCATCGATGTATCCTACAGACGCCCTTGTCGTCGCGCCGCCGTCATTATACCACTTGTATCGGGCCGTCCGTGCGCCCTTCGAGAAATTGCCTGACCACCGGGTCGGCGCTCTGCCGAAACGTCTCCGGCGTGCCCACCAGGCGCAGATGGCCTTCGTAGAGCAGCGCCACCCGGTCGGCCATCGCCATCACGCTGCCGATGTCGTGGCTCACCAGCACCTCGGTGACCCCCAGTGTATCGCGCAGACGGCAGATGAGTTCGTCGATGTTGGCGGCGATCACCGGGTCCAGTCCGCTGGTGGGCTCGTCGTAGAGCAGCACCTGCGGGTTGCCCACCAGGGCGCGAGCGATGCCCACGCGCTTGGCCATACCGCCGGAGAGTTCCGCGGGCATACGCTCCTCGAGGCCCGGCAGGCCCACCTGCTGCAGCCGCTCCGCCACGCGGGCGCGAATTTCGTCCTCCGGGAGCATGGTGTGCTCGTAGAGCCAGAAGCCGACGTTCTCCCGCACGGTAAGGGAGTCGAACAGCGCGCCGTACTGGAAGACGAACCCCACGCTGCGCCGCACGGTGTTGAGATCCGCCTCCGTCATGCGCGTAATGTCCTGCCCCTCCACGATGATGGAGCCGGAATCGGGACGGATGAGCCCGGAAATCAGCCGCAGCAGCGTCGTCTTCCCGGTACCCGACAGCCCCAGCACCGCGAAGATCTCCCCCTTCCGCACCTCCAAACTCACGCGGTCCAGAATGGGCGTCTCGTTCACGCGGTAACTGAGCTGTTTGATCTGTATGACGGGTGCGGATTCGGGCATCGATTCTCCTTAGAAGCCGTTTGAATGAACTTCCCCTTCGTTGGGTAATTTCCTGCCCAGGTGGTCACATGGAGGAGAGACAAGGGCTTTCGCGACCCGAACAAGCCCCCGAGTCCCTGTGTAGCCATCTTCGCCGATCCGATGT
>CAIYQO010000271.1 GCA_903928345.1 uncultured bacterium | reverse complement strand
TAATCCGACCGACGTGGATCTGCTCATCGACCACGCGGCCCGCGCTGCGTGAACGCCGGAGCGGGACACAAGCCCCCGGTCAGCAGGAAGTCAGATCGGAAAGTGCGAAAGTCCACCAATGGGGTTGAAATACAGGGACAGGTTATGTATTTCCATCCATCCCCCTCTTTCATCCCGCGGGCTGGCGGGGCAAGCAGCGGACGAGTCGGCGTTCGAGCTGAATGATGAAGGTGTCCGCGCCCGTGGGCCAGCCGGTATTGGTATTATACCGCATGGTCAGCGTAAATTCCTCGTATGGAATCGTCTACGCCGTGGCCGGTTGCACCTTCGCCTTATTCATCGCCAGCCAGACATAGTAGGCGATGATGCAGATGGCGTTGATGGGGAGGAGGGCGTAGGCGAGGAGGACGCCGTCGAAGCTGAAGGTGAGGCTGGCGCTGTAGTGAGACGCGGCGTCAGGCTTGATCTCCTGCAGCGCCTTGATGAGGTTGAGCACCAGCGGCACGAAGCAAAGGATGAACTGCAGGTGGGTGAGGAAGCCCCACAGGAGTTGCTGCCCGCGCTCCAGCACCGTCAGCAGCAGCGCCAGCAGCGAGGCGCCGAGGAGCAACGCGTTGAGCTGCGGGATGGTGGCGGCCGTGAGCACGCCGGGGTCTTTCTGCCCAAAGCGCAGGAAGAGCAGCTCGCTGACCACGAAAAGGGCCGTGTAGAGCAGCAGCAACAGGACTTTGACAACACGCAGCGTGGTAGACATACCCCACTATACCACGTTCAGGCGCTTGCTACTTCATCCGGCGGAAAAATCGGCGGGCAAGCGGCCGCACCCGTTTACTGCGTCACCACCGTCCCCATCTGCACCACCTCGAAATCCGCGCCGTGCACGCGGTTCAGGGTGGCGAGTTCGTCGTCGCTCCAGCGGGGATCGGGGGCGCCGCTGATGTACCAGTTGGAGCCGTTGTCGGCGACCAGCATGCCGTAGCTTTTCAGCGCCCGCAGGATGGTTTGCACGTGGGGCGGGAACCCGGTGAGGTCGAAGCCGGCTTTCAGCCGCACGCGCATGCCCATGGGGGGCACGTTCGTGTCGGTCAATGCACTGGCATAGTGGCGCGCCGGGGCGACGTAGGCATGGCGGGTGTGCTGACAGGTAAAACGCAGTGCATGGCGGATCGCCTGCCCCTCCACCACTTCGTCGTAGCGCACCAGCCCGGGGAAGATCGGCAACCCGGCGGCGTCGGCCGAGGTCCACCCCGCCGGACGCAGCGCGTTGGACAACGTGTCGAACACCGCGCCGGAGCCGGCCTGCCACGACGCCCCACCCTGCTGCGGATACGCGGCGTATAATTCATACAGCTTCCCCCGCGTGGGGTCGACCACCAGCACGTGCCGGTCCCCGGTCGACGACGCGCCGCCTTCGATGGGGGCATCGGCGGGAAGCGGATAGGGGCCGGGATCGCTTTCGTCCGCATAGTCGAAGCTCACCGGCACCGTGGCCTGGGTGCCGCCGATGACGACGTAGGGGATGCCGTTCGGCGCGCCGTTCCACACGGTGCCGAAATCGGGATGCAGGCCGACGCTCGCGCCGATGCCGGCGATCAAGGCGTCGGAATTGGGATCGACCGGGGCCTGGGAGATGTCCTGGTTCCACGGATTATCCGCCGGGAAGGGGCGCCAGCCGTGCAACGTGGCATTCGCGCCGACCGTCAGCGTGGGGGACGTACCGGTCGTCGGGGGCGTGGAAGTACCGCTCGTCGGGGGCGTCGTCCCCGAGGCGGGCGCGGCGCCGGTGCCCGGCGAAGTGGTGCAGCCGCCCAGCACCACCGCCGCGCAACCCAGCAGGCACAGCCATACGACAGCGCGCATTCCGACCTTTCCGGGGGCAGTAGAGCCATTGTTCCCCGGCGAGGGCTGGTCTCACACCTACAGCAGGCGGTCGGCTGCAAAAAAGGCGGAGTCGTCCGGGTGCGGAAGGGGTACGAACGGGGAAGCTGGAGCCACCGCGCGGATTCGAACCGCGGACCTGCGCATTACGAGTGCGCTGCTCTACCAACTGAGCTACGGTGGCCCCGTGTTCGGCAGGCGCCGAACGTGGGACAGTATAGCGGCGGCGGCGGTGGGTGTCAAGTAGCGGGCGGGGAGGATTGTCTGTGCGCGAACCGGTACAACCGGTCGCCGTTGGGCGCGCACGCCGAAACTTCTCTCCGGCTCCGGCGTCTAACCTTGAGTACGTGCCCAGGAGGTATCTGACTATGTCCACGGTTCTTCGCCCGCGCCAGGCCGGGTTTACACTCATCGAGTTGCTCGTCGTGATAGCCATCATAGCGGTGTTGGCTTCGATCCTCTTCCCGGTGTTCAGCGCCGCGAAGGCGAAGGCGAACCAGACGAAATGCATGAGTCACATCCGCCAGATCACCCTGGCGTTGGAGGTCTACGTCCAGGATCACGAGAAGTATCCCGAGGCGGGGCAGTGGACCTACGTGTTGGACCTGCCGAAAGAGATCTGGAAGTGCCCGTCGAAGGACGACCTGGACATCGGCTACGGCCTGAACGCGTTTTTGCCCGACACGCGGGCGGGCGTCATCACGCGGCCCAGCGAAGTGATTGCCATGTGCGACGCGCTGACCCCGACCACGCTGTCGATGGACTACAAACGGCACAATAACGGCGCCGTGGTCGCCCACCTCGACAGCTCGGTGACGTGGGTGAAGAAGGGGCAGGACGCCGGACGCTGGGGCGTGGGCAAATTCCCCATCGTGGCGAAGGTGCTCTTCGGCGATCAGGTGAGCGTGGAAGCGCCCGACTACTTCGTGGATCACACCAATGACCTGACCGACTTCGTTACCAAGGAATTTTGCATCTGCGGCCCCTACGGCGACGGCAACGGCGACGGCGTGAAGCAAGTGTCCGGCTCGCCCAGCCTGCCCGAGTTGTTGAACGTCGACTACATCGGCGAGGGGAGCTATGCGACCCTGAACGCCGACGAGAGCCCCTGCCCGGGCGACCCGGCGCCCAGCGTGGCGTCGATGAGCCCGCTGCTGCCGACCGACACGGCACTCGACCCCGCGTTCCCGGTCAGCATCTACAAGCACTGGACGATCCCCGCCAATTCGGAAGGCGTCTACAAGATGCAGGAGCAGCAGTTCTACAACGCCAAGTTCCCCAACCGCACCACCTACGCCGTGACGTACGTCTATTCCCCGGTGACGCAAAAAGTGGCGATGGAATGGTACGTCGACGACGGCGGCGCGATCTGGCTCAACGGCACGCAAATCGCCACCTCGGGCACCATGAATACCGGCATCAAACCGATGGCGCTGGTGAACTTCACCCTGCCGCAGGGGATCAGCTACATGCTCATCCGCAATACCAACCTGCCGGAAGGGATGAAGTTCAAACTGCGCTTCATGGGGGCGGGCTCCAACCAGTTCCCCACCGGCAGCGATCCGGCGGCCTATAATCCGCTGGTCGCGCCGATCTCCGTCTCCGCACGGCTGTAAGCGCACCGACCTTGCGCCCCCCGCCCGCGCGGGGGGCGTTTTTTTTGGGGTTCCGATGACCTTACTCTACCTCATCCGGCATGGCGAGACGGCCTGGAACGCCGACGGACGCTTCCAGGGGCAGCACGACGTGCCGCTCAACGACACGGGGTTGCGTCAGGCAACCGACACCGGCGCGGCGCTGGCGCGCGTGCCCTTTGCCGCTGTGTATACCAGCGACCTGGCGCGCGCCGCGCAAACGGCGGCGCAGGTAGCGGCACCGCACGGTCTAACCCTCCGCGCCGACCCCCGCCTGCGCGAGCTGCACTTCGGTGCCTGGGAGACGCACACCATGGCGGAGATCGGCGCCGCCCACCCCGAGCTGCTCGCCGCCTGGCATACCAACCCGCTGCACGTGCGTCTACCGGGCGGTGAGACGCTGGCCGAAATGCAGCTCCGCGTGGCCGCCGCGCTAACCGATATCGTGGCCGCCCATCCCGACGAGACGGTGGCGGTGATCGGCCACGGCGGCACCGTGCGCGCCTTGATCGTCACCGCGCTGGGCGCCGACCTGTCCGTCTTCCGCCGCTTGCGCTTCGACAACTGCTCTATCAGTCTCCTTGATGTCACGGATGGCCGCTACCTGTTGCGCACCTGCAACGACCTCTGCCACCTGGGCCAAACGCGACCGCACGCTACCTGGGACGAGTCCGGCGACCAATGGCGGCGGACACAGGGGACGTAGCGACGGATGGAGCAAAAACCTATCCGCGAATCCCTGCACGCACCTTGCTCCCCGCCCCGCGCTTCTCCTACTGCAACGCCTCAACAATATACTCATTAACTGGCGATAATTGTTATAAATACGGTACACTACCCGGCGCCGACTTGTTATAATTAGGACTTTCGCTTATGCACACCCCACCGCCGTAATAGTAGGATTGCGGAGTTCGTTTTTCAGATAGTCGTGCCATAACGCCGCAGACGCCTCATACAATGACGTGCCGATCGCCCGCGCGCGCAGGCACAACGCG
>CAIYQO010000270.1 GCA_903928345.1 uncultured bacterium | reverse complement strand
TAATCCGACCGACGTGGATCTGCTCATCGACCACGCGGCCCGCGCTGCGTGAACGCCGGAGCGGGACACAAGCCCCCGGTCAGCAGGAAGTCAGATCGGAAAGTGCGAAAGTCCACCCTGATATTCAGCACAAAATACCGCCGCTCTCTGATCCACGACGATATCCGCGACGAACTGCACGGTTACCTCGTCGGCATTCTCCAAGCCTGGGATTCTCCATCGATTATTACGAACACCGAACCGGATCATGCGCATGTCTTCTTCACTTTATCGAAAACCCACACCCTTGCGGAAGTGATCGAAGCGGTGAAGAAGAGTTCGTCTAAGTGGATCAAGGAAAAGGGACCCGAGTATGCGGATTTCTACTGGCAGACGGGGTACGGTGCTTACGCCGTGAGTGAGGGTGACCGCCATGCGGTGATTCGCTACATCGCCAACCAGCGGGAACACCACCGCACGGTGTCTTTCCAGGACGAGTTGCGAACGCTTTTTCAGGAAAATGGCATCAAATTCGATGAACGGTATTTATGGGATTAACGGGAATTCCGCCCTTTCAGGGCTCGGACGCTTGTCTGCCTCCGAACCTGGGGCGTTGCCCCAGGCTGACGAATTCGAGCCCTTCGGGCTAAAAAGAACGAACACGAACCCTTCATGCTCACGAAAACCGCCCGGGGCAGCCGATGCAACCCCGGGCGGTGCGGTCTTCGCGATGCGGCGCAATTCTTACGCCTGCACCTTCACACCCTTTTCCAGCGCCAGCGTCACGGTCGGGGCGTCGCAGACGGCGGCGGGGCCGAAGTATTGGATGGGGCCGGGGAAGATGTAGGCATCCTCGACGCCCCAGCTCTCGCGGTTGGCGGCGAAGAACTTGAACGGCTCGCTGTCTAGCTCCACCAGCGCCTTTTTAATCACCGGCGTCGGCTTGCCTTTACGCATCTCCATGTTGAGCATCATCGTCACGGGCACGCCGCCCGCCAGCCACTCGTCGCTGTTGCGGGTGAGGTTGCGCACGTTGGCGGTGTAGCCGGTGACGCCAGCGCGCACGAGTTGTGCGGCGGCGTAGCCGAGGGAGTAGCAGTAGTCCGCGTCGAAGTTGGACGGATACGCGCAGCGGCCTTCATAACCGAAGAAGTGACCGAGTGGGCTGAACTTCACCGCCTCCGCTTGCCCGTGGCTCTGCAGCAGGCGCAGCTTATCGCTGACCAGATCGATGAGCAACCGCTCCGTCTCTACCTGCGACAGCGGCACGTTGCCGTGGCTGTCGCGGCGCAGCAGCACTTCCTGGATGTCCGCCGGCAGCGAGCCATAGACGCGCGCGCTGTGGTCGCCGAGTTGGCTCTCCAGGTACTGCACGCGCTCGCTGTGGTCGGCCAGCCCGCGCAGGTATTCCTCTTCCGTGCCCAGGATGGTGCTCAGCTCCTCGATCATCGTTTTGATGTCGGAGATGAATTCCGGCAGGCCTTCGGGCACCAGCAGGATGCCGTAGTTGCGGCCCGCGGCGGCGCGGTCGACGATGATTTGCACGATGCCGTCGACGATCTCGCCCAGCGTGATGCCCTTCGCCTGAATCTCCTCGGAGATGAGGGTGATGTTCGGTTGCGTTTGCAGCGCGCACTCCAATGCCACGTGGCTGGCGGCGCGGCCCATCAGGCGCACGAAGTGCCAGTACTTCACGGCGGATTGCGCGTCGCGACAGATGTTGCCGATGAGTTCGGCGTAGGTGCGTGCCGCGGTGTCGAAGCCGAAGGAGGCTTCGATGTAGTCGTTCTTCATGTCGCCGTCGATCGTCTTGGGCACCCCGATGACGCGCGTTTTGCACCCTTCGCGCTGCAGGTATTCGGCCAGCACGGCGGCGTTGGTGTTGCTGTCGTCGCCGCCGATGATGACCAAGCCGTCCAGCCCCATCGCTTCCAGGTTCGCCTTGCAGGCGGCCAGGTCGGCGGGCTTTTCGATCTTATCGCGGCCGCTCATGATCATGTTGAAGCCGCCGGTGTTGCGGTAGGCGTCGATGATCTCCGCGGTCAGCTCCTGGTACTTGCCCTTGATAACCCCGCCGGGGCCTTTGAGGAAGCCATACAGCCGGGTGTCGGGATTGGCGGCCTTCAGCGCGTCGAAGAGGCCGGCGATCACGTTGTGCCCGCCCGGCGCCTGCCCGCCGGAGAGCACCACGCCCACCTTGAGCGGCCCGGCCGGAAGGTTGCCGCCCGCGGTGATGGTGACGAGAGGCTGCCCGTAGGTGAGCGGGAAGAGCGCCTGAATCTCCTCCTGATGGCTGGCCGGGGCCGTCGCGGCGCCGAACTCGACGCCGACCGATCCGCCGCGCAGTGCCTTCGGCAACTTCGGCGTATAGCCCAACCGGGCCTGCTGCAACGCGGAGATATGCGAACTCATGGGGATGTCCTCTCTGTGATAAGTGGTACGGTCGCGCCAGCGGCGCAAAACGGGCTTATTATACGCGATTCCGCGTGCGGAGGGAACAGGGAACGGGGAACCGGGAACAGGATGGGCGATGACACGACTACAGATAGGCAGCTAGATGGCTGGTTCCCTAGTTCGAGTATTAACAAAGTCATACCCGACCGCTTAAGTCGGAAACCGGTGAGAGAGCACGGATAAGAATAATAAGAGCTTGAGTTGAAATGATTGCTTGCTCTATTGTAACGGATATCCCTGTTCGTAATTCCTGACCTGGATGAATTGTATTTCGGTAACTACGAAGTAATTCGATTAACTGATAACATTCATTGTTGATGAGTTGTAGGTTAAGTGCGACATTCGATAAGTCATCAAGCCCCCAACGCCTGATTGGCTTGCTAGTCTTTATTGTTGAAGAGAGGGCTCTCTGCTCATCTGATAACATTAAGTCGAGTAGTACAGTTTCGGCTATAGAGCCGCATCTCTCGACAACAGATCGTTTGTTGCAATTTTTTATATTGTCTGTTAATTCATCAAGTTCACTATTAACACGCTGGCGAAATAATTGATCATTAATGAAATCGAATGAAATATCTGGCAGAGAAGGAATTTTACCGTATGATGTTAACTCATTTTCAAGCACCTTCTCCCATATTATACCTTGAATACGTGCTTGTACCACATTCGTCCTCTTTTGTATATCATCTTCAATGCAGAGGAATTCTGGACGGGCATTCCGTCGTAGGTTATTGATTTTCGAAGGAATAGCATGTTGTGATAACGCTTCTAATGCAGAAGTAATCCGTTCGTAAAATATTTCTGTATCTGCACGCGTGATAGGTGTATTCGATAGAGCGTAGACTTCAAAATCATATTGTATTCGCAAAGTCAATATCTCGTTCAATGCTGCAGCTATGATATTAACTACATTACCATTAAAGATGCTCGAGTTAAGTATCCCTCTGTTAGCCGCAGACATATAGGCTTCACGTAGTTCAACATCAAGCTGCCGAAGCATCTTATTGGAATCTCGCCTGTATTTAAAATCCGATAATTCCCAGTTCATTATTAACGCTTTCATTCTCCCCGCAGCTTCTTCCGTATCAGCGCGTTCACGACCGGCGCGTTGGCCTGGCCGCGGGACTGTTTCATCACCTGGCCGACCAGGAAGCCGAGGGGCTTGTCGTCACCGGCGGTGTATTTGGCGGCGGCGTCGGGGTTGGCGGCCACCACGGCGTCGACGATAGCCGCCAGCGCGCTCACGTCGGAGATCTGCGCGAAGCCGCGTGCTTTCACGATCTCCTCCGGCGCCGCGCCGCTGTCGAACATCTCCGCGAAGACCTGCTTCGCCTGGTTGGCGTTGATCTTCCCGTCGTCCACCAGTGCGATGAGGTCGGCCAGCGCCCGCGGGGTGATGGGCAACGCGTCGGGCGCGAGGCCTTTCTCGTTCAACAGGCGCAGCGCCTCGCCCATGATCCAGTTGGAAACCGTCTTCGGGTTGGCGCCCAGCGCCACCGCGGCGTCCACGAAGTCGGCGATGGTCTTCTCGCCGGTGAGGATGGCGGCGTCGTATTCGGGCAGCCCGAAGGCCTCGATGAAGCGCGTGCGACGGGCGGCGGGCAACTCGGGTAGCTTTGCGGCCAGGTCGGCCAGGTAAGCATCGGTAAAGACCATCGGCACCAGGTCGGGCTCGGGGAAGTAGCGGTAGTCGTGCGACTCCTCTTTGCTGCGCATCGCCTGCGTCTCGCCGCGCGCGTCGTCCCACAGGCGCGTCTCCTGCGCCACCGCGCCGCCGCGTTCGTACAGGTCGATCTGCCGCGCCATCTCATACTCGATGGCGCGGGTGACGGTGCGGAAGGAGTTCAGGTTTTTGATCTCCACGCGCTTGCCCAGCGTCTCGGTGCCCACGGGACGCACGGAGATGTTGGCCTCGAAGCGAATCTGCCCCAGTTCCATGCGCGCGTCCGAGGCGCCGAGATACTGCAGCAACCGGCGCATGGCGGTCATGTACGCCTCCGCTTCGGCCACGCTGCGCAGATCCGGGCCGGAGACGACCTCCAGCAGCGGCACGCCGGCGCGGTTGAAGTCCACCAGGCTGTACCCCGCCGCGCTGCGCTCCTCGGGATGCACCAGCTTGCCGGCGTCTTCCTCCAGATGGATGTCGACGATGCTGATGCGCTTCACCGTGCCGTCGACTTCCAGGTCGAACCAGCCGTCTACGCCGAAGGGGGCGCGCTTCTGCGACACCTGGTAGTTCTTCGGCAGGTCGGGATAGTAGTAGTTCTTCCGCTCGAAGATGGAGGGCGAGGAGATCCCGCAGTGGCACGCCAGCGCCACGCGCACCGCGTGCTCCAGCGCGGCGCCGTTGAGCACCGGCAGCACCCCGGGCAGCCCCAGGCAGACGGGACAGGTGTGGGTGTTCGCCGGCGCGCCGGGCTCCGTGCTGCACCCGCAGAAGATCTTCGTCGCCGTCGCCAACTCGGCGTGCACTTCAAATCCGACAATCAGCTCGTAATCCGCCATGCCACCTCAACCCTTTGCAGATAGTCGCCGCTAATTATAGCGGATTTACCGCCCGCGTGCCACGTTCCCGCGGGGAGCATGGGGCAGCGGCGGCATGGAGGGGTGAATAACGGGTCGGTTTGGCCTTGCGCCCTGCCGTGACACCTCGGACGCGTCGTCCATTCCTGACACGCGTTAGCTCGCGCGCGCGAATTTCATGGCATACCCCCCTTTTACACCAGACGTGGTATGTGTTATAATGCCGCCGTAAATTCACTGGAGGACAAGAACTCGTGCCGTTAGCCAAGGAGAAGAAGGACCAGATCATTGCGGTCCATAGCACTCACGAAGGTGATACCGGGTCGCCTGAAGTTCAGGTGGCCCTGTTGAGTGCGCGCATCAGCCACCTGACCTCGCATCTACAGGAGAACAAGAAGGACCATCACTCCCGCCGTGGGCTCCTCATGATGGTAGGCCAGCGCCGCCGTCTGCTGAATTATCTGATGAAGACGGACGTCAATCGCTATCGTGCGCTGGTTGCCAAACTTGGCCTCCGCCGATAGGTTCCCACCCGGAACCGATGCACGCGGATACGTCAGCCGCCCTCGCTTGCCGAAGGCGGCGGGCTGCCATATTCGGGGCGTGAGCGCCCCCTCATGAGGAGACACAAATGCATACCGTTCAACGGACCTTGAACGACAAGGTGTTGAGCATCGAGACGGGTCGTATGGCCAAGCAGGCCGACGGCGCCGTCGTGGTGCGTTATGGGGATACCGTCGTGCTGGCCGCGGCCACCATGTCGAATTCCCCGCGCGTCGGCGTGGACTTCTTCCCGCTGACCGTCGATTTCGAGGAGCGCATGTACGCCGCGGGGAAGATTCCCGGCGGCTTCATTAAGCGCGAAGGCCGTCCCAGTGAGCGCGCGATCCTAAGCGCCCGCATGACCGACCGCCCCATTCGTCCGCTCTTCCCCAAGTACTTCCGCAACGATGTCCAGATCATCATCACCGTGCTCTCCGCCGACCAGGAGAATCAGCCGGACATCCTGGGCACCATCGCCGCCTCCGCCGCCTTGAGCATCTCCCGCGTCCCCTTCCAGGGACCGGTGGGCGCCGTGCGCGTGGGCCGCGTGAATGGGGAGTTCATCCTGAACCCCACCTTCGCCCAGATGCTCGAGACTGAACTCGACCTGGTGGTCGCCGGCACACGCGAAGGGGTTATCATGATGGAAGCGGGCGCCCAGCAGGTGCCTGAAGACGTGATGATCGACGCCATCGAGTTCGGCGAGGCCGGCATCCTGCAAATGATCGAACTGCAGGACGAGCTGGTCGCCCTGATCAATCCCGTGAAGGTCGTCGTGACCGAGCCGGTGCAGGACGCGGACTTCGTGGCCGCCGTCGACGAATACGCCGCGCGCATTCGCGAAACGCTGGTGAACCCGAGCAAGCAGGCGCGCGAGAGCGCTACCAGCGACCTGATCAAAGAGATCGAGGCCGAGTTGGCGTCGCGCTTCCCGGAGAAGTTCGCGCTGATGGCCGCGCAGGCGCGCTCCCTCATCGAAGGCGTACTGAAAAAAGCGCTGCGCACGGTGATCCTCGACGAAGGGCGTCGCCCGGACGGCCGCAAGCCGGACGAACTGCGCCAGATCACCCCGGAAGTGAGCATTCTGCCGCGCGTGCACGGCAGCGGCCTCTTCACCCGCGGGCAGACGCAGGCGCTCACCATCCTCACGCTGGGTGGCATGGGCGAAGGCCAGACGCTGGACACCATCTCACCGGAAGACAACAAGCGCTACATGCACTTCTACAACTTCCCGCCCTACAGCGTGGGCGAGACGCGCCCCATGCGCAGCCCGGGCCGCCGCGAAATCGGCCACGGGGCACTGGCGGAGCGCGCGTTGTTGCCGGTGATCCCCGACGTGGACTCCTTCCCCTACACGTTGCGCCTGGTCTCCGAAGTGCTGGAATCCAACGGCTCCAGCTCCATGGCCAGCACCTGCGGCAGCACCCTGGCGCTGATGGATGCCGGCGTGCCCATCAAGGCGCCGGTGGCGGGCATCGCCATCGGGATGGTCAGCGATGAGACGCGTTCCGTGCTCCTCACCGACATCCAGGGCGTCGAAGACGGCTCCGGCGACATGGACTTCAAGGTCACCGGCACCACCACGGGCATCACCGCGATCCAGATGGACGTGAAGCGCGGCGGGTTGTCGCGTGCGCTGCTGGCCGAAGCCTTCGAACTCGCCCGCAAAGCCCGCGTCACCATCATCGAGAAGATCCTCGAAATCATCCCCGCGCCGCGCGCCGACCTGAGCCCGAACGCCCCGCGCGTGGTGGTGATGGAAATCCACCCCGACAAGATCGGCGACGTGATCGGCCCCGGCGGCAAGGTCATCAAGAAGATCCAGAACGACCTGGGCGTGAAGATCGACATCGAGCAGACCGGACGCGTCTTCATCGCCGCCCCGGACGGCGAGACCGGCCAGTTGGCGCGCCGGATCATCGAAGATATCACGCGCGACATCGTTGAAGGCGAAGTCTACGTCGGCAAGGTGATCGACATCAAGCCGGTGGGCGCCATCGTGGAGATCGCCCCGGGTCGCGACGGCATGATCCACATCTCGCAGCTCGCCCATGAGCGCGTCGCCCGCGTGGAAGACGTGGTCAGCATCGGCGACGAGGTGGTGGTGAAGGTCATCGAGAAGGACCCGTCCGGCAAGATCCGCCTCACCCGCAAGGCGATGTTGCCCCCGCCCGAGCCCGGCGAAATGGGGAGCGAGGACAATCGTCCGCCGCGCCCCCCGCGCCCCGAAGGTGAGTTCCGTGGTCCGCGCCCCGAAGGCGGCGGCGACCGTGGCCCGCGTCGTGACGGTGGCGGTAGCGGCGGCAGCAGCGACGGCGGGCACCGCCCGCGCCGGCGCTTCTAGCCAGCGTTTTTGCGCAGCAAAAAGCGCGTTGCGTTTTTGCGCAGCAAAAAGCACAGACGCCCTCCGCTTCGGCGGGGGGCGTCTGCTTTTCTAACAGCACTGTGTGCTGAAACAGACATTGTCAGATACGTGCAACAAGCCGCCACTTTGTTGGCAAATTACTCTGTTGCCGCTATTGAAAAACCCCTACAGTACAGGTGCGGCTCGCCTCGACCGCCCGGGGGTATAACGATGAGCGCCCAACGCATCTGCCCGATCTGCTCGGCACAGGAGCCCGAAGTTGTCGCCACGACACCGGCGTCGCCCGGCGCCGTCACGCTGGCGCGTTGTGCCGTCTGCCGCTACGTCTTCCGCCTGCCGGCGGGGACGTACGAGGAGGGCGCGCTGCCCATGCCGGGCGGGGAGCTGCTGGCGCGCCGGCTGGCCGCCGTGGAAAACGCCGTGCCGCGCGGCGCCCTGCTCGATTTGGACAGTTGCGACGGTGCCTTTCTGGCGCTGGCGCGTCGCCAGGGGTGGCGCGTGGCGGGCATCGCGCCGGGCCCGACCGCCAAACGCGACCACGGGCTGCCGCCGGAACTCCTGCGCGAGACGTTGGAGGAAGGGCACTGGCTGGCGGGCAGTTTCGATGCCATCATCTGTTGGACACCGCTGGAGCATAACGCGCAGCCGGATACCCTGGTGCGGCTGGCGGCGCACTACTGCCGCATCGACGGCGTGCTGATGCTCCACGCACAGGCGACGCACCGCGGTGGCACGGAGTCCACCTTCTCCCCCGATCGCCGTTACCCGCCGTCGGCGGTCTTCCGCCTGCTCAACCGCTACGGTTTCCGCATCGAACGGCTGGAACGCGAGCCGCACGCGGGACGCATCCCCGTGCGCGCCGGCCATGCCGTGCTCTTTCGCGGCGGCACGCACCCCGCCTTCCAACCCCGTCGCGTCCCGGTGGCGAGTGGGCAGGAAACGACCGGGCTACTCGTCACGGCGCGGTATATTCCGTAATCGATGTCGTATGCACCGTGGCGGTCTTTGCGTGAATCTCCGCCTGCAGCACGGGCAGCATCTCCGCGGTCAAGGTAGTCGGCGTGGTGAAGTGCGACGCCGCCGTAAGGCCGACGGCGAGGTGCGTATGCGGATCGAGAGAGGGCAATTCGTCCTCCGCGAAGCCGAGACGCCGCGACGAAGGGTAGAAGGCGAACAGGTGCGGCGCGCGTGCGAATTTGCGCCGGAAGATGTAATCGTACGCGTTGAAGCCCGCCTCCACGCCCTCCGCCAGCGCCTTCACACACAGGCTGGGCAGGCGCGCGCCGTCCCCGGCGGCGTATAGGCCGGGGAATTCTGCCGACCCCTGCACCCCGATACGCGGGAAGCCGTGCGCGTCGCGCCACGCGGCGGGCAGGAAATGCGACGTCGGCGGGGCCAGCTCCAGCGAGTGGTAGTCCACCAGGATCATCTCGCACGCGATCTCCCCCGCGTCGGTGTCGATCAGCACGTGCGTGCCCAGGTCGCGGAAGCCGCGTATCCGTTGCGCCGGTTCGAGGAGGGCATCCACCGTGTTGCGCCCGTCATCCGCGGCACGGTAGCGCGGCAGGTCCTCCGCCAACGACGCCCCACCGATGAGCACCAGTCGCTGCCCACGCATGTGCCCCGACCAGTGGCGAAAACGATCCGTCGCCTGCGTGTAGCCGCCGGAAAGCAACCCCAGCCGCCCCGCGCGCATGAGTTCCGCTTCGTTGGAGAGGCAGCGCAAGCCGGTGGCGAGAATCACCGCCAGCCCGCGCAGCGTCCGCGTCGCCGTGCGCACTTCCCACACGCCGTCCACACATGCCAACCCCGTCGCCGCTTCACGAAGGACAGGGATCTCCAGCTTCTCGATGTCCGTACGCACGCTCGCCGCTAACTCGGCCCCGTCGAAGGAGAATCCGGGCCCGGAGAGCGCAATCTTCCCCATCGCCGCCAGTCCCCCCGCGCCTGCCGGGTCGAGCAGCACCACGCTGGCCGGCACCGCAAGGGAGGTTTTCACCCAGCGCAGCCGCGTCGCCGCCGCCATTCCCGCCGGCCCCGCCCCGATAATTATTGCGTCGTAGTCGTACATGGGAGGCTCCTGATTGTCTGAACCATGATTAGTCGGATTAGCGGATTATGCCTGGCGGTATTCGATACCAGTAAATCATGGTCATCCTTTAATCCGAGAAATCAAGGTTCAGACAGCTCCGATTACGTGGCATTCAGCGCCAGGTATGCCAGCAACCCCCCGGCGGCGAGGATGCGCTGCAGGTGGGCGGGGGGTGGGGTGAGGGGGATCGTGTCGCCGGTGCTTACGCGGGTGACGTGCCACGCGGCGGAGTCGAAAGCGACCTCCTCCCACGAGGTGAGTTCCCGGTACAGCATGGGATGGTGCGCCAGTGGGATGCCGGCGTTGATGCAGTTGCGGTAGAAGATGCGCGCGAAGGAGTGGGCGATGATGCCCCCGACGCCGGCATAGCGGAAGGCGCGCACGTAGGCCTCGCGGCTGGAGCCGCAGCCGAAGTTGCGCCCGCCCACCAGCAGGTCGCCCGGGCGGAATGCCGCTGCCACTTCGGGCGGGTAGCCGGCCAAAAAGCCGGGTAGCACCGCCTCTTGCGTGGTGCCGAAGAAGCGCGGGGGGTGTAGCAGGTCGGTATTCACGTCGTCGCCCAGCACCAGCACCCGCACGGTGCGCGTACGCTCGCTTAACATGGCCACACCTCCTCGGGCGCGGTCAGCCGGCCGGTGAGCGCCGACGCGGCACAGGTCGCGGTGGATGCCAGATATACCTCGCTGTCGCGTGGCCCCAGCCGCCCGCGAAAGTTGCGCGTGGAGGTCATCAGCGCCCGGTCGCCGCTGGCGAGCACCCCCTTGTCGATGCCCCCACAGGCGCCGCAGCTCGGATTGCTCACGCACACCCCGGCGTCGAGTAGCGTCTGCAGGTACCCGGCGGTCATCGCCTGGCCCATGACGCGAACGGAGGAGGGCACGGCGATCACCTTCAGCCCGCGCGCCACCTGCTTGCCCGAGAGCATCCGCGCCGCCAGCGCCAGGTCTTCCAACCGTCCGCCCGCGCAGGAGCCGATGTAGACTTCGTCCAGCGGCACCGGCTCCACCTCGCGCACGGGGTGCACGTTGGCCGGGCTGAAGGGGCAGGCGATTAGGCTGTCCAAGGTGCCCACGTCCACCGCCAGCGCTTCCACGTAGGCCGTGTCGGCGGGTGGGCGCGGGGGCAGCGGGAGTTCCGGCGCCTTGCCGTCGCGGAGACGCAGGTATTCGACCGTCACCGCATCCGGTGCGAAGAGCGCCGCCTTCGCCCCCATCTCGGTGGCCATGCAGGTGATCGCCGCGCGCGCGTCCATGGAGAGGCCGTCGCCGGTGTCGTCCCACAGCTCCAGCGCGCGGTAGGCGGCACCGTCCTCGCCGAAGTGCCGGAGTAGGTGAAACGCCACGTCGCGCCCCATCACCCACGGCTTGCGGGTGCCGGTGAGCACCACCTGCACGCTGGCGGGCACCTGGAACCACGTCTCCCCGGTGGCGAGGATGGCCAGGATATCCGTGGCGCCCAGGCCGGTGGCAAAGCCGCCCACCGCGCCGGCGAGCAGCGTGTGGGAATCCGCCCCCACCGTCACCGTGCCGGGCAGCAGGCGCGGGTCTTCCAGCAGCAACTGGTGGCAGATCCCCTGGTACATGCGCAAGTCGGGTACCCCGTGGCGCCGCACGAAGGCGAGTACGTCGCGCTGCAGGTTGGCCCAGTCGATACGCGCCGGCGGGGCAAAATGGTCGCACGTCACCATCACGCGCTCCGGCATACGCACGGTCTGTCCCAGCCGTTCAAAATCCTCGATGAGCAGCGACAGCGTGGCGTCGTGGGCCATCACCAGGTCGACCGGCGTCTGCACCACCTCCCCCGCGCGCACCGGACGGGCCAGGCGCGCGGAGAAGAGGGACTCAAGCAGCGGCTGAGTACAGATCGTCATCCTTCACCAACTCTCTTGCTCGCGCCACGATGTGCGCGGTGTCGATGCCAAAATGGGTGCGGTAGTAGACGTCCAGCCGGTCGGCCATCTCCGTCAACGGCGTGTGCGACTCCTGTTCCTTCATCCCTTTGATCTCCGCCAGCAGGTGGTCGACTACGGCGCCGCCGGCGATGCCGTGCGCCTCCAGCAGCGCCGCCAACTGGTGCCGCCCGGAATGTTTGCCGAAGATGATCTCCCGCGCGCGCCCCACCTCCTCGGGGAGGATCGTCTCGTAGGTGCGCGGATCTTCCAGCACCCCGGCGGCGTGGATACCCGACTCGTGCCGGAAAGCGTTGAGCCCGACCACCGGGTGGTGCATGGCGATGGGGATGCCGCTGGCGCGCTGCACGAGGCGCGAAAGATCGTAGAGCCGCTCGAGCTTGATTCCCGTGCGGATGCCCATCTTCTCCAGCGTCACCGCCGTCTGCTCCAGCGGGGCGTTGCCGGCGCGCTCGCCGATGCCGTTCACGGTGACGGTGGGAATCGTCACCCCCGCCTGCACCGCGAGCACGGTGTTAGCGTTGGCGTCGCCCAGGTCGTTGTGGCAATGCACTCCGTAGGCGAGGCCTTTCGGCGTGTTGGCGACGATGTAGCGCGTGAAGTGGTAGAAGGCCAGCGGGGTGGGGATGCGCACCGCCGTGTCGCAGATAATCATGCGCCGCACGCCCTCGCCGTGCAGGGTGGTGAACAGGTCGCATAACGTGTCGGGGTTGGTACCCGTGCTGTCCTCGGCGATGAAGGTCACAATTAAGCCCAGCCGGTCGGCCAGTGCCACGTGGCGACGCGCGGTGTCGGTGAGCTGCGCGTAGTCCGTCATGCCGAACTTGCATTTCATATGTAGCGGGCTGACGGAGAGGAACATATACACGTGGCGCACGCCGCATTCCACTGCCGCCTGCAGGTCGGCCTCGTGGCAGCGCACGGTGGCGCCGACTTCGCACGGCAACCCCAGCTCGATGATGCCGCGGATGGCGGTGCGCTCCTCGTCGGAGATGATGGGCATGCCGGCGTCGATCACCCCCACACCGGCGTCGGCAAGCGCGGCGGCGATGGCGCGCTTCTCCGCCGGGTGGAAGGCCACCCCGGGCGACTGTTCCCCGTCGCGCAACGTCTCGTCCCAGATCAGCACCCGCGCGGGGAGCGGATCGGGTGGCATAAAGCGCCGGTTGTTATCGTAAAGCAAGTCCATTTGCATCTCCTATCGTCCGATGACGCGTTGCACTTTGCCCGGCGCACGCTCCAGGCTGCCGTGCGGGCAGAGGGTCACCCGCGTGCGCACGGGCATATCGCGGCGGATGGCGGCGGTGAGTTGGGCCTCGGCATCCGGCGGCGGCGCCTGCTGCCCGTGGCGTTCCACCTGCACGTGCAGCGCGTCGCGATGCTCCCCCTCCACCGCCAGCGCGTATTCCTGCCCCACCCAGGGGAAGCGGTAGAGGATGCGCTCTACGTCGCCGGGGTCCACGTTCACCCCGGTGATGATGAGCACCTGGTCGAGGCGGTGCAGGATGCGCGTGATGCGCCGGTGCGTGCGCCCGCAGCGGCACGGGCCGGGGAGCAGCGCCGCGGCATCGCCGGTGCGGTAGCGCAACAACGGCAGCGTCTCGCGGAAGAGCGGGGTGAGCACCAGCTCGCCGGGTGTGCCGTCGGGGACGGGTGCGCCGTCGGCATCGACGATCTCCACGAAAAAGGCATCCTCCCATACGTGCAGACCGTCGCGGTATTCGCACTCGGCGGCTACGCCGGGGCCGCACAACTCGCCGATGCCGTAGGAATCCACCGCGCGCAGCCCGAACCCCGCCTCGATACGGGCGCGCGCCTCCTCGCTCCAGGCCTCCGCGCCCAGGGAGGCCAGACGCAGCCCCGTGTCGGCGGGGTCGATACCGGCAGCGGGCAGCGAGTCGAGCAGGCGCAGCATGTGCGAGGGCAGCGTGACGACGGTGGTCGGCGCCAGGCCCAGCCCGCCGCGCAGCACGTCCACCAGCGTGGGGGTGGGCGCCGGGCCGAGAGGGATGACGGTGCAGCCCAGCCGGCGCAACCCCGCGAACATACCGTGCCCGCCGGAATAGAGCCCCAGCGGCACGGGCAGCAGCACAGTGTCGGTGGGACGCAGGCCGTTGGCCCACAGCGTGCGCGCCGCCAGCTCCTGCCAGCGCTCGAGATCGTCGGTGGTATAGGGCAACGGCACGCGCGTGCCGGTGGTGCCGGAGGTGGCCAGCAGCATTGCCGGGCGCCGTGCCCCCGTGTTCCAGGCGCCGGTGAAGGCCGCGCGCAGGTCGGCCTTGCTCGTCAGCGGCACGTCGGTTTGAAAGCGCGCGGGCTCCAGCCCCTCGCCCACCTCGCCTAGCGCGCGCAGCCGCTCGCGATACCACGGCGCCCCCCAGGCGCGCGTCACCGCCTGCGCCAGCGCGAAGCGCTGCAGCGTGTCCAACTCTCGCCGCGGCAGGCATTCCACCGCCGGGCGCCACGGCGCGGGGGCGGTCTCCGGTGTCCGTTCCATCATCAGGCGTGCCGGCCTTTCCCAAAGTTACAGCCATGATAGCGCATCACGATGAGGCGTAATGTGGCAGGCACGGTACGGAAATGCGTGGGTTGCGGACAAAGCTACGCTTCCACGCCCGACGGCGCGACCACAGTATACTTGGTGTGCCATCGTCCCAGCCAGCGGTCGGCGACGATGAGGCCTTGCCGCTCCGCGCCGCCCTTCTCCATGGCGCGAATCGATGGGGCATTCGTCGGGTCGACGGTGAAGAAGACGCGCGTGATGCCGTGCGCGAGCAGCTCCAGCGCGGTGGGGAAGAGCATACTCGGTGCCACCCCCTTGCCGCGCCAGGCAGGATGCGTCTCCGCGCATTCCAGGAAGGCATCCGTCGCGCTCAACTGCAGTGGGTAGCCGGTGACCGGACAACTGTTGGGGCCGAGTACCGCCAGCGAACGGAAGATCCACTCTTCTTCGAGCAAGGCCATGATCGCTACGTCGCCGCGGAGCACGCGCGTGCGGAAGAGGGGGGGAAAGGCCGGCCGTCGGGGCAGCACGAAGCCGATATTGTGTGCATCGACGACGAGTACCTGCAGCGGGTCGCCCAGATGGGTCGTATGGCGCAGCAGCGCCTCGACGGATGACGCGTACAGGTAATTCTCCTCGTGGTGGCGCATCCAGCGCCGTGCCTGCCGCAGCAACGAGCGGATCATCGGCGTGCCCTCCAGCCTCCGTATTGTCCGCCATCGCGCCGTGCCGCGTCGCACACTTTCCTCGACATCGCACAACCGTTGAAGGGAGTTTTGCCGTATTGCGGCGAAGAAAAAGGCGACCGGTTGAGGCGCTGCCTCCCGGAACACGCTATCAGCGAAAGAGGAAATCATGGCGACGCCGAATCGGACGAATTGGGGCGAACAGCCCTGGCTGCTGACGACGCAAGGCGACCTGGAGACGGAGTCCAAGCAGGCCCGCGAAGAGGGACGCGACCTGGCGCCGCTGATGGATGAGTTCGTCGCACTGGCGGCCCTGGACCTGACCATGGAGGCCAACCAGCAACGCGCGGAGGCGCTCCTCGACGCGGTGCAGGCGCTTCCGCTCGTGGCGGGATACCCGTATGTCGAGCCGTCCGACCTGGATGGCATCCGGGCTGCGCGTCCGACGCCGGTAGCGCTGCCCGCGCTCGCCCTCTCCGGCGCCGCCCTCTTCAACAAAGCCCTCGGCGCCTGGCAGGGGCGCTGCAGCGGCTGCCTGCTCGGTAAGCCGGTGGAGGGTAAGCGCAGTTGGCAGATGGAAGGCTATCTGCAGGGGCAGGGGCGCTGGCCGCTCGACCGGTACTTTTCAAAGAACGCCTCCGCGGAGCTGAAGGCGGCGCACGACTTCGGCGAGAGTGCGTGGACGGTCTACGAAGAAGACATCACCTGCATGCCGGAGGATGACGACACCAACTACACCGCTACCGGGCTGGCGATCGTGAAGGAGCAGGGCGCGGAGTTCACCCCGGCGGGCGTGGCGCGCTTCTGGCTGGGGAATATCCCCATCCTCCACGTCTGCACCGCCGAGCGCATCGCGTATAAGAACCTCGTCATGTGCATCCCGCCGCCGGACTCCGCGTCCTTCCGCAACCCCCTACCGCGAGTGGATCGGCGCGCAGATCCGCGCGGACTTCTTCGGCTACGTGAATCCCGGCGACCCCGCGCGCGCCGCCGAGTTCGCCTGGCGCGACGCCGCCATCAGCCACGTGAAGAACGGCATCTACGGCGAAATGTGGGTGGCCGCCATGCTCGCCGCCGCCTTTGTGTGCGACGATATCCCCACCATCATCCGCGCCGGGCTGGCCCAGGTGCCCGCGCAGAGTCGCCTCACCGCCAACGTGACGCGCATCCTCGACCTGCGCGCCGCCGACGCGAGCTACGAAGATGCCGTGGCCGACCTGCGCACACGCTGGGACGAGACGAAGGCGCACGACTGGTGCCACACCATCAGCAACGCGGAGATCGTGGCCATCGCGCTGCTGTGGGGTGAGTACGATTTCGAGAAGACGATTTGCCGCAGCGTGATGCCCGGCTTCGACACCGACTGCAACGGCGCCACCAGCGGCAGCGTGCTCGGAACCCTCCTGGGGGCCGACCGCCTGCCCGCCAAGTGGATCGCACCGCTGCGCGACACGCTGCTTACCGGCGTGGCGGGGTTCCATAAGGTCAGTATCACGCAGATGGCGCAGGAGACCGTGGCGCTCATCGCGAGCACGCGGGTGGCTGCAAAATGACGGACGACCCCGACGTCTTCCCCTGCACCCGCTGCGGGAAGGCCATCTACCACGCGCAAACGTACTGCCCGCACTGCGGCCTGGAGCTGTATCCGCAGGGGGGGGATGAAGTACCCGCGGCGCCGGTAATCCCGGCGCCGCGGCAGCCCTCGTTTTTTCGCCAATGCTGGCGCCGTCTGATTGGCCTCGAGGCACGCGAAAACAACCTCTACCTCGAACTTCTGCAACGGGTGAACTTCAACCAGGAGCGCGCGCAATACCTGCTGGACGCGGAGCGCGCACTGGCGCCGGAGGTGTCACGGAGCCGGTTGCTAACGCGGGTGATTGCGAAGTTGGATGGGGGAGGGTAGGGGCGCTTTTCGCAAGAAAAGCGGAAAACACATCATTCCATTTTCCGATATTGCTATTGAGTAGATTCCTGCCAATCGTTGCTAATTCAGGATATTGTGCCGGAGACAGTTTGTGTATATCTGCTAACAAACAATAGTTGAAATACACTTTCGTCTTAACGCGCCATATCAATACATCGTTATTGAGAAGATAACATGAATTGTTCATGTCCGCGTAAACAGGGATGAAATCTATCGCATTTGGATCAGGTTCATGTTTTCCGCTATCTATGACGATAGATTCAACCGAGGCTTTGCCTGGGAAGTAGAATCTTTCAGTAAATAATGGACCTGCACAGAAGACTTGAGGTAGCATGTCGACTGTTATGGTGAATTTATCGCCAGCCTGCGTTTTGAGATGGATTACTCGTATCCTTTCTTCATTAGGATACTGCTTCAATAGTTTGTGGTAACTTACGTATTCACTATAGTATTTCACAAGTAACAGCGTCGTTATCGTGATAAATACTACCAGGAGGGTTACTAACATAAATCGTATCTTCATGCTGCTCCTCCTTAAATTGATCGCCGTGAATGGTGCGCCTGTCACGCGGCAGCATCATAAATCACCTGTGCGGAATCGAGGATGGCGCGGCGGCGGAGGGCGTTGTGGCTGTGTTCGACGCCTTGCCAGGTGAGGAGATCGACCTGGCGATTGAAGAGCGCGGCCAGCTCCTCCTCCATGCGCGCCAGATCGAGCAGCGTGGGTGTGGCGTCGTCCGCGAAGGCGACGAGGATGTCGATATCGCTGTCCGGACGAAAATCCTCGCGCAACACCGAGCCAAACAGGGCAAAACGCACCACGCGGTGGCGGCGGCAGAAGGCGGCGATTTGCTCGGTGTCAATTAGCATATCAGGCGGCATATAACTCACGCCCTTCTTCGAGGATCGTCCGGTAGATTAACCCGATATTGAAGCGGTGACGTTCAATATCCGTCGGAGTTGCGACGATTACATCGATAGCGAAGGGGATACCGAAGAAGTGCCGATGCAGCTCTTCCGCCGTATGCCGACGATGTGTGCCCTCGGGCATGACCACCAGCACGTCGAGATCGCTGTCGGCGTGCATCTCACCGCGCGCGGCGGAGCCGAAGAGCACCACCCGCAGCGGGTGCACGGTCGTCACGATGCGCTGCACGACTTCATTCAGTTGTTCCGTGGTCGGTTGCATGGTATCCGTAGTATATCACAACCTTCCCACCAAATGGAAAACCGCCGGAGGAAAGCTCCGGCGGTTCAAGTGGCAGCCCCTAGGGGATTCGAACCCCTGATCTCCTGGCTGAGAACCAGGCGTCCTGGGCCACTAGACGAAGGGGCCACGACATCAGACGGGATTTACTATACCAAAGCGCGCGCTCGGTGTCAACCCCTCTTCACGCGCGAGGGGAAAATGTCGGCAGGAGTTGCCCTACCCTTGCCGCGAATATAAGAGATATGATGACGACGTGGCGATACTTGCCGCCGGTGGACGGGCCGGGGGCGTGGCAGATGGCGGTGGATGCGGCGCTGGTGGAAGCGGTGCGCGATGGCACCTCGGGACCGGTGCTGCGCTTTTACCGCTGGACCCCCCCGTGCGTGACGCTGGGCAAATTCCAGCCGGCGGAGGGCAACGTGCAGGTGGCGAACTGCGCGCGGCTGGGCATCGACGTGGCGCGGCGCCCCACCGGCGGGCGGGCGATTCTGCACGACGACGAGGTGACCTTCAGCACTATCCTGGCGGAGACGCACCTGGCCGGCGCGGGTGCCGGGGTGATGGACAGCTACCGCGCGCTGGGGGCCGCGCTGGTGGACGGCCTGCGCCGCCTGGGGTTGAATGCCGAGTTGGTCGACCGCAAGGCGGCGGCGCGCGGCGGCGACCCGACCTCCGTGATGGCCGCCGGCAATCCCGCCTGTTTCGCCGCCAAGGCACGCTGCGACCTGATGGTGGACGGCAAAAAGATCATCGGCAGCGCCCAGCAGCGCAAAGACGGCGTGATCCTGCAGCAGAACTCCCTCCCGCTGGCGGTAGACTATCCGCGCTGGGCGGATGTTTTCTACCGTTCCGAGTGGGAACTCGTGGCGCAGAGCGGCATGGTCGATCTGCACACCGCCGCCGGCCGCCCCGTGCCCCACGACGACGTGGTCGCCGCCCTCTGCGCCGGCTTCACCGCCGCCCTCGGCATCACCCTGGAAACCTCCACCCTCACCCCCGCCGAGATCGCGCGGGCGAAGGAGCGGCTGGGGGAGTTCGTGGTCTGAACCGGGATTTGGGGGGATTAAGGGATTTTCTTGATTAGGGGAACGATTTCGGGCTGGCGGATCTGCGTTGCATCTTTGATGATGGATCGCATTTGATACTATTAACCCGCCAGGTCATCCGTCTGCAGAGCGATGCCAAGCCGTTCCCCCAATCAAGGAAATCCATTAATCTCCCCAAATCCCGGTTCAGACGGAACATTTTCCCCGTCCCGACCGTCTATCGCCTACCGAATCAATCCGAACAGGAGGTGGGGCGATGGCACGTGGGGTGTTCGTGTGGCTGGTGGCGCTCGTGGTGGCGGGCGCGGTGTGGGCGGAGGGAGCCGAACTGCCCATCACCGAGGTGGTGCTGTACTCCAGCGGGGTGGGCTACGTGCAGCGCTCCGGCACGGTGACCGGCGACGCCACCGTGCAGCTTTCCTTCAAAACGGAACAGATCAACGACCTGCTCAAGTCGATGGTGCTCCTCGACCTCGACGGCGGCAAGGTTTCCTCCGTCACCTACGGCGCGAAGGATCCCGTGAGCAAAACGCTCAAGGCCTTCGCCGTCGATCTCACCGACAATCCCAGCTACGGGCAGTTGCTCAGCCGCCTGCGCGGCGTGCCGGTGGAGGTGAAGGGCGCGCAGACGGTGACGGGGAAAATCGTCGGCGTAGAGATGAAGAAGCGCAAGGTCGGCGCGGACATCCTGGAGCAGGAGATGCTCACCCTCTACACCGACGCCGGGCTGGTGAAGCTGCCGCTGGACGACGTGCAGAGCCTGCGCATCCTCGACGAGAAGCTTAACAAAGAGCTGCAGGATGCGCTGGGCGTGGTGGCCGCCGGGTTGGACAACGGGCGCAAACCCGTCGTCGTTTCCTTCACCGGCGCGGGCGAGCGCCATGTGGTGGTGGGCTACCTGGCGGAAACGCCGATCTGGAAGACCTCCTACCGCCTGGTACTCGGCGACGACACCGCGGCGCTGCAGGGGTGGGCGGTGGTGGAGAATACCTCCGACGCCGACTGGACGGGCATCCACCTGTCGCTGGTCTCCGGTCGGCCCATCAGTTTCATCCAGGACCTGTATACGCCCCTCTATCTGGCGCGCCCGCTGGTGCAGCCGCGCCTGTTCGCCTCCCTGCAGCCCATCGCCTACGGCGCGCAGTTGGAGAGCTTCGACGATAACGGTTCGGCGACGGATAAAAAAACGGCGGATATCCTCGTAAACGGCGTGCGTGCGGGTGATGGCACTACGCTCACCGGGAACACTCAAACGTTCACAGCCACGCCGCCGATGGCCGGCCCGGGCCGTCCCATGACGGGCGTAGTCGCCGGACTCGCCGGTTTCCAAACCGATGGCAGCGTACAGGAGCTCGTCGCCGCGCAACCGCGATTGTCAATGATGCCCGAGCCGATGCACGCGGTGGCGCAGCGCACCGTCGCATCCGCGGCCAACGCCACCGACCTGGGGCAGGCGTTCGAGTATGCCATCAAAGCCCCCGTCACGTTGCCACGCCAGCAGTCCGCGCTGCTGCCGATCGTGGCCGGCGCGGTGGAGGCCTGGCCGGTCTCCATCTACAACCCCGCTGTGCACACCAAGTACCCGCTCTACGGGCTCACGCTAAAAAATACCACCGGCGTGCACCTGATGAGCGGCCCGATCACGGTGTATAACAAGAACGTCTACGCCGGCGACGCCTCCATCGAAGACCTGTCGCCGAACGAGGAGCGTCTTATCTCCTACGGCATCGACCTGGGGGTGGAGAGCGAGACGAAAACGGAGGGCAGTGGCAAAGAGATCGTGGCGGTGAAGCTGGTGAAGGGGGTGCTCTACCTGAACCATAAGTTCGTACGCACCACCAGCTACACCTTCCGCGTGACGGATGCCAAGGCGCGTACGCTGGTGATCGAGCAACCGCTGGAAACGGGTTGGAAGCTTACCACGCCGGCGAAGGCGGATGAGCGCACGGATACGCTTTACCGCTTCCGGGTGAAGCTGGACGGCAAGGCGCCGGTGAAGTTCGCCGTCGCGGAAGAAAAGACCGACTATGAAAGCTTCGCCGTGCTTGGCCTGGCGCGCGAAACGATTGTGGCCTACCTGACCAACGCCACCATCTCCGACCCGATGCGCGCCGCCCTCCGGCGTGTGGCGGAGAAGAAGGCCGAGTTGGAGGAGCTGGAACGCCGCCGCGAACAGGCGCAGGGGGAGATTCAGTCCATGGCCGGCGAGCAGGAGCGTATCCGCCGCAACATGGCGCAACTCGACCATACCTCCGAGCTGTATAAGCGGTACCTGCGCAAGTTGGACGATCAGGAGTCGTACATTGAGACGCTGCACAAGCGCATCGACACGTTGCAGGCGCAGGAGAACGCCCGCAGCAGCGAGCTGAACGCCTACGTGGACGACCTGGATCTGCGCTGATCCCGTGCCAACCCGGGCATCACGTCGCGCTTTCATGACACTTCCTCGCGCCACCGCCGGTAGAATGGTGCGGGGGGAAGGGCATGCGCGACGTGGTGCTCGGGTTGCTGCTGGCCGTGGTACTGGCCGGCTGCAGCACGCAAAACGGGGGCACGATCAATCTCGAGCCGTCAGGTTCGACGGACGGCCACAGCCTGCCGGGGCAGTTCAGCCACGTGCAGGGCACGGACGGCTGGGGTTACGCCGCGGCGACGCCCGGGAAGACGGACTTCACCCCGCTGACGTGGACGACGGCGCCGGACGGCCTGCCGTATACCCTCACCAGTTGCTGGGTCGGCACCCCCGCCCCGGAAGTGCTCATCGCGCGCGACCGGCTGCGCCCCGGCGACGGGCGCCAGGCGGTGCTCACCTGGCTGGTGCCGCAGGACGGCACGGTGCAGCTCTCCGCCACCTTCCAGAGCCTCATCGACGACACCACCGGTGACGGCGTCACGGTGACCATCTACTGCAATGCCGCCAAAATTGCCGGTCCCACCCAACTCCCCAACACCGCCGGGCAGGCCAACACCATCACCGCGCTGGTGAAGATGTACGCCGGCGAAACCGTCTACATCCGCGTCGACCCCGGCAATTCCTACGAGAGCGACTGGTATAGCTACCGGGTGGATCTGACGATCAAGTAGCAGTGGATCTTTGGGGCGCGTAGTAGCGACGCAGCGCAGCAAGGCGCATCCCTCACATCGAAGATGTGAGGGGTAACGGCCCTTGCTCCGCTGCGTGCCTACTACGAGCCCCACCGTCGTCATCGTTAATTTTTTATTGCTTCGCCTCCCCATTTTCCTGGTAATCTCCATCCCGCCGTGCGTGTTTAGGCACGGGTGGCAAGGGTACAGATGCTGTGTCACACTATGACACGGCCCTCATGTCTCCCTCATGCTGCGCCACACGCCATACACGCCACCCGGCGCGCTGCATGCCGCGGTTCCCACGTGCACCCCACCGGCATTCCGCACTCCTCGTGGCCCAATCGCAGGAGGAGACATGGTTCGAAAACATGCACGCTACCTGGCGTTCGGCGCCGTAGCAATCCTGGCGGCCATCTTCGCGGCGACGCTGGCTTTTGCCGGCAGCGCCGTCCAGATCGTGGCCATCTCGCCCGGGACGATTAATCCGAGCATAGGGCAATCCACCATCATCACCTATGCCGTCCCCGCTACGGGCAACTACCGCGTCTACGTGCGCAATAGCGCCGGCACGCTGGTCCGCAGCATCTCCACCTATACCGGCCTCACCGCCGGTTCGCGCTCGGTCTACTGGAACGGACGCGACAGCAACTACGTGGTCGTGCCCGACGGCGTCTACACCGTCGTGGTGGACGGCACGGTCAGCGGGGTGGCCGTCACCCCGGCCACCGCGCCCGTCACCGTCACCCACGGCGCCATCAGTTACAGCGGGTCGGCTTTCGCGGTGACGAGCGTCTCACCCGCGACCTTCAACCCGGGCAGCGGCCAGTCGGCGAACATCAACTACACCGTCCCGACGCAGGCGAATTACCACTTCGCGATAAAAAACTCGGGTGGCAGTGAAGTCTTCGCGCTGGACTACAAGAACGAGCCGGCCGGCCCGCGTACCTACGCGTGGAACGGCACCGGCACCGGTGGCGTGACGCTGCCGAACGGGGCGTATAGCATCGTCGTCAGCGGCACCACCATGTCCGGCGGGTCGCTGAGCAGCGGCACCGGCACGGTAACGCTGGGCACGGTGGTCACGCCGCCCGCGTCCGGTGGTGCCTTCAGCATCACGAGCATCGCGCCCGCTTCCTTCGACGCGAGCGCAAAGGCGACCACGACGATCACCTACACCGTCCCCGCGCAGGCGAACTACCATTTCGCCATCAAGAACAGCGCCGGTACGGAAGTGCTCCCGCTGGACTATAAGAACGAGCCCGCGGGCACGGCGACGTATAGCTGGAACGGCACCAACACCGCCGGCGCCGTGCAGCCCGATGGCACGTACACCGTGGCCATCACCGGCACCACCACCGCCGGCGGCGCCATCACCAGTGCCAGCGGCACGGTGGCGATCAAGACCGCGGTGGTAGTGACTCCGCCCTCCGGCGGTGGTACGACCACCCCGCCGACCAGTGCCGTCGAGAAGGGCCAGCTAGTGGAAGGCGTGGCGTCCGGCAACTTTGAACTCACGCGCTACGGCAACGTGAAGTTCGGCGTGGCCTTCATGGCCCCGCGCACTGGCACCATCAACCACATCACCATGGAGTGGAAGACCCGCCCGACGCCGAACTACGGCGCCGGCACGAACGGGATATACACCTTCCAGATTCAGACCAACGGGTCGGATAACTACCCGAGCGGCACCGTCATCGGGCAGACCACCGGCATCACGCCGTCGGATCACATGAACGGCGCGCAGAATGGCCCGATGGACTTCGCCATCACCGCCAGCCTCGTGGCCGGACAGAAGTACCACCTGGTGCTCTTCAACACCGACCCGAGCCCGTCGGTCAACTGGTCGTCACCGAACTCGGTGATTACCCGTGTGGTCCCGTGGGATGCCACCGGCAACCGCGGCGAACAGTATGACTCCCCGTGGGGCATCGCCGGTGCATGGGCGCCGTACGCGGCCATCCCGGAAAACCCGTGGGCGACGAAGTTCACCGACAACGGCTCGCACTTCCCGACGATGCTCACCTGGAGCGACGGCGTGAATACCGGCGATCCGTACTACGGCGCGCTGGTGCCCGTCGTCGAGAGCATGGCGGCCACGATCTATGGGTCGCGCCAGTATGGTCAGCTCATCGCTTGGACGCAGCCGACGACCACCGTGGCGCGCATCGGCATCCCGGTGAAGAAGATGGGGTCGCCCAGCGGCAACCTGATCTACCACTTCTCCACTTCGAGCGGGACTGACCTGGACACCGGCGTGCTAGCCACGGCCGCGCAGGTGAGCACTCCTCAGAGCTGGTTCTACGTCACGCTGCCGAAGACGGTCACGCTGACGCAGGGTCAGTCGTATCGTCTGTGGGTCGAGGCTCCGAGCGGCACCGACGCCAACGACTACTACTGTCAGACCGTGCCCTACGGCGAAACCAATCCCATGACGTGGGTGCAGTCCGGGTGGGGCGGTTCCGCCAGCTACTACCAGTGGAATACCGGCAGTGGCTGGACCGGCTGGATCGGCGCCGACATGAGCTTCAGCATGCAGTAAGCCGGCGAAGCTAAGCGCAACCGCCGGGCGGCCTTGCCGCCCGGCGGTTTTTTGTTGCGGGAACGCTTGAATTGTGGGGTACGAGCAGTGTCAATGTCATTCAAATCTCAAAGTGGCACGGGCGTCTCGCCCGTGGGTATCGCGTGGCACGGGCGTCCCGCCCGTGATATCCCATGGCCGTGATGGCCATGCCACATGAGAATTGCACGGTATTGCGAACAACGCCGAACTTGCGGCAGCCGCGGCACCAAAAACCGAGACGGTCAGTGCGTGGTATTACCCGCGACTGACCGTCTCGAACTGCATCTATAGTGGGTTGGCGTTACCCGCGTTTTGCCGGCGCGGTGGAGGCGCGCACCTGCAGGGTGGGGGGGAGCACCAGGCGCGGGGCAAGGGCGACGTGGTTGAGCACGCTGTCGATGATCTGCTCACCGGCGCCGCGGCCCACTTCGACCAGCGGCAGGTGCACCGAGGTTAGGATGTTGAGGCCGTGCTCGTCGGGCATCGGGTCAGTGTCATCGTAGCCGACAATGCTGATATCATCCGGAATGCGCCACCCCTCCCGGCGCAACAGATACCAGATGCGGCGGGCGTAGGCGTCGTTGGAGGCGAGGATGGCGGTGATCTCCGGGTGGGCGCGCATGTAGCGGATATATTCGTCCTGCACTTCCTGGCGAAAACCGGTGTTGTCGCGGTGATCCGCGTCGGGGAGCGCCAGGTGGAACGGCGGTATGATGGTGCCCATATACCACGCGGCGTCGTGGAGATGCACCGCCGGGTCCAACTGCCACTCGCGTAGCGCGCGCAGCACTCCGGCGCGGCGGATCGCCATCACCGCACCGCCGTTATTCTCGTTGAACCAGCTCTGGAAGTGCCGATGGCCCAGTTCCAGCAGGTGCGTCGTCGCCAGGTAGGCGCCGTACTCGTCATCCGCCGCCACCAGCGAGCACTCCTCCGCGGGGAGGATGACGGAGACGATCGGGCGCTGTCCGAACCCTTGCGCGGCGCGCAGTCGCGCCGGCAGTGCGCCGCCGCCGTACATGATGACGCCGTCGACTTCACTGTTCGGAAAGACGGGCGGCAACGGGCGCGGATCGCCTCCCAGGCCGAGTTCCACGATCACCGGATTGAAGTCGTGCTCGGTGAGGGCGTCCATGATGCCCTCCATGAGGTGCGCGAAGTAGTTGGCCTTGTAAAAGTAGCGCGGCAGGAAGACGGCGATCATCTGATTCACCACGTCGCGCCCGTAGCGCCGCATCACCATGCGGCGGGCGGCCTGGTTCTGCGAGCGATCGTAGCCGAGTTCCAGCGCCACCGCCTGCACGCGCGCGATAGTGGCCGCGCTCAGGCGGGCATCCTGGCGCAGCGCCAGCGACACCGTCGCCGTCGTGACGCCGCAGCGTTCGGCGATATGGCGCATGGTTACGGGGCGCGCCGCTTCGATCTCTCCGTCCCGGGTGACTTCAGGTGGTTTCATGACGACTCCTTCGCGCGGATACTCCGGTTGACATGCTGTAACGATTATATTATACCTTTTAACTTGCATCGGTGTAAACGCACTCGGTTGCGGAGGCAGGGCGACGGGGGGTTCTTGATAAAAAGTTGAGCAGTTCGCGCCGGCGATGGGGTGTGGATACCCACGGCGGACAGGAGAAGCGCTCGCAGGCAGCGAAGGAACGAGTATCCGTTTTCCGGCATGTCGCCGCGTAGGAGCCGTCGATGGTGCAGTTGCGTCTCCTCGTCTTCTGCCTGTGCGCCCTCGCGGGCGTGCGGGGGTTTGCCGTCGCCATCTCCGCCTCGCTGCTTCCCGACGCGGCGGCGGCGCAGGCGGCGCTGGCCCACGCGACGGCCGACGGGCGCTGCTGGGCGGTGGATATCGCCCACCCCCTCAAAGGCACGCTGCTGAACGGCCTCAGCGACGGGCCGCTGCCCGCCGGGCGCTATCGCCTGCACGTGCCGCTGGCGCTGGCCCCCCTCGGTGACCTGAACGTGAGCGCCATCGCCATCACGGTGACTGCCGGTGAGGCCAAACGCGCGCTGGGTATGCTCCACTTCCCCGTGCCGGACGAATTCACCGACTTTACCCTCGACTTTACCGCGTCCGGCGGCGCCGCGGTGCCCTTTGGCGTGACCTGGGCGCTGGACAGCGAGCGAGCGAAGAAGAATCGCACCGCCGCCACCACCCCTGACGTGCCCAAAGACCCCGACGCTCCCGTCGACGACGCGCCGGCGGAGGAGGCGCCGCCGCGGTCCGACGCCGACGGCCGCGTGCTCGTGCGGGAGCTGCCGAAGTTCCGCGCCCGGCTGGCGGCGCGCACGGCGGTCATCGAGCGGCTGGCCCCGTTCACGCTGGAGGTGCGCACCACGCAGATCGTCTACCGCACCGCCGACGCCGCGGAAGCAACCGTCATCGTGCATAACGTGGCCGACACGCCACGGCAGGTGACGCTGCAAATCGACACCGTGAGCGGCGCGGCGACGGTGCATCCGGTGCACACGGAAACCTTCACCCTCCCCACGGGCACGGCGAAGACATGGACCGGCCCCGTGCCGCTGACCGGCCTCTATTGGGGCGCCGAGTTGCGCGCGACGGCGCGGGCGACGGACGGCATGGCGGCGACGGGCGGCGCCATCTTCGGCGTGGCAGACAACATCTGGGAAACCGCGCTAATGCACGGCGTGATGTTCACCGACAAATATGCCGACGCGAAGAGCGCGGAGGAAGACATCCGGCGCTGGCGCGCGGACGGCTACACCGGCCTCGAAGCCTTCTTCTGGGCACCCGACGACTTCGGCGACTTCACCCCGGACACCGACAACTACCTCAGCGGGCAGACGCAGTATCGTGAATCGGCCACGGGCACGAAGAACCTGATCCGCGCCGCCCACGCCAACGGCATGTGCGCCACCACCTATGCCAACCTGTGGGGCAGCGACGGCGCCGCGGGGTTCGAACTCATGCGCAAGCACCCGGAATGGGTGGGCGGCGCCGCATTCTCCTCCGACTGGCTGGAAAACTGGGGGCTGATGGAGGCGGGCAAGGTGCAGTTCGAGCTGTGGGCGCTCACCTGGTTCAAGCAGGACGCGGGCAGCTTGGCCGCGATGAAGACCCACGCCGACGAAGTCATCGCCAGCCAGAAAGCGTTCGGCTGGGACGCCACGCGCTACGATTCGTACTCCTCTACCCCGTGGACGAAGCAGGCGACCGGCGCCGTGCGCGCCATCGTCGAAGCGGCGGTGCCGGGGTATCAATTCGGCTACAACTCCGCCGCCGACTACGACGCGAAGGTGGGCGCCCTCGACGTGATGGTCGGCAACGGCGGGTTGCTGATGGAAGAAGCCTCGCGCGACGTGACGAAGTTCCCCGCGCCCATCTCCGGCTACGCCGCCCGGCTCGCGACGCTGCGCGACTGCATCTGGCCCCACGGCGGGCATTTCGGCCTCTGCTACGGCATTTCGCAGAAGGTGCCGCTGCCGTGCGACGAGGTGTATATGTCCTCCATCGCTCTGGCCTGCGGCGCGCACACCTACTACGATCATTTAGAGGAGCCGCTGGGGCACCACATGGCCTTCGCGCTGCGCTACGCGGAGTTCCTGTACAACAATAAGATGCGCCCGCTGCAGCATCCGCCCGGGGTGATCGCCTTCGGCGGCACGCCGGCATTGCTGGAATGGGCACGGCTGGCGCGGCAGGTGGATTTGGGCGGCGACAAGCACCGGTTGGTGCTGCACCTGATCCCCGCACCCGTCGTGGATCGCACGATGGAGAACACGGCGATGCAGATGCCCGCACCGCTGCGCGCGTTGCCGGTGACGGTGCAACTGCCCGCCGGCGCCGTGGTGACCTCGGTGACGAATTTATGCCCCACGGCGGCGGCACCGTGCACCGCGCTGCCGTGGCAAGCAGGCGGCGCGCTCACCTTCACCGTGCCCGAGGTGCGCTATTGGAACGTGCTGGTGATCGACTATACCGCAAAGGAGGGGCTGCGATGAGACGGTGGCTCGTACTGCTGGCCCTCCTTTGCGTCCTTCCCGCGTACGCTGAGACGGATGACGCCCTTGCGGCGGCGAAGGGGGTGGTTCCCCCGGCGGTGTGGTGCACGCTGCCGCCGACCCCGCCGCGCGTGCTCGCTGTCCGCGGGCTGTGGCACGCATACTATGGTGTAGAGCGCGCGCTGGCGCGGCTGGGCGGGGCGCTGGAGACGGATTGCTGGCACTCCCCCAAATCGGTGCGCTTCTACCCGGAAACGTACGAAGAGCTGATGACCTTCCACCTGGTGGTGGTGGACAATATCAATGCCGACGCCTTCGGTCCGACGCGCCGGGCGATGCTGAAAACGTACGTGGCCAACGGCGGCGCGGTGCTTTTCCTGGGCGGTTTTTACGGCTACCAGGGCTATCACGGCACCGCGCTGGAGGAGCTGGCGCCGGTGACCTTTCCCGAGAAGGACGGCCTGCTGCAGGCCCCGGACGGGTTGCGCCTGCACACCGACCCGGATTGCCCGGACACGCGCGTCTACTGGTATCACCCGGTGATGCCGAAAGCGGACGCCCGGGTGCTCGTCACCGCCGACGGCAGGCCGCTCCTTATCACCGGCACCTACGGCAAGGGGCGCGTGGCCGTCTTCGCGGGCAGCGTGATGGGCGATCCCCCCGCCGGGCAAACGCCTTTCTGGGCCTGGAACGGCTGGACCGGCGTGCTGACAAGCACCCTCACCTGGCTGTTGGCGCCGGCGAAGGCGGACACGGAGGCCTACCGCGGGGCGGTGAGCGCCGCGCTGGCGGCCGCCCATGGCAAGCGCGAGGCGGAAAAGGCGGTGCTGCTGAAGTACGCCCGCCTCTGTGGGGATCGCGCCGCTGCCCGCCTGCTGGTGGAGACCGCCGCCGAGGGTGCCGACGACATCAGTTGGGATGAGGTGGGGGCCATCGACGCCGGCGTGGCCGCCTATCTCGACGCCTCCTTCGCCCCCCTCGTTGCACGCCTCATCGCCTCCGAGCAGACGCACAAAGCTTCCCTCGGGTTGCGCCTGCTCGGTGGCACGCGGAGTAAGGACGCCGCCAAAACGCTCGCCGACGCGTTGGACGCCGGGGACGTGGGCGACGGCGGCGGCGACGGGCTCGACAATCCCGGCGGGCTCCAGCAAGACCCGACCTACCGCGCCTACGCCCTGCGCGTCGGGACGCTGGAAGGTATCGGGCGGCTGGGCGACCCGGCGCTGCTGCCCGCCGTGCGGAAGTTCCGCGACGAGATAGTCAAAAGCGCTTCCAGGCCGGAAAGCCACCCCGCGTCGCTGCTGCCGGAGGACGAACTGTACCAGGAGGCGGTGATCGCCTCGCTGCGCTGCGGCGACACGGCGGCCGCCGGCGCGGCGGTGGACGTGCTGCTGGCGAACCGCTACCTCTTTATCCAGCTGGCCGCCATCCTCGACGAGCAGATGCAGGAGCCCAACGAGCAGCAAATTCTCGCGAAGAAGCGCGCGGCGGCGGCGATTCCGCACCAGGCGCTGCGCCTCACCCAGCTCCCCCAACGCGTGGTGGGCGTGCCCGACGCCGTACTCGTTGCCCTCGCGCAACGCATCGCCGTCGAGAAGGACGCCAAGGTGGCGGAGCTGGCGATGGTCATCTTCGGCGCCAACACCAACCCGGGCCGCCACTGGCCCGCCGGGGTGGGGGAAGCGCTGCAAAAAAGCCCCCTGCCCGCGGTGGCAGAGCTGGGGGCGGGGATGCGGTAATATTGTTATTTGCAATGAGATCGGTTTCCTTGATATGATAACCTGATGACCGTGATACTACTGTCCTCAGGAGGCATCGGATTATGACACAGACGAAAGATGTGGCATCATATGGTGGGATTTCCCCGTCGTGGCGAAAAATTCGCCGCTTGCAGCCGAATCTTTTCGGCATTAACCGCCTGCTGGATTTTCGACGGCCTAAAGATGATTGTTGTGCCAGTGATATAGCATACATCGTAAATCATCTTGATGAAGGATGGCACAACGCAGCGGTAGTCATCAATGTGAATCCGCTGCTTATCGCGGTATATTCGACTGACCTCGATTGCATCGCAATGGTGACATTTCCGCAATGCTATGTAATAGACTATCACCTCACACCGGGCACCCGTTTGCTGGCGCTGAATATGTATGGCGGAGATCGTATTGTCTCCGCCGACTTATTACCCGGTCCGGGTAATACCCACGAGTGGTCACGATTCGAGCCTTATATCGCGGAATTCATGTCGGATGATCTTTCTCTTATCGATAAATTCAAACAAGCTATTTTGGCAGAGGAATGGGCGAAAACGGAAGCACTCGGGAAAGCCTACTATGCGAAGTTCGGCAACTACGCACGTGACTGCTATCCCCCGAAGATATGTAATCGTCCTGCGAGATCTTTGGGTGGAAAGATTAACAAAATACCCAGGGACGAAATGCCTGCTGAGACTGTTATATACAATTCGAGATCAAATCGAGATAATAGCGAGAGTGATCTTTCAGCATATCGACCAGCTACGATACCACTATCCATGCTCAAGCTGACCCAGGTGTCACCATATCTTCGTGCATTCAACACAAAATTGGATTGCCTGCGCCGAGATTCACATAGTAGCCAATATGACATCTCGTATATTCGAAAGCGATTATTGGATGGATGTGCACATGCAGCCGTCGTAATTAATACGAAGCCGCTATTGGTGGCCGCGTTTTCTCCGGAACTCGATTCTGTTGCAATGTTGCATTTTCCTGACGTATTAGTTGTCCGATACAACCTGACGCGTGGGTCGCAGTTATTGTCAGTGAATACTTATATCATGAACACTAAACAAACACATGGCAAAGTTAAATCTGACTTTATTTTAAGTCAAAGTAGAAATCTTAACTATTTTAATTTTCGGGCATATGTCGCTGATTTCCTGACCGATGACCTTGGACGATTGAAGAAACGGAAGCAGGAAATTCCTTCCGACGAATGGGCGCGTGCTGAAGCGCTGGGAAAAGCCTATTTCGCCCGGAACGGAAATTACGCCCGCGACGGCGACCCGCGTTTTTGCGACTGGGCAGCGCGGAAACTCCTCTGAAAGGCGGAGCCATGGAAGACTTCGAACTCGGATATACTCTGCCGCGCGTCATCCGCGCCGAGCGCACGTCCCTGTATGCGACCTACGGCATCGTCGCGGTAATTCTGTGCCTGGCGGTGCCGGATATTTCGCGGGATGTGAACGCCTTATACACCATCGTGGTCATGCTGGGGGTGGCGGCGTGGGCGACGCTGGCTATCGAAGCGCAGCGCATCGTGTTGGATAAAGAGGGCATCGCATATCGCAGTTTGCTGGAGAAGATGCGCAAGGTGCGCTATGCCGACATCGCCCGGCTCGAAGTCAGCGTCGGAACGTATAGCCCTATGGGCCGCGGCAACTCGACGTTGACGGTCGTGCCGATCCCCGGTAGATCGCCGTTGCGAATCAACATGAAGCTCTTCCGCAAAGTCGATCTCTATTCGATCTGCAGCGTGATCCGGCAGCAGAACCGCGAAGTTCTCTTTGACCGCATCAGCACTGAGCTTTTGCACGAAAACATCCGCCCATTAGAAAAAGCCTCCGTGAACGCCACGATCTCCAACAGCATCGTTGCCGGAATATTTCATCTCCTGGTCACTCTATTCGTCAGCGGGGCGGCCCTGGCCCTTATCGTCCGCTTCTTCCACCATTAACGGCAACGCCCCTTGCCCGCGTTGGCGGAGCTGGGGGCGGGGGTGCGGTAAAGAAAAGATTAGGGCGCTACGCTCGATGATACTTTATGATAAACATATCCCCAGTCCTCGGAATGTTCTTGTGGTAGAGAGAGTGAGTTCCAGAAACGCGAAGGGCAAATTCCTATGTCTGTAATTGCTGGATGCGAGACAATAGTATCTCCCCAAACGTCGATACATTCAGCATAATGATTCAAGCCCAATGTCGGTCCTATCGCCCACCAATATAATGTCCATTGTCCCACATTATAGGTGTTCTTTCCCTGTATCGTGATCGTTTGCCGGAAGGTATGATCGCTGTAAAGCACGAGTTGTTCTTTTGCTAATTCCGTACCATATGGTGCATAACTGATTACATACGTTCCGATGAGATCGCTCTCTCGTATGGCGAAGGTGAAATACAATAGCGCGACCACAAAACACGCCAGCGATATCGCTATCAGATTTCCTCGCTTTTTGCTCATCGGCGTATTCATTTTACGATTCCTGAATTCAATACAGGTGCTGGTAGTTATCCACAAACTTCCAGTAATCGGAGTTCATTTCCGGGCAGAGGGTGATGATGCGCTTTTTGATGAGGTTGACTTTGGCCAGCAGGTACTGATCCACGGAGTCGACGCGGCGCATGTGGTCGGGGTCGTACATCATCATGCGGTAGACTTCCGACTTGTCGTAGATCATATTCGCCTGCCCCAGCTTGCTGGTGAAGCCCGTCAGCGTGTCGTCGAAATCGAAGGACACCGCGTTGTTGTTCGTGTAGGTGAAGCCCGGCGGGTTGCAGTTCGCCCACTCCGTGTCCGTGCTGCTGTCGAGATTATGCTTCGCCAGGTAGAGGATGTCGAAGACCACGTAGAGTTGGTGGTGGATCATGCTCACGTATTTGGGGTTCGTCAGCTCGATATTGTGCACGATAAAGGAGTTCCACGTAGTGAAGTTCCCGTTCGTCAGTGTATAGGTGCACGAGGTGTGCCCGCCGGCGTAATTGCCGCCCACATACAGGTTGACGGCGAGGGTGATATTGTCGAGCAGGTGGCCGTTGGGCAGCACGTTGTCGAAAAAGGTGGGGGGATACATGGAGTATTCGTTCAGCATCGCCGGGAAGTAGCGCGAGCACTGCACCGGGTTTGGGTCGTTGCAGGTGCACCCGGGGGCGCTGGCCTGGCAGTTGGTGGTGATCATGTTGACGCCGGTCTGCTGAATGAACTCGTCGACGGAGATGAACTGGTAGCCGCGGAACAGCAGGTGGGCGTGCCCCTTGAGTTGCGCCTCTACGTGGCCGTCCATGAAGCTGGTGATGATCATCTTGCCGTGGCGGGTGTCGAAGTCGGTGTCGAACTGGCCCACGTTGTCCGGCGCACGGCCGTCGCCGGTGGCCACCGTGCCCGCGGGATCCACGATGCGCGCCAGCTTGTAGCCGCTCAAGTGCCCGTTGAAGAGGTAGGAGTTGGCGGGGGAGTCGGCGGCGGAGGGGCAGTGGTACAGCTCCTTCGGCTCGTTGAGCAGGGAGAAGACCGCGGCGGCGTCGGGGATCGTCTCCTCGTGATCCTGCACGTACATATGCAGCGAGGTGATGATTTGCCGCTGGTTGTTCAGGCAGGTCGCCTGCCGTCCCTTTTCCCGCGCCGACGTGAAGACCGGGAACATAATCGCCGCCAGCACCGCTATAATGGCAATGACGACAAGCAGCTCGATCAACGTGAAACCGATACGCAGACGCATGTGCCACCCCTCCTCCGACCCGTGAGTCCGTTAGCTGTATCCTAGCACTCGCTCCCTCAGCCGTCAACGTTGACGCAGTGGGATTGATAAAAATGAGAAGTCGGCATCGGGGAAGTGTCGTGCATACGAAAAAAAACGCGCCCGGCGAAACGCCGGGCGCGTGGGGTGTCAATGCTTACGGCAACCGCGTGTCGCCCATCAGGAAGCGGTCCACCTCGCGGGCGGCGCCACGGCCTTCGTTGATGGCCCAGACTACCAGGCTCTGCCCGCGGCGAGCGTCGCCGGCGCTGAAGAGGCCGGGCACGCTGGTGGCGAAGGCGCCGTAGGCGGCCTGCACGTTGCTGCGCGCGTCGCGTGCCACGTCGAGCTGGTCGAGCAGCCCCTGCTCCGGACCGAGGAAGCCCATCGCCAGCAGCACGAGCTGCGCGGAGTATGTCTGCTCGCTGCCGGGAATCGGTTTCGGCGTCATGCGCGCGCCTTCGCGCACCCACTCGACCTTCACCGTCTCGATGGCCTGCACCGCGCCCGTGCCGTCGTCCACGAAGGACGTGCTGTTGATGCAATAGGTGCGCGGGTCGGCGCCGTAGCGGGTGATCGCTTCTTCCTGGCCGTAGTCCGTCTTCAGCACGCGCGGCCATTCCGGCCACGGGTTGTTCGGCAGGCGGCATTGCGCCGGTTCGGGCATAATTTCGAACTGCACCACGCTTTTGCAGCCGTGGCGGATGGAGGTGCCCACGCAGTCGGTGCCGGTGTCACCGCCGCCGATGACCACCACGTCTTTGCCCTTGGCAGAGATGTAGTTGCCGTCCTCATGCGCGGAGTCGAGCAGACTGCGCGTGTTGGCGGTGAGGAACTCCATGGCGAAGTGCACGCCCGCCAGTCCGCGCCCGGGGATGCCCAGGTCGCGCGGCTTGGTGGCGCCGGTGCAGAGCACCGCGGCGTCGAACTCCTCGAGCAGCTTCGCGGCGGGCACGTTGCCGCCGATCTCGGCACCGGTGACGAAGGTGATCCCCTCCGCGGTCATCAGGTCGATGCGGCGCTGCACCACGATGGTCTTATCCAGCTTCATGTTCGGGATGCCGTACATCAGCAGCCCGCCCACGCGGTCGGCGCGTTCGAACACGGTCACCGTATGTCCCGCGGCGTTGAGCTGCGCGGCGCAGGCCAGCCCGGACGGACCGGAGCCCACCACGGCGACCTTTTTCCCGGTGCGCACCGCCGGCGGGGCGAAGCGCATCGTGCCTTGCTCGAAGGCGCGGTCGATGATTTCGCACTCGATCCCCTTGATCGTCACCGGCGGGATGCCGTTCCACCCCACGGTGCAGGCGCCTTCGCACGGCGCCGGGCAGACGCGCCCGGTGAATTCGGGGAAGTTGTTCGTGCGCAGCAAGCGCTCCAGCGCCTGCGACCACAGCCCGCGGAAGACGAGGTCGTTCCACTCGGGGACGAGGTTGTTGATCGGGCACCCCGACGCGGCGCCGGCGAGCATCAGTCCGGTGTGGCAGAAGGGGATGCCGCAATCCATGCAGCGCGCCCCCTGCTTGCGCAGTGCCTCTTCGGGGAGGTGGGTGTGGAACTCGTTCCAGTTCGCGATGCGCTCTTCGGGCGTCACGTCGGCGGGCAAGGCGCGCTCATATTCCAAAAAGCCGGTCGGCTTTCCCATGGCTAGTTACCTCCAATGCGCGCGAGGTCGCGGCTATTCTCTTCGAAGGCGGCCATCACGGCGTCGTCGCCACTCAGGCCGGACTGCTGAACGCGGTCCAGGCAGGCCAACACGCGGGCATAGTCCTTCGGCAACACCTTCACGAACTTCGGCGCAAAGTCGTCCCAGCGCGCGAGCACGGCCCACGCGCGGTCGCTTTCGGTGTATTCCGCGTGTCGGCGGATCATCCCCTTCACGTCGTCCAACTCCGCGGGATCGGTCACCGGGAGCAGGTCGACCATCTGGGTGTTGCAGCGGGAGGCAAAGTCGCCCGCTTCGTCGAGGATGTAGGCGATACCGCCGGACATCCCCGCCGCGAAGTTGCGCCCGGTGGCGCCCAGCACCACCACGCGGCCACCGGTCATGTATTCGCAGCCATGGTCGCCCACGGCCTCCACCACGGCGCGCACGCCGCTGTTGCGCACGCAGAAGCGTTCACCGGCCATGCCGCGGATGTAGGCCTCACCGCCCGTGGCGCCGTAGAAGGCCACGTTGCCGATGATGATGTTCTCCTCCGCCACGAAGGTGGACGCCGCGGGCGGGTAGACGATGATCTTACCGCCGCTGAGCCCCTTGCCCAGGTAGTCGTTGGCGTCGCCTTCCAACTTCAGAGTGATGCCGCGCGGCACGAAGGCGCCGAAGCTCTGTCCCGCCGACCCTTGCAGGTGGAGCGCGATGGTGTCGTCGGGCAGGCCGTCGCCGCCGTAGCGCCGCGTGAGGGCGCTGCCCAGGATGGTGCCCACCACGCGGTTGGTGTTCTTAATCGCCAGCGTGGCGCTCACCTGCTCCCCGCGCTCCAGCGCGGGCGCGCACAGGGCGAGCAACGCGGTGTTGTCCAGCGCGTGCTCCAGGCCGTGCTCTTGCGCGGTGGTGCAGTAGCGGGGCACGTCGTCGCCCACTTCCGGCTGGAAGAGCAGCGGCGAGAGGTCGACGCCGGCGGACTTCCAATGCGCGATCGCCGTGTTGGCTTCCAGGCAGTCGGTGCGGCCGATCATCTCGGTCACGGTGCGGAAGCCGAGGGCGGCCATGATCTCGCGCATCTCCGTGGCTACAAAGGTGAAGAAGTTCACCAGGTATTGCGGGTCGCCGCGGAAGCGGTCGCGCAGGGCGGGGTTCTGCGTCGCCACGCCCACCGGACAGGTGTCGAGCTGGCAGACGCGCATCATGACGCACCCGAGCGTGACCAGCGGGGCGGTGGCAAAGCCGTACTCTTCGGCACCGAGTAGCGCGGCAATTACCACGTCGCGGCCCGTCATCAGCTTGCCGTCCGTCTCCACCACCACGCGGCTGCGCAGTTTATTGAGCACCAGCGTCTGGTGCGTCTCCGCCAGGCCGAGTTCCCACGGCAGGCCGGCGTAGCGCACGCTGCTGCGCGGCGAGGCGCCGGTGCCGCCGTCATGACCGCTGATGAGGATCACGTCGGCGTGCGCCTTGGCGACCCCCGCGGCGATAGTGCCCACGCCGACCTCCGCCACCAGCTTCACATTGATGCGCGCGTGGTGGTTGGCGTTCTTCAAGTCGTGGATCAGCTCCGCCAGGTCTTCGATGGAGTAGATGTCATGGTGCGGCGGCGGGGAGATGAGGCCAACGCCCGGGGTGGAATGGCGCACGCGCGCCACCCAGGGGTAGACTTTCGTGCCAGGCAGTTGGCCGCCTTCGCCGGGCTTGGCACCCTGCGCCATTTTGATCTGGATCTCTTTCGAGTTCACCAGGTACTGACTGGTGACGCCGAAGCGCCCCGAAGCCACCTGCTTGATGGCGCTGCAGCGGGAATCGCCGTTGGCGTCGGGCACGAAGCGTTCGGGGTCCTCGCCGCCTTCGCCGGTGTTGCTGCGCCCGCCCAGGCGGTTCATGGCGATGGCCATCGCCTCGTGCGCTTCCTTGCTGATCGACCCGTAGGACATCGCGCCCGTCTTGAAGCGGCGCACGATGGTCTCTACCGACTCGACTTCGTCCAGCGGCACGGGGGTGCGACCGTCGGCGAACTTGAGCAACCCGCGCAACGTGCACAGGTGGCTGCTCTGGTCGTTGACGAGCTTGGAGAACTCGCCGAACAACGCATAGTCGTTGCGGCGGGTGGCCTGCTGCAGCGTGTAAATCGTCTCCGGATTGAAGAGGTGGTACTCGCCGTCCTTGCGCCACTGGTAGGCGCCGCCGGAGTCGAGTACCGCGTCGTGAGGGCCGCGCGCCGGGAAGGCCTTTGCGTGGCGCATTTCCGCTTCGCGCGCGATTTCCGCCAGTCCGATCCCCTCCACGCGGGAGGGGGTGCCGGTGAAGTAGTGGTCGATGACGGCCTGCTGCAAGCCCACGGCCTCGAAGACCTGCGCGCCGTGATAACTCTGCACGGCGGAGATGCCCATCTTCGACATCGTTTTCACCACGCCCTTGGCGCCGGCCTTGATGAATTTCTTCACCGCGACGGCGCGGGTGGTGTCGGGCAGCAACCCCTGGCGAATCATATCGTCCAGCGTCTCATAGGCGAGATACGCGTTGACGGCGCTGGCGCCGAAGCCGATGAGCAGGGCGAAGTGGTGCACCTCGCGCGGCTCGCCCGATTCGACGACCAGCCCGATCTTCGTGCGCGTCCCTTCACGGATGAGGTGGTGGTGCACACCGGCGGTGGCGAGCAGCGCCGGGATAGGGGCATGCGCGGCGTCCACGCCGCGGTCGGAGAGGATGACGATGTTCGCACCCGTGGCGATGGCGGCGTCGGCCTGCGCGCAGAGGGCGGCGAGTGCCTGCTCCAGCCCCGCGCCGCCGGAGCCGGCGGGGAAGAGCATGGGCAGCGTGACGGCGTTGAAGCCGGCGCGGTCGATATGGCGCAGCTTCTCCAACTCCTCGTTCGTCAGGATGGGCATCGGCAGTTTGATCTGCGCCGCGCTCTCCGGCTCGGGCTTGAGCAGGTTGCGTTCGGTGCCGATGGACATCCCCATGTCGGTGACGATTTCCTCGCGGATCGAGTCGATGGGCGGGTTCGTCACCTGGGCGAAGAGCTGCTTGAAGTAGGTGTAGAGGAGCTGCGGCTTCTCGGAGAGCACCGCCAGCGGGGCGTCGTTGCCCATGGAGCCCAACGGCTCCACCGCGTCGCGCGCCATGGGGGCCATCACGAAGCGCAGATCTTCGTAGGTGTAGCCGAAAGCGAGCTGGCGCTCCAGCACGGTGTCGTGATCCGGCTCCTGCACCGTCGGTGGCTGCGGCAGCGCGGCGAGTTCCACGATGTGCTGATCCAGCCACGCGCGGTAGGGCAGTGCGTCGGCATATTGGCGCTTCAACTCGGCGTCGTCGATGATGCGCCCGGCGGCGGTGTCGATGAGGAACATGCGGCCCGGCTGCAGGCGACCCTTCTCAATCACGCGCTCCGGCGGGATATCCAGCACGCCCACTTCGGAAGCCATGACGATGAGGTCGTCGGTAGTGACGTAGTAGCGCGAGGGGCGCAGACCGTTGCGGTCGAGCACGGCGCCCACGCAGGTGCCGTCGGTGAAGGCGATGGAGGCGGGGCCGTCCCACGGCTCCATCAGGCAACTGTGGTACTCGTAAAACGCCTTCTGCGCCGCGCTCATGCTCTCGTGATTCGCCCACGGTTCGGGGATCATCATCATCATCGCGTGTGCGAGGGGCCGACCCGCCAGGGTGAGGAATTCCAGGCAGTTGTCGAACATCGCCGAGTCGCTGCCGTCCTCGTGGATTACCGGGAAGACGCGGGACAGATCGTCGCCGAAGACTTCCGTCTCCAGCAACGCCTGCCGCGCGCGCATCCAGTTCACGTTGCCGCGCAGCGTGTTGATCTCGCCGTTGTGGATGACGTAACGATACGGATGAGCGCGCTCCCAACTCGGGAAGGTGTTGGTGCTGAAGCGGGAGTGCACCAGCGCGAGCGCGGAGGTGAACTCCTCGTCGAGCAGCTCGGGGAAGAACGTCTCCACCTGCTGCGGGATGAGCATGCCCTTGTAGACGATCGTCCGCGCGGAGAAGCTGGAGGCGTAAAAGTAATCGCTGTAGTGCGCGGTGAAGCGGATGTCGTTCTCCGCGCGCTTGCGAATGACGTACAGCTTGCGCTCGAAGGCGAGCGCGTCGGTCACGCCGGCGCCGCGCCCCACGAAGACTTGCCGCACCACCGGCTCGCAGGAACGCGCGGTGTCGCCCAGGTTGCTGCCGTCGGTGGGCACGTCGCGCCATCCGAGGACGACCTGCCCTTCCTCCGCCACAATCGCCGCGACGTGTTGCTCGCATTTCGCGCGCTCAGTGGCGTCGGGGGGCAGAAAGAGCATCCCCACGCCGTAGGCGCCCGCCGCGGGCAGCGGGAAGGGGCAGACTTTGCGGAAGAAGGTATCCGGGAGCTGCAGCAGGATGCCTGCGCCGTCTCCGGTGTTCGGCTCGCTGCCGCGCGCGCCACGGTGGTCGAGGTTTTTGAGCACGGTGAGAGCCTGAACCACAATGGCGTGCGAGCGCACGCCTTTAATATGTACCACGAACCCGACGCCGCAGGAGTCGTGCTCGAATCGCGGATCGTACAGGCCTTGCTTCTGGGGAAGTCCCATGAGACCAGTCAACTACCTTTCATGATGGCTTCGGTGCACGGATCGTCGCCGGCGCGAAATTCTCACTCGAGTGGGCGATGCCTATAGCGCATCGTACCCGGCACGTCGCACCGCTATGCGCGCGACGAGCGAGAGCCCGATTGAGAAGCAGGAGATTATAAACCCAAATCGTGCTCTGACGCAACCAAGTCGGTATGAATGGGGGAAAAAGATTACACAGCTTGCTTCCCTTTCCCGGTATACTAATCTTTCTCGCCCACCCGCAAGGAAGAACGGCACCTCCAGCGAAACTATTTATACGCATAGGTATCCAATCGGATACCGTATCCCTCGTCGAACCAGGAGTATCGTGATGAAATCCGCCCAGCGTACGTGGTCCTTCGTGCTGCTCGCGTGCCTCCCGCTCCTCGCCGCCGCCGCCGGTCTTGAGCCCGCCTTCGTCACCGCCTCCGGGCGCGCCGTCTTCTGGCGCGGGGAACCCATCGTCCTCTCCCTCACCACGCCGCTGGCCACGCCGGTCACGGTGCGCGTGACGCTGGGCCTCGGCGACGCGAAGGCGCAGCCGATCTACACCGGCACACTGACGCCGCGGGACGGCGTGGGGCAACTGCACCTGAGCCTGCCCACGGAGCGGCTGGGACAGGGCGTCTACACGCTGCACGCGGAGGGGGCGGGCGCACCGTTCACGCTGATGGTCACCGTGCGCGACACCACCGTCGCCTCGCCGGGGATGATTATGGACGAATCCACCGGCTACGTGCCCAACGGCGACATGGCCCACCTCACCGGGCAGCTCAATCTCATGACCGACGGGCGCTTCAACGTGACCGACAAAGTGAGCAGCGAGTCGCCCGCACAGCTCAACGGGCACTTCGACGCGTTGATGGCGCACCAGGTGCTCTTCTGGAACCAGGACGCCTCGCGGCCCTTCAGCTTCTATCCGCCCTACCTGCTCGACAGCACCGATGGCGAATACACCCGCCGCCTCCTGCTGGGCAACGCGGTGCACATGCGCTACCCCGGCTACGCCGGCTCGCTCTATGACTACGACCCCACCGGCTTTATCGGCCACTACACCGGGCTTGTGACGTACTGGGGCTGGGGCGGCGACGTCATGCGCGAGCGCCTGCACAAATATCTGAAGGCGCAGGAGGATAACCTGTATGCGTACGCGGAGAAGACGCTGGGCGTGAAGCCGCTCTCCGCCGACGAAGCGCTGCAACTCGCCGCTGCCACCCATTCGGCGGGCGCGATGGGCTACATCGACGCGCCCTCCTTCCGCTGGGCGCAGGACGTGGCCGGTCACGGCCAGACGATGGACGCCGCGCAACTCGACGCGCTGAAAGACCGCGCGCAAAAGTGGTACGGCTTCCTGATGACCCTCAACGCGCGCCGCTACACCGGCTATCAAGCGGCGCTGCGCGACCTGGATGCCACGCTGGCGAATTCCACCAGTAACACCATTAACCATTGCAAGCCGCGCGACGGCGGGTATCACGCCGCGTCGTACCGTCCGCTGGATTTCCGCTTCGTGGCGGTGTGGGACGACCAGGGCGGCGCACCGGAACATATCTATGAAACGGCCTTGGCGGGCACGCTGCTCGGTGCGAACCGCGACCCCAAGCAGCCGCTGTGGATCGATACTTCGTACGGCGTGCAGAACGGCAACATCTTCCGCAACGGGCTGCTCCTCGTCGGGCGCGGCGCGCAGGGTACCGGCTACGCGATGGAGATGGGCGGCAACCTGGGCGTCAACCAGGCCGCCGTGCGCGACAATGGGGACCAGAACCGCGAAATCGACGCCGTGGGCCGCCTCTTCCAGCGCTTCGGCGGGCTCTTCACGCGGGCGACACCCGCGCCGCGCCTCGCGCTGCTCTACTCCAAGCGCCAGTGCGTCATCACCCCATACGCCCAGTCCTACGTGGATGGCATGGTGAAGATGCTCTACCTGCTTTCCCACGTCGGGATGCCGCCGTATCTGCTCACCGAGGAAACCCTCGCCAACGGCGTGCCGGCGGGCACCGAGGTGGTAGTGGCACTCGGGCAGACGGAAACGCTGCCCGCAGACGCCGAAGCCAAACTGCATGCCTTCGCCGCCGCGGGCGGGCGGGTCATCACCGACACCGCGACGACGGTCGACTGGCCCTATGCGGAGAAGTCCGCCGTCCTCGACCTGCCGCGCTTCGACCTGGGGCATCCGTACAACGCCATGACCGCCTTCAACCGGCAGGATGCCACCATCAGCGACATGCGCGCGCTGGCGGCGACGCGTTGCCCGCAGTTGCGCACACTGCTCACCGGCGCCATCGAGACGCTGCCCTTCGACACGACGAATCCCGACGTGGCGATCAGCACGCTGCAAGGCGGTGCGGCCACCTTCGCCGTGATCGCCAACGACAGCGCGGTGGACATCGCCGCGCAGTTCACCCCGGAGGAGCAGCGCAGCCCGGCATATCAGGCGGCGATGACCGGCCACGGGCTGGGCGCTATTGCCAGTTGGATGCCGCTGCAGACCGACCTGATCGTCCGCGCGCCGGATACCGCCGCGGTGTATGACCTCTTCCGCATGGCCCGCGTGTCCGTGGTGCGCAAAGGCGGCGCGCGGCAGGTGGCGTGCGATCTGACGATGACCCCGGGCCGCATCCTCGCCTGTTACCCACGGCCGCTGGGCGCGGGCAAGGCGGAGGCCACGCAAAACGTGACCGCCGGCGACGCCATCGACGTGCGCTACACCGCCACCGATACCGATGGCAAGGCGCTGGCCGCCGTGGTGCCGGTGGAACTGACCCTGATCGCGCCGGACGGCACGGCGCGCGGCACCTTCTACCGTGCTACCAACACGCAGGGCATACTCACCGCCACACTGCCCACGGGCGCGCTCGACGCGGCGGGGGCGTATCGCCTCGACGTCACACAGCTCTGCGACGGCCAGCGGGTGGTGCTACCCCTCACCGTGCGTGCCGCCACGGCGCTGAACGCGACGCGCGTGGCCGGCGCTTCCGTGCGCGACCCGGAGGGGGTGGGGCACTTCCTGGTGGGCAAGCCGGAGCTGGTGATCCCCGTCTTCGACCCTGCGCTGGCCGCCGCGGCACAGCGGCTGGCCGACGGCCTGGTGAAGCAGGGTGTAAAGGCGCGCGTGTGGGATAACCCGCCGACCCTCGTGTATGAACAAGGCTACACGGTGGAGGATCCCAAGCAGCAGGCGGATAACGACGCCGTGACGCGCGGCGAGGCCATCGGCAAGGTGAAGTTCAATAACATGGACCAGGATGTCAACGGCAACTTCTACGGGTCGGCCATGACCGGCTACCGTTACGGCAAGGCGATCCTCCTGCTCGGGATGCCCGGCAAAAATCCGGTGCTCGCCGGCGTGGCCGCCTCCGGGCTGCTCTGGAACGACCGCAGCACCGATGCCCCCGGCGGGGCGCTGGTGCAACGCCTGCCGTGGGCGCTGGGCCTGCGCGCCGACACGCTGGTGGTCTCCGGCGGCGACCTGGACGGCGTCAACGCCGGCATCGACGCGCTATTGCACCTGCCCGCCCACGACGCCGTCACCGACGGCGTGCGCGCGGCGCGCACCCGAATGCTGGCGCAGCGCGGGCTGCCGCTGACCGCCGAGGAGATCCTTTCGGGCCGCAAGCTAACGGCAAACGGCGCGAAGACCTATACGGCGCAGCCGTCTGGCGACCTCTTCACCCTGGTCACTGTGCACAATGTGATCCCCGCGGGGGACAAGCTGGTCGTCAGCCTGGGGCGGTATGGGCACACCACCGCCGTCGTCGATAAGGACAACAAGGTCACCTGGCTGCCCGACGTGTCGACCACCGGCACGGTGGCGGTCACGCCGGGGCAGATCGTCACCTCCATGCCCCGCATGGCCTGCGGGTGGGGCTTCGACGGTACACTGCGCTGGCGCGCGCTGGGCGACTTCACGCAGACCTTCGGCGACAACGCGGTGCTGAACACAACCGCCGGCGACAAGGAGATCGCCCCTGACGGCACGGTGACGCCGCACGCGCAGGTGATCGACAACTTGAAGAAGATCGATCCGCCCATCTTCAAAACGGCGATTACCACCGTGCACAAGGACAATGACGACGTGGTGACGGCGATCACCGTCACCGACACGAAGACCGGGAAAGAGATCCCCGGCTTCGCCCTCACCGCGCATAAAGCCAACTGGAGCGCGCCCTTCACCGTGGAGCAGAAGCTGTTGATGACCGACGACACCCTAGTGGCTTTCCAACGCGCGCCGGGCGCGACGAAGGTGCAGTGGTACGCCCGCGCCAACGGCGTAGTGAAGAGCCTCACGCTGCCCACCGCCTACCTGTGCGACACGGCGCTGTCCACCGACGGCAAGCTCCTCGCCGCCTGCGGCATGGAAGGCGATCTGGCGATCTGCGGCACCACCGGCAACGGGTACGCCCACGTCACCGTGGGGGCGTATCCGCGCCTCTTCCCGCTGACGGGCGGCGGCTTCGCCGTCGGCGACGCGGACGGCAAGGTGACGGTGCTGGACAACGCTGGTGCAGTGGTACGCACGATCGACCTCAGCGCCGCGCCGCCGGTCACCCCGGAAGCGGATTACGCCGTCCTGCGTGCCGGCAAGCTGCTCTCCTGGGCGACTCCCGCCTCCCTGGACGGTCCGCTGCCGCTCAACGCCTTCTATTGGTATCTGCGCGACATCGACGGCAGCCTGAAGATGGTTAACCAGGACCCGAGTAACGTGCTCGATTTCCGCTGGATGGATGCCGCGCAAGAGCAGGTGCGCATTCCCGCCGCCAAGCACGCCGTGCTGACGATCCGCGCGGCGGCGAAGTACTTCGACGAGCACCCGATGGTGCAATCGAGCTGGCAGAGCATCGTGACGATGCGCGACAAGCTGGTGAAGAACGAGCGTCCCGCGACCCTCTTCCACATCTACCTCGACGGCAAGCCCGTTGGCACGGCAACCCCCGTGGGCGGCGCGCTGGCGAAGTTCTCCACCGTGGACCCGAAGGAAGGGTGGGCGATCCTGAAACCCAAGCCGGAGGAGTTCACCACCTTCACCGCCGACCTCGACCTCCCCGCCGGCGACCACCTGCTCGGTCTGGAAGCCGTCGGCATGCAGGACTGCTATGCGACGTCGGTGACGGTGCAATAGGGATTGCGGTTACCTTACTTTTGCGTCCGCGAAGGCGGACGCTCGGTGCGCCGGGCATTCGGTTGGTGCCTTGACAACCTGCCGACCACCCGGTACTATTTACCGTTAAACTCCCCGGCAGACGCCGGGTGAACAGACCAGGGAGAGTGACTATGAAACGTATCGCGCTGGGCCTCTGCGCCCTGCTCCTCCTCGCCGGCGCCGCCACGTGGGCGACCGAGACGGAGAACCTGGGCCTCAGCATCCTGCCCGCCCCGGGCAAGGTGGTCATCGACGGCAAAACCGACGACTGGGACCTGTCCGGCGGCCTCTTCACCTGCAGCGATGCGGAGAAGCAGCGCGGCACTATGGGCACGTGGTTCCACGCCATGTACGACGAGAAGAACCTCTACCTTCTCGTGCGCTGGCTTGACGATACGCCGATGAACAACCCCGGCAGCACCAAGGGCAACTACGGGTTTGCCGGCGACTGCTTGCAGTTCCGCACCATCACCGCCGTGGGTACCCCCAATGAACGCGGCGCCCACTGGACCGCTTGGCGCGACCGCGATGGCCTCGATGTTATCGACGTCGCCTGGGGTGTCCGCTTCGACGGCGGTTCCCTGCGTGACGCGAAGACGAAGGGCGCCCAGCAGGCCTTCCAGAAGAACGCCGACGGCAAAGGGTACACGCAGGAACTCGCTATCCCGTGGGAGCTGCTCTGCAAAAACGGCTACATACCCAAAGTCGGCGAGGCGATGACCATCACCCTGGAACCGAACTACACTATCGGCCTCAACGGCCGCTGGACGATGAAGGACATCTTCAAGCCCGGCGTCACCCCCGACCGCGTCTTTACCTTCATGGCCAATACCTGCTGGGGGCAAGGCGCCTTCGAAGCGAAGAATAACATCACCCCGCACCCGGTGCGCCTCTCCGACGGCCGCGAATTCCCCGTGAAGTTTACGAAGGGCGCCGCCGATCCGCTGGTCATCGACTGGACGGGCCTCATCAAGGTGAAGGAACTGAAGGGCTTCAAAAAGATCAACTTCACCATGCCCGAAGACGGCTACATCTCGCTGAACATCAAGGCCGCCGACGGCACCGTGGTACGCCAACTGCTCACCTGTGCCTTCTACACCAAGGGCAAGCACACCGCATTGTGGGACGGCCTCACCACGACCAACTGGCGCACCCCCGGCACGCCCGTCTCCGCGGGCCAATACACCTGGACGGCGATCTGGCACAAGGGCATCGGCCTCAAGCTGCACGGCTGGGCGGATAACGCCGGCACCGCCCCGTGGGATTCCTCGCTAACCTCCAATTGGGGGGGCGACGAGGGTACCCCCACCGGCTGCGCCTCCGACGATACCAAGGTCTACCTCGGCTGGTCCGGCGCCGAAGCCGGCAAGGCGATGCTGGCGACCGACCTGCAAGGCAACGTGCAGTGGAAGGCCAGCCGCTTCGGCATGTCCGCCGCCGAATTCATCGCCGTGGATAACGGCACCGTCTACGCGCAAAGCTGGGGCGGCGATCTCTTCCAGGTCGATAGCAAAAAGGGTGGCTTCACCGTTTGGACCGGCGGCGACGACTCCCCCGACGTGCAGATCAAGTCATTGTGGGGCGATCAGAAGGGCCCGGACAGCGCCAACGGCCTCGCCGCGTGCGGCGGCAAGCTGCTTCTCATCTTTACAAAAACCGACACCGTGCTCATCCTCGACGGGAAAACGGGCAAGGTGCTGCATACATACACCGTGAAGGCCCCGACGTCCGGCAAGTTTATCGACGCCGGGCACGCCGCCATCATCAGCGACGGTAGCACGGTGCTCAAGCTGGACGTGGACACGGGCGCGACGGCGCCGCTGATCACCGGCCTCACCAACGCCAAGGCGCTGGCGGTGGGCAAGGACGGGCGCATCTTCGTGGCCGAGAACGCCCCCAGCAACCAGGTGCGCGTCTTCACCGCCGACGGCAAACCGAGCCTCACCATCGGCCGCGCGGGCGGGCGCGCCCTCACCGGCAAGTGGACATCCGACGGCATGGCCTTCGTGAACGACCTCACCGTGGATGCTGAAGGCAAGCTGTGGGCCATGGAATCGGACTGGTTCCCCAAGCGCGTGAGCGTGTGGGATACCAAAACCGGTGCCCTGGTGAAGGAACTCTTCGGCCCGACCTCCTACGGCGCGCTGGGCGGCGCCATCGATCCCCTCGACCCGAATGTCATGGCCGGCGCTGGTTGCGAGTGGAAGCTCGATCCGAAGACGGGGCAAGCGACCTGCGTCGGCGCCTTCACGCGCGACGGCATGGAGAACGCGCAGTTCGGCACCGGCCAGAACGGTCGGCAGTACATCGCCACCGCCACGCGCTGGGCCTTTGACCTCGGCTCGGTCAACATCTTCGAGCGCCTGGGCGCCGGCGAATACAAGCAGCGCGCGCGGTTCTTCTACGTCGATAAGGACAACAAGGAGATCCCGCCTCCGGCCCACGGCCAGACCGGGACGGCGACGCGCACCGCGCTGTGGAGCGACGAGAACGGCGACGGCGTAGAGCAGCCTGAGGAAGTGACATATCAGGACGGCATCATTCGCATGACGGGCTGGTACATGTATATGACGCCGGACATGACCTTCTACGCCGGCGACAAGCAGTACAAGGTGGCCGGCTGGTCCAAATGCGGCGCGCCGAAGTACGACATGGCCAACCCTGTGAAGATGCCGGCCGCCGGCCTGGGCTCCGTCGACGACACACTGGTGATGCACCAGGGCGCCTACGGCGTGAACAACGGTTGGAACGAGTGCTGGGACATCGCCACCGGCAAACTGAAGTGGACGTACCCCGACAACTTCGTCGGTGTGCACGGCTCCCACAACGCCTGCCCGCCGGAGAACGGCATGATCCGCGGCTCCTACGGCCCGTGCGGCGCTACAAAACTGCCCGTAGTCGGCAATGCGTGGGTCATTGCCACCAACGTGGGCGAGTGGCACATCCTCACCGAGGACGGCTTCTACCTCACTCGTCTCTTCGAGCCCGACCCGATGCAGTTCAAGTGGCCCGAAGTGGCGACCCCCGGCGTGAACATGGACAACGTACCCTGCGGTATGGGCGGCGAAGACTTCGGCGGTTCCATCGCCACCTCGCCCGACGGCAAGCTTTATCTGCAAGCGGGCAAAACGGGCTTCTGGAACCTGGATGTGACCGGCCTGGAGAACGTGCGCACCATGAAGGGCGACGCGCTCACCATCTCCGCCCCGGAGACGAAGCAGGCGCAGACGCTGCGCGAGAGCTACCTGCAGGAAACCGTCGGCACGCCGCGCCTCACCGTGGCGCACCTCACCCCGACCTTCACCGGCAACCTGGACAACGACTTCAAGGGCGCCGAGATCGTGAAGTACCAGAAGCAGGATGACGCCGCCGCGCGCTCCTCCGTGGCCTACGACGCGACGAACCTCTACCTCGCCTGGGACGTGAAGGACAACACGCCGTGGATGAACAGCGCCACCGACCCGACGCAGATGTATATCGGCGGCGACACGGTGGACTTCCAGCTCGGTACCGACCCGAAGGCGGATAAGAACCGCGGCGAAGGCGTGCGCGGCGACTTGCGCCTCTCCATCGGCGACTTCAAGGGCACCCCGATGGCGATGCTCTACCGCAAGGTGTCCGACGAGAAGCGCAAAAAGCTCTTCTCCTCCGGCGTGGTGCACGAATACTGGATGGACTACGTGGACGCCATACCCACCGCGCAGGTGAAGGTTTCCTTGCACCGCGGCGGCTACGTGGTGGAAGCGGCCATCCCGCTCGCCGCACTGGGCCTCACCCCGGCGGACGGCCTGGCGCTGCACGGCGACCTGGGTGTCACCCACGGCGATCCCGCCGGCACCCGCACCCGCCTGCGCACCTACTGGGCCAACCAGCACACCGGCATCGTCGACGACGCCGTCTTCGAACTCCAGATGGAGCCGAAGAACTGGGGCGAGATGCTGTTCAAGTAGGCCATCGCCTCTGAACTCGCAGTAGCGCAGTAAGGCGCGTCCGTTGTGATATTCAACTGTCACCGGACGCGCCTTGCCGTTTCCCTCGACTTCTTGAAAGGGGTTGGGGTGCGGGCCGCGCGTGAGCGTGGAACGATGCAGGAACACGCCTGCATCATCCCGAAGTACCGATCATCCGAGAAGACGAGGTAACCCCCATGAACGGTCGCGAATTACTTGCCGCCATCAACGCCGGCGCGCGCGTGGATCGTCTGCCGCTGCCAGGCATTTGGCCGTGGGCGGAGACGCGTGAGCGGTGGGTACGTGAAGGCATGCCGGCGGACGCGGATCTCAACGCGGCGCTTGGACTGGTCTGCGACGACTATGGGCACCTGCCCCTCGACCTGAACATGGTGCCCGTCATGCCCATCGTGGTGCTGGACAAGGGCCCCGACTACGTCACGCTCATCGACGAGTTCGGGGTGACGAAGCGCTGCCTGCGTGCCGACTATGACCGCACCGGCGGCTTCAAAGCGGCGGCGGGGGCGATGAGCGCCATGTCGCAGTGGCTCGACTTCCCGGTGAAGGATCTGCGCTCATGGAAGGCGCTTTACGAGGAGCGCTTCCAGCCCACACTGGAAGGCCGCCTGCCCGCGGGGTGGAACGCCGCCGCGTACGCGGAACAGGCTGCAACGCACTGGATGTGGTACTTCGGCTTCCCACTCTTCGGTCTCTTCGGCCCCATGCGCGAGTTGATGGGGCTGGAAGGGCTGCTCTTCGCGATGTATGACGACCCCGCCCTGGTGCACACCATCATCGGCGACCTCACCGATTTCTGGCTCGCCACCTTCGCGCAGGTGCTCCCCATGGCGCGGCTGGATCAGGTGACCTTTTTCGAGGACATGTGCGCCACCAAGGCGCCTCTCTGCGGCCCGGCGCTCTTCCGCGAGTTCCTCGCCCCCGGCTACCGCAAGGTCATCGGCGGTCTGCGCGAGCTGGGCGTGTCGGAATGCTGGATGGATACCGACGGCAACGCGTGGGATATCCTGCCCGAGATGGTCGCCTGCGGCATTACTGGCACCTCGCCGTGCGAGGCGCAGGCGGCGATGGACGTGGCGCGGCTGCGGGAAGCCTTCCCCACGCTCAACCTGAGCGGCGGCATGGACAAGCGCGCGCTAGCCACCGGCGACGGTGCCGTCATCGACGCCGAGGTCGCCCGCTGCTTCCGCGTCGCCTGGGGAAAAGGCCGCTACACCCCCGCCCTCGACCACGGCGCCCCGCCGGATATCTCCTGGCACGCCGCGCAGCGGTATGCCGAAGGGGTGAAAACGTGGTGCGGGCGTAGGGACTAGGAAGTAAGGCAATATCGTCCTTCTGCTGGGGCTGTCCCGTGGCGCTTCGGAAAGTGCAACCGGCAGTGTTGCCCCTCCTGGTAGATCGATTAACACCGGCTTGCGTATACCACACACTGTGGCGTCAAGTTCTCATCACGTATGGCACGCGACGGGACAGTCCCTGCAGAAGTGCGATTCCTTAAAACCGGTACGTCCCCGCCATCGACACAAATCCGACTTGCGCGGTGTGCAGTTGCGGGGCGGCGTCGCTGCCGTAGACGGCGCCGATGGTGGAGGCGGTGGAGAGCGCCGTGCCTGCCAGGGGCACGCCGCGCGGGTAGTAGCCGGCGCCCAGGGTGAAGCCGACGCGTGGGGTGCCCGCGTGCAGGGACAACGTGGTTTCCAGCGCGGTGGTGCGGGTCTGATAGTTGTCCACGAAGCCGGTCACGCCGGCGTCGGCGTGCAGCCAGCGGGCGAGGCGCATCCGTACGCCGCCACCGAGCAGGTACACCGTCGAGGTGAGCAGGCCGTTCGTCGCCACCTGATATCCCCCCGTGCGTGCCGTGAAGGGGCCGGCACCGGTACGCAGCTCCACGCCCGTCGCCGCCCAGGTCGGGTCGGCCTGCAACGAGCTGTCGGGGCTCGAGGCGCGCAGGTGCACGTTCGCGCCGCTGTGCTCCAGGTGCACCACCGCGGGCAGGCCGAAGGGCAGGCGCAGATCGCTCCATACCCCGTAGCCGGTGGACGCGTAGCTGTTGTCGACGTCACGTCCGTGCCCGTCGGCGCCGCGAAACGCGGCGCCGACGGTAAGGAACGAGGTCAGACCCACCGCCAGCCCGGTGTCGACCTGGGTCAGGGCGCGGCCATCCCAGCCCAGGTACGTCACCGTGGTACTCGGTTGCACGGTGTGTGCCGGCAGGGTCCAGGGAGTGCCCGCACTTGCGGAGGCTCCGGCAAGCAGAAGCCACGGCAAGGCGAGACAACTCCACAGACGCATAACGACGGCACTTCGCATGAGGTCACCTTCTCGCCATTACTTCTTGTCGCGCAGGTCAAGCGTGATGCCTACGCGGTTGAAAGGCACCGTGTTGGAACCCGTGAAGGTCGCCGTGTCCTTCACCACCGGCACGCTCTTCACCAGCGGCCCGGCCACCTTCGTCATGCCGTTGTATAGGTCCACGGTCAACTTCGCCGCGCCGTCCGCCGGCGGGGTGAAGTGGTTGCCCTTCCAGTACAGGGTCAGGTAGGAGTTCTTTAGCTCATACATGTTCTTCACGCGCACCACGTCCAGCCGGTATGACGTGGGGAGCGTCCAGGCGCACGGCTTGCGACGCACGCTGAACATGACACGGACGTAGGCGACGCGCAGGCGTACCGGTGCGACGTGCCCACGCGTCAGCGCGCCGACGAGCGGCTGATCGGACAGGTCGAATTCCGTGTTGGGGCTGAGCGCGATGGCGCTGTCCCCTTCGGGCAGCACGGCGGTGGCGGTACCCCCGCGTACGGTGCCGTCTGCCTGCGCCGTCAACGGCAGGGTGCCCGCGGCGGTGCCGGTGTTGCCCGGGTCCACTTCCAGCGCCGTCTCGGTGCCCGCGGAGGCCAACCCGGCGCCGTCCGACGGCATGAGGATGGGGGCGGTCATCGTCATGACCCCGGCGGTGGGGTCGGCCGGCTTCACCGTGGCCGTGGACAGGTCGGCGCTCGTGGTCTCCCCCGGGTCGGCGACGGTGGTCGTCAGCGCCACCGGCGTGTCCGTGCTGCTGGAAGTGCTGCCCGACGAGCAACCGAGGAGCCACCCCCCCGCGAGCAGTACGCACCCGACGGCCGGCAGTCGCAGCGAACGAAACATGGTCTGCATTGAAAATCCCCTCCTTCAATCCTGCTCTGGATATGTCAGAACAAGTGCATGCCGATAAAGAAAGATTCAGGAGTATGGCTTTTGAGCGACCGAAATGTGACTATGCCGGAAATCCCCGCGTACGGGATGCTACGACTGAATAGCGAAGGCCTGACGGCAACGATGGCACATGCGCCGTGACCCAACGAGCAGGTTAATGCAGGCTACGTGAATCCTGAATCTCCACAATCCAGGGGATATCGCGTCAGAGGTGACGCTCCGCGGCAGGAGGGGCGACGGGTATCTTGAGTATTCCTCACTGACACCGCTTTCTAACCATAAAATGAAAATATTTGTTTGCTGCTCTCCGGGATGAGGGCTCACTTCGGGCACGCGATCCACCGCGCTGTCCGCTCGTTTGTCCAAAATGGCGGCGGGTAGTATAATACGGTGGCGGCCAGTGGGCCGGCGCGAAGACGGAAGGACAGATGCACTCGTGAGGCGATGCCGGTTATACTGCCTATGGATAGTTGCGTGCCTCGGGATGTGTCTGGCGCTGCTGGGCTGCCCGCGGAGTACGCCGCCGCCGCCACCGCCGCCGCCCCCCGACGCGAGCGTGCCGCGCAACCCCGGCACCATCACGCTGCGCGACTACCACATCCGCTTCCCGCAGCAGGGGGCGCGCGTGTGGGAGGCGGACGTGAAGAAGACGCAGGCCGATCCCACCAAAGGCCGGCTGGCGATGACCGGCATCGCCTGTGTGCTCTACGACGGCGGGCACGCCGCGTTGCGCGTCACTGCCGACGACGGCACGGCGATGCTGCAGGGGAGCACGGCGGACGTGCATCTGCATGGCCACGTGCACGCCATAGACCTGGACAAGGGGATCACCCTGGACGCCGCCGCCTTCGCGTGGAACTCCACCAACGGGAAGATCGGCGCCGACTCGCTGGTGTGGCTCATGCAAGGCCTGCGCCAAAACGCCGAGCACGGCATCTTTTCCACCAATCTGCACGCGGCCACCTTTGACCACGTGCGCACCGATATTTTACGAAGCGTGTCTAAATGACGAGGACCTAACCCCCCCGACCCCCTTCCCGCGCGGGAAGGGGGAGCGACGGGAAGAAGGTCGCACCCCCCCTCCCTCGAAGGAGGGGGCAGGGGTAGGTCGCAAAGGAGATTGCACTCACATGCGCTATCGCAGCTATTTGATCGCCGGGCTGGCGCTGCTGTTCCTTTCCATCGGGACGCTGTTGGCCGCGCAGGCGGCACAAAAGAGCGCCGTGCCGCCCTTCACGGTGACGGCGAAAAAGATGGTCGCGGAGATCACCCGCGAGCCCAAACACCTGGCCTACAGCGGTGACGTAAAGTTCGTCTCGCCTATCCGCCATACCGTGATGACCTGCCAGCGGCTGGACGCGTATCTGAAGGCCGGCGCCAACGATATTTCACGCCTGGAGGCCCACGACGGCGTGGTCTTCACCATGGTCAACGATGGCGCGGATAAAGGGTCCGCCGGGATGAAGGTGACGGGCACCGCGGAAACGATGATCTACGAGCAGGTGGGCGACGTGCACGTGCTGCGGATGCTGCGCGTGAAGGACGTGCTGCCCACGCTGACGATGACCGATCCCAAAACCGGCGACCACGTGGCGGGCGGCGATATCACCGGCAACGAGATCCGCTATACGGTGGAGACGGGCATACTGGAAGCGGACGACGCGAAGACGGAAAACAAGGGAGTGGCGCCGTGAGCGAAACCACCCAAACCGCCACGCATCCCGGCGCGCTGTACTCCACCAATTTGGTGAAGCGGTACGGCCAGCGCACGGTGGTGAACGATGTGTCGATGGAGGTGAACCCGGGGGAGATAGTCGGGCTCCTCGGCCCCAACGGCGCGGGCAAAACGACCACCTTCTACATGCTCGTCGGCCTCATCCGCCCGAACAAAGGCGCCGTGCGGCTGGGCGAGCGCGACATCACGCGCTTCCCCATGTTCCGCCGCGCGCGCCTCGGCCTCGGCTACCTGCCGCAGGAGCCGTCGGTCTTCCGCAAGCTGACCGTCGAGCAGAACCTGCACTCCGTGCTGGAAATGCGCGGCGTGCCCTATGCGAAGCGCAAGGCGCGCGTGGATGAGCTGCTGGAAGAGTTCAGCCTTACCGAGCGGCGCAAGGCGCAGGGAGGCGTGCTTTCCGGCGGCGAGCGCCGGCGCGTGGAGATCGCGCGCACGCTGGCCAGCGATCCGGCCTACGTGCTCCTCGACGAGCCCTTCACCGGCGTCGACCCCATCGCGGTGCTGGAAATCCAAAAACTCGTCACCAACCTGCGCGACCGCGGCATCGGCGTGCTCATCACCGACCACAACGTGCGCGAAACCCTCGCCATCACCGAGCGCGCCTACATCATCTTCGAAGGCAAAATTCTCGCCCACGGCACCTCGCAAGAGATCGCCAACGACCCCGTGGCGCAGCAACACTACCTGGGCGACCGCTTCTCGATGTAATGAATCGTCCCTCGTCGTCGTCATTCGTTATCGTAGCTCGAATCGAGATACGACGACGAATTACGATGACGAGGGACGATTTTTAGTTCATACACGCCTCCCGCACGCGCTTCAAGCTCAGAAACACGATGAGGATGGCGAAGTAGAAGAAATACCCAACCCAGAAAATCATAAAGAGTCCTTCTCCCATTGGGTCATATGGGGAATTGGGATGTCTGTAACATACTATAATCCAAATTGAAGGCGCTAAATATCTGGTAATCAGCAATAGTATTGCACCGATTCGAGCAATGCGGCGATATTGAAAAAGCCCGATACCGATTATCAATTGAACGATTGCGAGCGGAACTAATATGGCAAAGACCCTGAAGAAGGTCGAAGCCTGATCGGCAACACAAGATAATAGGAGAACATCGATTGTGGACTTTCGCACTTTCCGATCTGACTTCCTGCTGACCGGGGGCTTGTGTCCCGCTCCGGCGTTCACGCAGCGCGGGCCGCGTGGTCGATGAGCAGATCCACGTCGGTCGGATTAATGGCACGAGCGGGGTCCGCGCC
>CAIYQO010000269.1 GCA_903928345.1 uncultured bacterium | reverse complement strand
GCAATGGGCGCGTGTGACCCGCATGTCATCCGGAAAAGTGGTGGCTGTCCCGCCTTGCGGAGTCGCATCCCCGCCAACGCCGCGAGAAGTGGGGACAGCCACGCATTTTCCGCGAACGCTCCGGTGTCCGGTCACGGGTACTGGAAAATACGTGACAGTCCCCACTTCTCGCTATACCTTTACCCGCGCACGCTGAGGAATCGCCGTTCGGGGAGCACCAGCGCGGTGAGCGGGCCGCCGTAGACGGCGCCGGTGTCGATGTTGATGCGGTGGGGACGCACGTCCGGCTGCCCGTCGGTGGTCGGCGTGTGGCCGTGGATGACCAGCCGACCCCAATCGTAGTCGGCACTCAGGAAGGGCTCACGCAGCCACAGGCGGTCGTGGTCGGGGGTGGCTTCCGGCGATACCCCGGGGCGCAGGCCGGCGTGCACGAAGCAGTACAGGGGCGTGAGGAAGATCGTCCGTGTGCGCTGCAGAAAGGCCACGTGCGCCTCGGGCAGCGTCCAGCGGTAGCTTTTCAGCGTGGTGGTGCCGCCGTTGCGCAGCCACACGCGCTCCATCTCCGCGTCGCCGTCCACCAGCGAGGCCAGCGCCAGCGCCTCGTGATTGCCGCGCAAGAAGACGCAGGGTCGCTCCGCCTCCAGCGCCAGCAGGCGCGTCAGCACGTCCGGCGCCTGCGGGCCGCGGTCGATGTAATCGCCGAGGAAGACCAGCGTGCCGCCGGTCGGCACCTGCGCGAGCAAGGCGTCCAGATGCCCGGCCATCCCGTGGATGTCCCCGATGGCGATATAGCACTCGTCGCGTTCCTCGGCGGCGGCCATGTATGCTCCATGCGAAATCCGGCGATCGCAGACTACGAGTTGGTACCGGGCCTATCTTACTCCCCGCACCCCGCGGTGTGTCAAATCGACGGGCGGACGTCCCGGTCGCGCCACCTGCGCACTTATTACTGCTAATTCCACCTTCTCGCTTAACGCACTCGTAATATACCGGTGTTATTCTCTAGCTGATCTTCACGCACACGGGGGCGACCTTGACAGGCGACGTGCCCCTTGCTATGCTACGATGGTTTTGGCTGCGCGGAGGCGCGAATGGCGCGAGAACGGCGGGTGGATTACACGGGCCTGGCACTCCTGGCCGGCGGCGTGGTGCTGGTCGCGCTGACCTGGGCCGGGTACTGGCTGGGGGCGCTGGTGGATGCCCGCCTGCACAGCGGGGCGCGCTGGACTACGGTGGGCATCATCGTCGGCCTGGTGTTCGGATTTTTCGACCTGTACCGCGTGGCGGCGCTCATCCTGCGCAATCAACCGCCGATTACGCCCGTGTTGCCGGAAAAAAACGAGAATTCCGAGGACGAGTAGCAGGTACACACCGGCATGGGTGCGAAAAGATAGTTAGCGATGACGTACGCACGCCTTGAGTCCGTCCCTTACGCTTTTATCACGGATGTGCTACGCACGATGATCGGCCTGGCCGCTCTCGTGTTGTTCACGGGAGCGTTGTTGGCGCACCTACCCTGGGCCGGTCTGTTGGCCGGCGGGCTGACGGCGATCGGGGTCTACCTGACCGCCATGAACGCCGGGCGTGTCTTTATCCGTACGCAGCATTTCGCGGCCACCATGGCGTGGCTGCTGTTGTCGCAAGTGGTGGTATGGGTGGCGATGGGCATCGCCTTCCTGCTGTGCCGCGTGGACGCCGCCGGATTCACGGTGAGCGTATCCATTCTGCCGACCGCCATTATTGTAACCTTACTCTGGTACCTGCGCCCGTTGGAACGTAGCACGCATGACTGACTGGACATCGACGCCGCATAACGCACTCCTGCTCGCCCAGGCCACCACCGCGCCCGCGACCCACGCGGCTACCGCCGTGCCGGCCGCGGAGGCCCCCGAGTCCCTGGCCCATACGCAGTGGGTCTTCTTCGGCTATGCGATGGTGGCCACGATCATCCTGGTCGTCCTCACTATCGCCGCCACCCGCCGGATGCGCGTCATCCCCGTCGGGCTGCAAAACGCCTTCGAACTCGTGGTGGAAACCCTCAACGGCCTGCCGGAGATGGTGATGGGTCCGCGCGGTCGGCAATACGTGCCCTTCATCGGCACCTTTTTCCTGTACATCTTCGCGGTGAATGTGAGCGGGCTCATCCCGGGCTTCAAGGCGGGCACGGCCAGCCTGTCCATCACCGTGGGGCTCGCACTGACCGCCTTCGTCGCCGTGCAATACTTCGGCTTCCGCGCCCACGGGCTGAAATACCTGCTGCACTTCTTCGGCCCGATGCCCATGACGAGCATCCCCGCCGTGCTCCTCGGGCTGGTGCTGCTGCCGCTGGAGTTATTGTCGGAGTTCATCCGCCCCGTGTCGCTCTCCTTCCGTCTCTACGGCAATATCTTCGGCGAAGAGCAGGTGATCCAGGCACTCGCCACCAAACTCGGCGCCGCCGGTCCCTTTGCCGCGGTACTCATTCTCCCCCTGCAGGTGCTCACGTGCGTGCTGCAGGCCCTCGTCTTCTCGCTCCTCGTCACCATCTACATCGCGCTGGCGACGGAGAAGCACGACGAACACGAACATGCGGAAACGGCGGAAGCATCCGCCTAGTAATAGTGCCGGGATCCCCGGCGCATGAAAGCTTTTGGAGGTAACGACTATGGTATACTTTGCCGCGCTCGCCATCGCCATCGGGCTTGGCACGGCGATTGCCGCCTTGGGCTGCGGTATCGGGCAGGGGAACGCAGTGCGCGGCGCCCTCGAAGGCGTCGCTCGCCAGCCGGAAGCTCAGGGGCGCATCCTGGTGCTCATGATTCTCGGCCTGGCGCTCATCGAATCCCTCACCATTTACGCCCTGGTACTCGGTTTCCAGCTTATGGGGCACCTGCCCGACACCGCGAAGGTGCTCGAGCTGCTGCAGGCCGCACCCCACTAATGCCGGCGCGTCCGCGCGTTGCAGGCAACGGAGGGAAAGACCATGTTGCATAGTTTGGGCATTGAACCGCAAGTGGTGTTGGCGCAAATCATCGCCTTTCTGGTGCTGTTGCTGCTGTTGTGGAAGTTTCTCTTCCGCCCCGTCGGCGACATCATGAAGGAACGCGAAGAGCGCATCGCCAATAATCTGGCCGCGGCTGACGCGCAGCGTCAGCAGGCGGATGCCTTGCGCAAAGAGTACGAGACGCATCTCGCGCAGATCGCCGACGAGGCGCGGGCGCGCCTCGAGCAAGCGGTGAAGGACGGCGACGCCGCCCGACAGCGCCAGCTCGACGCCGCCCAGGCGGAGATCCGCGAGTTGTATGCACGCAATCAGTCACAGTTGGAACTCGATCGCGAGCAACTGCGCCGCGACTTGCGCGGAGAGATGGGCAGTCTGGCGGTCATGGCCGCCGAGAAGGCCTTGCGAAATCAGATGACGCCGGCGTTGCAATCCGCCGTGGTGGCCCAGGTCATTCACGACCTGGATACCGCCACGCCGAACGCCTGACGGGGACCTTAACATGCTGGCACGGAGAATCGCGAGCCGCTACGCTCAGGCGTTGTTCACGCTCGCGCAACAACAGGGGACGGTCGAGGAGTGGGAAGGCGAGCTGGCCATGCTGGCGTCGGTGATTACCGATACGCCGGACTTCAGCGCGTTGCTCACCCACCCCGAGGTCACGCTGGCGCGCAAGCAGGACGTCGTGACCAAGGCGTTCGCGGGGAAGATGGCGCCCGCGGTACTCGCCGTGCTGCTGTTGCTCCTCCGCCGCGGGCATGACCCGGCAATGGGCCTGCTCCACGAGATCTTCGTCGACTTGTGGCACGAGGCGCAGCAGGTGACGCCGGTGACGGTCGTCGCCGCGTTACCGCTGGACGACGGCCAGGTGACCGCCCTCACCGCCGCGCTGACGAAACGCACCGGACGTGCCATCACCCTGACGCAGCAGGTGGACCCGGCACTGCTTTCCGGGCTGGTGGTGACCATCGGCGACCGGATCATCGATGCCAGCGGCCGCACCGCGTTGAACGAGCTGCGCACTTCATTGGTACAGCGGTAAGCATCCGTTTGGGATGGGACATTATGAACATTCGACCTGAAGAAGTCAGCTCCATCATCCGCCAGGAGATTTCGAGCTTCGGCACCGCGCTGCGCACGCGCGGCGTGGGCACCGTGATCCAGGTGGGCGACGGCATCGCCCGCGTGCATGGGCTGTCCGACGCCATGGCCGGCGAGCTGATCGAGTTTCCCGGCGGCGTGATGGGCCTGGCGCTGAACCTGGAAGAGGATAACGTGGGGTGCATCCTGCTCGGTTCCGAGCGCGACATCCACGAAGGGGACACCGTGCGCACCACGGGCCGCATCATGCAGGTGCCGGTCGGCGAGGCGCTGATCGGCCGTGTGGTCGACGCGCTGGGCCGCCCCATCGACGGCAAAGGACCGATCACCGCGAGCGAGACCCGTCCCACCGAATCCCGCGCGCCGGGCGTCATCGAGCGCCAGCCGGTGAAGGAGCCGCTGTCGACGGGCTTGAAGGCCATCGACTCCATGATCCCCATCGGGCGCGGCCAGCGCGAATTGATCATCGGCGACCGCCAGACGGGCAAAACGGCCATCTGCGTCGACGCGATCATCAACCAGAAGGGCAAGGGCGTCTTCTGCGTCTACGTGGCCATCGGACAGAAGCAGTCCACCGTGGCTTCCGTGGTGGCGACGCTGGAGAAGGCGGGCGCGATGGCCTACACCATCATCGTTTCCGCGACGGCCGCCAACCCCGCGTCGGAACAGTACCTTGCGCCGTACGCCGGCTGCGCCATGGGCGAGTACTTCCGCGACAAAGGCCAGCACGCGCTGGTGGTCTACGACGACCTCTCCAAGCACGCGGTAGCGTATCGCCAGGTCTCCCTGCTCCTCCGCCGCCCGCCGGGCCGCGAGGCGTATCCGGGCGACATCTTCTACCTCCACGCGTTCCTGCTCGAGCGCGCGGCCAAGCTCTCCGACGAACTGGGCGGCGGGTCGCTCACCGCGCTACCGATCATCGAGACGCAACTCGGCGACGTGTCCGCCTACATCCCGACGAACGTGATCTCCATCACCGACGGGCAGATTTACCTGGAGCCGGACCTCTTCTTCGCCGGTGTGCGCCCGGCGGTCAACGTGGGGATTTCCGTCTCCCGCGTGGGCGGCAACGCGCAGATCAAGGCGATGAAGCAGGTGGCGGGCCGCCTGCGCCTCGACCTGGCCTACTACAACGAGCTGCAGGCCTTTGCGCAGTTCGCCTCGGAACTCGACCCCGCCACCAAGGCGCAGCTCAACCGCGGCGAACGGCTGGTGGAGCTGCTCAAGCAGCCGCAATACCGGCCCATGCAGGTGGAAGACGAAGTCATCGTGATCTGGACGGCGGGCAACGGGTATCTGGACGACCTGGCGGTGAGCGCGATCAAGCGTTTTGAGAGCGAGTTGCTGCAGTTCATCCACAATCGGTACCCGCAGATCCCGCAGACGATCATTGACACGAAGACCCTCGACGACGCGCTTACCGCGCAGCTTATCGAAGCCGTGAAGGCGTTCAAGGCGGATTTCAAGGCGTAACAGCATGCTATCGACGCGAGATATTCAGCGCAAAATACGCACCGTCCGCAACATCCAACAGATTTGCCGGGCGATGAAGACCGTGTCCAGCATCAAGCTGCGCAAGGCGGAGGAGCGCATCCGCGCCGCCCGCCCGTATGCCGACGCGCTGGCGGCGGTAGTCGCGCGGTTGGCCGGCGACGACGTCACCCACCCGCTGCTGGAGCAGCGCGACGTGCGCCGCGCCGGCGTGGTGGCGATCAGCGCGGACAAAGGGCTGGCGGGCAGCTACAACACGAACGTCGTGCGTGAAGCCCTCCGATTGGTCCGCGCGCAACCCGACACCCTCACCGTGCCCATCGGGCGCAAGATGGCGGACACCTTCCGCAAGCTGGGTTTCCCCACCGAGGCGGTCATCTCCCCCGTCGGCCCGACGCCGGAGTTCCGCACCTACGCCGCGCTGGCCGATCAGATCGGGGAAGCATACATCGCCGGCACGGTGGACCGCGTGCAGCTCATCTTTACACAGTTCAACGTCGGTATCGTCACCCAGCAACTGCTGCCCATCGTGCCGCAGGCGGGCGACGAGGCGTACCGCGACTTCATCTTCGAGCCCGGGCAGGAGCTGATCCTGGAGCAACTGCTGCCGCGCTATCTGCGCACGCTGGTCTACACCGCGGTGCTGTCCGCGGTGGCGGCAGAGCACGCGGCGCGCGTGTCGGCCATGTCGCTGGCCACGGAGAACGCGGACGATCTCATCGGCAAGCTGACGATGGACTACAACAAATCGCGCCAGGCGGCCATCACCGGCGAACTGGGCGACATCGTCGGCGCGGCGGAAGCCTTGCGCTAAAGGAAACTATGGCGGAGCAGGTTCAGAAACCGATTATCTTCAGCGGCATTCAACCTTCGGGCCAGATGCACCTCGGTGTTTTTCTCGGCGCGTTGCGCAACTGGGTCCGGCTGCAGGAAACGCACGACTGCATCTACTGCGTGGTCGATCTGCACGCCGTCACCGTGCGCCAGGACCCCGCGGATTTCGCCGCGCGCTGCCTGTCGTTCGTAGCGCTCTACCTGGCCGCCGGCATCGACCCGCGCACGTCGACGATCTTCCTCCAGTCGCAGGTGAGCGCCCATGCCGAATTGGCCTGGCTGCTGAACTGCCACGCCTACATGGGTGAACTCTCGCGCATGACCCAGTTCAAGGAGAAGACGGAAGGCAAAGGGGAGAAGAGCATCGGCGTCGGCATCTTCGACTATCCCGTGCTGATGGCGGCGGACATTCTGCTCTACCAGACGAACCTGGTGCCGGTGGGCGCCGATCAGAAGCAGCACCTGGAATTGACCCGCGACATCGCCGTCCGCATGAACAACCTGTATGCTGATCTGTTCGTCGTGCCGGAACCGTATATTGCACCGGTGGCCGCGCGGGTGATGAGCCTGCAGGAGCCGGCGAAAAAGATGTCCAAATCCGACGCCAACATGAACAACGTCATCGGCGTCCTCGACGAGCCGGACATCATTCGCCGGAAGATCCGCAAGGCGGTGATGGACTCGACGGTGGGCATCACGTATGAACCCGAAACGCGCCCGGGCGTGGCGAATCTGCTGACGATCTTCGGCGCGCTGTGCGACGAGACGCCACAAACGGTAGCCGCGCGCTACGAGAATAGTGGCAACGCGGCACTGAAAAACGATCTGGCCGAGTTGGTGGTAGAGAAGCTGGCGCCCTTCCAGACCCGCTACCATGACCTGATGACCGACCGTGCCTATCTGCTCGACGTGTTACACCAGGGTGCGGAAGCGGCGCGGCAACGCGCCGTGCCGACGCTGCGCGCGGCCTACACCCGCATGGGCTTTTTGGTGCCGTAACGGGCACACTTCACAGAGGAAACGAGAGTATCATGGCTGCCGAAGAACTCAAAACCGATAGCAACGCCGGCGTGATGGGCGACATCGTACAGGTGATCGGCCCGGTGGTGGACGTACGCTTCCCCGCCGAGCAGTTGCCGGAGATTTACGACGCCCTGCACATCGCGGATCCCGACCATAACCGCACCGTGGTGGTGGAAGTGGCGCAGCACCTGGGCAACGATACCGTGCGTTGCGTGTCGCTGTCGCCCACCGAAGGGTTGCGGCGCGGGATGCCGGTGCTCTCCACCGGCGCGCCGATCTCCGTGCCCGTGGGCGAAATCTGCAAAGGCCGCCTCTTCAACGTCCTCGGCGAACCGATCGACAACAAGGGTGAGGTCAAGGCGGAGCAGCGCTGGTCCATCCATCGCCAGCCGCCCAGCTTTGAGGAGCAGGGTGTGGTAACCGAACTCTTCGAAACCGGCTTCAAGGTCGTCGACCTGCTCGCCCCCTACCCGCGCGGCGGCAAGGTGGGCCTCTTCGGCGGCGCCGGCGTGGGCAAAACGGTGCTGCTGCAGGAACTCATCCGCAACATCGCCACCGAACACGGCGGCACATCCGTCTTCTGCGGCGTGGGTGAGCGCACCCGCGAAGGCAACGACCTCTACCGCGACATGACGGAATCCGGCGTACTGGCGCGCACCACGCTGGTCTTCGGACAGATGAACGAGCCGCCCGGTGCTCGCTTGCGCGTGGCGCTCTCCGGCCTCACCATGGCGGAGTATTACCGCGACGTGGAAGGCCAGGACGTGCTGCTCTTCATCGACAACATGTTCCGCTTCGTGCAGGCCGGTTCCGAAGTCTCCGCGCTGCTGGGCCGCATGCCCTCCGCGGTGGGCTACCAGCCGACACTGTCCACGGAAATGGGTATGCTGCAGGAGCGCATCACCTCCACGCGGCGCGGCTCCATCACCTCGCTGCAGGCGATCTACGTGCCCGCCGACGACATCACCGACCCGGCGCCGGCCACCACCATGTCGCACCTCGACGCCGCGACCGTGCTGTCGCGCACCATCGCCGCGCGCGGCATCTACCCGGCGGTGGACCCGCTCTCCTCCACCTCGCGCATTCTCGACCCGCTCGTCGTGGGCGAGGAGCACTACAACGTGGCGCGCTCGGTGCAGACCGTGCTGCAGCGCTACAAGGAGCTGCAGGACATCATCGCCATTCTGGGCATCGACGAGTTAGGCGACGAGGACAAGCTGGCGGTGGCCCGCGCGCGCAAAATCGAGCGCTTCCTCTCGCAGCCCTTCTTCGTGGCCGAAGCCTTCTCCAACATTCCGGGCAAGTACGTGCCCATCGCGGAGACGATCCGCGGCTTCAAGGGGATCGTCGCCGGCGATTATGACGACCTGCCGGAGATGGCCTTCAACATGGTCGGCGGCATCGAAGACGTGATCGAGAACGTCCGCAAAGGAAAGGTCTGATGGCGCACCCGATTGATGTGGAGATTGTGGCAGCGGATCGCAAGGTCTTCAGCGGCACGGCGGGGTCGGTGACAGTCCCCGGCATCGACGGCTACTTCGGCGTGCTCGCCGGCCACGCGCCGCTCATTTCCGCCCTCGCCATCGGCATCGTGGAGTTGCGCGCACACGAGGCCGGCGTCCCGCAGCTCTTCGCCGTCGCCGGCGGGTTCGTGGAAGTGACGCCGGAGAAGGTGACCATCCTCGCCGACGCCGCTGAGGCGCCCGCCGAAATCGACGCCGAACGCGCCCGCCTCGCCGCCGAGCGCGCCGAGGAACGTCTGCGCGCTCCCGAGCCCGGCATCGACGTCACCCGCGCCCAAGCCTCCCTCCTGCGCGCCCTCAACCGGCTGCGGTTGATCGGGCAGTACGGGAAGTAAAAGGCACGAGAAACCACAGATTGCACAGATTTTCACAGAGAATTGGACCGGGTGGACGGACGATGATCTGATCTGTGTTGAAAATAGTCACTGTATGGAACAGGGCGGGAGCCCGGCTCGGATTCAGACTCAACCTGAGTTTGAAAATCGGCCGGGCTCCCGCCCTGTTCCAAACAGTGACCAATAATCATACCGACTCTGGTTGTGCTCTTCCTTCCCAGCCAAAATCATCGGCGAAAAACTGTGCAAGCTGTGGTTTCTCGCCCCCCGTCCCCTACTCTTCCTCCGGCGAATCCGGGTGCTCTTCCAGCCAGGCGAGTTCGTCTTCGAAGGTCTCGGCTTCCAGCGGGCAGGCTGCGGGGGCGTCGGTGAGGAGGAGTTTGGCGGCATCGGCGCGTTTGCCGGTGTACCAGAGGGCGAAGGCGCGCTCGTTGTACAGTTCGGCGACCAGTCGCTGGCGGAAGTCCTCATTCTCGCGAAACTCCGGGTCGGGGTCGCGTTCCAGGCAGGTGAAGGCGGTGTCGAGCAGCTTCAACGCCGTCTTATAGTCCTGCGCGTCGTTGGCGAGGGCGGCCAGCCCGTGCAACGCTTCTACCGAGCACGGCTGCAGCGCGAGCACACGCTCGTGCAAGGCGCGCGCCTCGTCGTCGCGATCCAGCTCGTAGAGGATCGCCGCCTTTAAGTTAAGCGCTTCGAGTTGCTCCGGCGCCTCCGCCAATGCGCCGTCCACCAGGCCCAGCGCCTTCTTCGCGTTGCCGAACACCCCGTAGACTTCGCGCGCATCCGCCAGCACGGCGCGCAGTTCCGTATCGTTCACGTGCAATCTCCTGTCGCCCGATTCTACGGCGTGTTCGGGGGCGCGTCAAGGTCAGCGCGCTTCCCGCATGGCGTGGTAGGCGATAGCCTCCTCCACCGGCGGCGCGGGCGCGGTTTTGCCGGGAAAGAGGCAGTACGCGTGGATGGGGCACACCGCGCAATGCGGCACCGGGCGGCAGGTGAGGCGCCCGTGCTCCCACAGCCCCATGTGCAGTGGCAGCACCAGTTCCGGCGGGATTATCTCCTGCAGCACCGAGTGGGCACGTTCGGGGGTGATGTCGCCGATCCACCCCAGCCGTTGCGTGACGCGGAAGACGTGGGTATCCACCGGCACGACGGGCCGTCCGAGGGTGAAGAGACACACCACCGAAGCGCTTTTCACCCCCACGCCGGGAAAATGTTGCAGGTAAACGAGCACCTCCGGCGTGGGCCGGGTGCGCAGGAAGTCGAGGGTGATCTCCCCGCGCTCCGCCTGCAGCTCGCGCAGAATCGCCTGGATGCGCCCGGCCTTGGTGATGGCGTAGTTCGTCGGGTGGATCGCCTCCGCCACCGCTTCCGTCGGCGCCGCGGCCACCGCCGCCCAGTCGGAAAAGTGCGCGCGCAACGCGTTGAAGGCGGCGTCGCGGTTACGGTCGTTGGTGTTCTGGCTCAAAATCGCGCGCACCAGCCCCGCCAGCGGCGTGTCGGAGAAGACGCCCTCCCCTTCTTTGCGCCGCTTGATGTACGGGTAGGCGCGCGCCAGCCGGTCGGCGACGTTGTGCACTTCATCGGGCACGAGCGATTTCATACCCCCAGTATCGCTCACCGCGCCTCACCCGTCCAGCGCTCGAAGTGCACAATCTCCTCCAGCGCTTTGCGCGTGCGCGGGTACCGCTCCTTCGCCTGCGTCGCCTCGTCCAGCTCCGCGAAGTTGCCGGGATACCCGAGGGCGATGAGCGCGAGCACCTGCAGGCCCTCCGGCAGCGCCAGCGCGTCCCGCGCCTCCACCTCGTCGAAGCCGGCCATCGGATGGCACACCAGCCCCAGGTGCGTGCCTTGCAATAGCAGATTTTCCACCGCCAGCCCGCAGTCGAAAAGGTAGTACGCGCGCTCGCCGATGGTCATGGAGAAATCCTCCCGACTCACCACCGCAATAAGCACCGGCGCCGCCTTCGCCCAGTCGTTGCCGGCGCTCAGGGTCGGTTGCAACCGCGCCAAACCTTCCGGCGTGCGCACCACCACGAAGCGCCAGGCCTGCCGGTTGGCGCACGACGGCGCCCAGCGCGCTGCCTCCAGCAGGGTGGTCAGCACGTCATCGGGCAGCGACGTGGCGGCAAAGGCCCGCCGGCTCTGCCGTGCGGCGATGAGCGGGTTGAGGGTGATCTCGGGGGATGTGGTCATGGGTTCCTCCTAATGAAACAGATGCGGTATGGCGATGTCGATCCCCGCACCCAGCAGCAGCACCAGGCTGATGAGGCCGTTGGCGGTGAAGAAGGCGGCGTTGAGGCGGCTGAGGTCGTCCGGCTTCACCATGCGGTGCTGGGCGACGAGCAAAATCGCCACCGGCACCAGCGCCGCGGCGTACCCCCACCCCAGCGGCGCGAGCACGCCGAAGGCGACGAGCAGCGTATAAGCCAAAGCGTGCAACCCCGACGAGATCGAAAGCGCGCGCGGGAGCCCGAGGCGCGACGGCAGCGAGTGCAGGCCGAGACGGTGGTCGATCTCTACGTCCTGGCAGGCGTAGATGATGTCGAAGCCGGCCGTCCAGCAGATCACCGCGGCGGTAAGGATCATCGGCGGCCAGGGGAGTTTCCCCGTGAGGGCGATCCACGCCGCGGAGGGGGCAATGCCCAGCGCTAATCCCAGCACCAGATGCGACCAGCGCGTGAAGCGCTTCGTGTATGAGTACCCCCACACCACCGCCAGCGCCACGGGCGATAGGTAGAGCGCCAACCGGTTGAGCATCGCCGCGGCGAGCACGAGGAGGCCGGCGGTGAGCAGCGTGAAGAACCAGGCCTGCCCGCGCGTGAGCAACCCGGCGGGCAGCGCGCGCCCCGCCGTACGCGGGTTCTGCCGGTCGATCTCCATATCCGCCAGCCGGTTGAAGGTCATCGCGCTACTGCGCGCCCCCACCATCGCCACCAGCAGCCAGCCGAGCTGCGGCCACGTCGGCAGCCCGCGCACCGCCGTCAACGCCGCCGTCAACGCGAACGGCAGCGCGAACAGCGTATGCTCGAATTTAATCATCTCCAGGATGATGCCCAGGCGGCGGAACATAGGATTCCCTTCGGGAATAGTTCAAGGTTCAAAGTTCAACGTATCGGCTTTCGACGGTGATATTACCATCGTCAGGGTCACTTCGTTCGAGCGTGAGTTTCGAAAATCAAATAGCATCCGTTCGCGTGCGGACCAACGTTGAACTTTGAACGTTGAACCTTGAACTCAATCGCGGCACTTCTCCCACACACGCAGCAACTCGGCGACGCTCCAGGCCTGGCTGGCGGCGCCGCAGGGGAGGTGGGGCGGGTTGCCTTCAAAGATTTCCGACACCGAGCCCACACAGGCGTCCCACACGTGAGCGAGCAGCGGGCGCAGCAGGCGGCGACCCACCGCGCGCGCGTGGTCGGCGTGGCCGTTCACGCGCAGGTAGGCGTCCACGTACGGCCCCATCAACCACGCCCACACAGTACCCTGGTGGTAGGCCCCGTCGCGCTCCCAGGCGTTGCCGTGGTAATGCCCGCGGTAGTCCGGGTCTTGCGGCGCCAGGGTGCGCAGGCCGTAGGGTGTGAGCAGGTAGCGCTCCACCGTGGCGACCACCGCGCGCGCCAGATTCAGATCGAGCGGCGAGAAGGGCAGGCTCACGGCGAAGATCTGGTTCGGGCGCAGGCGCGGATCGGGTTGGTCGGCGAGCACGTCGTACAGGCAGCCGGCGTCGGGGTTCCAGAAGGCGGTGAAGCTGTCGCGCACATTCTCCGCCAGCTCGCCGTAGTCGTCCGACCAGCCGAAGTCGCGCGCGAAGCCCTCCATCACGCGCAGCGCATTGTACCACAGCGCGTTGATCTCCACCGGCTTGCCCATGCGCGGCGTCACCACCCAGTCGCCCACCTTGGCGTCCATCCAGGTGAGTTGCCAGCCGGGGGCGGAGGCGTTGATGAGACAGTCGGCGGCCATGCCGATGCCGAAATCGGTGCCCACGCGGTAGTAGTGGATGATCTCCTCCAGCGCCGGGCGCAGCTCCTCGATCAGCGCGCGGTCCTTCGACACCTCGTAGTAGCGGTGCACGGCGTAGACGAACCACAGCGACGCGTCCACCGTGTTGTAGGCCTCCCCCACCCCGGATTCCAGGAACAGGTTCGGCAGCAGGCCGCGGCGGCGGGCGGCGGCGAAGGTGCGCAGAATCTCCGCCGCGTCGGTGATGCGCCCGGTGGGGAAGCAGAGCCCGGGCAGCGCGATCATGGTGTCGCGCCCCCAGTCGCCGAACCAGTGGTAGCCGGCGATCACCGTGCGCCCGTGCCGCGCTTCCTTATTCACGTGGGCGCGGTCGACCAGGAAGCTGTTTGCCGTGCGTAGCAGGCGGCGGATTTCCGGCGGGTCGGCGGTGTCCGGCACGGGCGGTTCCGGCGCGGGCGCGGTGGCCGCGAGGGGGGATTCGGTGGACAGCGTGATGGATGCCGACGCGCCGGGGGCCAGCGCCAGCGCGAAGCGCCCGGGCGAAAAGTGGTTGTCCTCCGCGGTGAGCCCGCGGTCGCGCTCCCAGCGGTAGGTCATGTTGACGAACCAGGTGGGGGTGGTTTCCCACGTACCGGCGTCGGCGTAGAGCCAGTAGCCTTCCGTCATCCATTGCGGGCGCACGTGCACCACCGGCCCCTGACTCCAGGTGCCGTCGTCCACGGCGAAGTGGATGCTGCCGCGCGCCGTTTCGCCGTGGAAATCGCGTGCGTTGACCAGCGCGGTGGCGGTGAGCACCACCGGTTCGGCGCCGGTGTTCGTGTACGTCACCACGGTGGTGTTGCGGCCCGGGAGCATCGCCACGCGCTTTTCCAGCGTGGCGGCGCCGGCGGCGAAGCGCATCACCACCGCGCCGTCCTCCAACTCGAAGGCGCGCAGGCAGCGGTAGCCCTCGGGGTAGTAGACGTCGGGGTATTCATTGGTGCTCAGCGCGTAGCCGGCGCCGCCCACGGTGAGCGTCTCCTCCAGCTTGGCCACCAGCAGCGTGCGCTGGCCGGGCGGGTTGAGCGCCGCCACCAGCAGGCCGTGATAGCGCCGGGTGAGCATGCCGCACAGCGTGGCGGAGGCATAGCCGCCCAGGCCGTTGGTGAGCAGCCATTCGCGGTCGGTCGCCGACTCCAGATTGAAAGGGCCGTCAATGCGCATCGTGTTAACCGATTATATCCTCTCCGCCATCCACGCGAATAACATTTCCTGTTATCCACGCCGTGCCCGGTACCGCCAGCGCGACAATCGCCCGGGCTACATCCTCCGGCGTGGTCAAGCGGCCATGCGGGTTCATCGCGCGCCCGTGGGCGAGCATCGCCTCGGCGGTGGGCACCCGGCGCAGCGCCGGCGTGTCCGTCACCCCCGCTTGAATGGCGTTCACGGTGATCGCCCGCGGCGCCAGCTCCACCGCCAGTTGCCGCACGTGGCCCTCCAACGCCGCCTTGGCGGTGGAAACCGCGCCGTACGCCGGCCACACGCGGTGACTGCCCGCGCTGGTGAGGGCAAAGATGCGCCCGCCCGCGCCGAGTAGCTCCGCGGCGAGCAGCGCCTGCGTCCAGTAGACCAGCGAGTGCGCCATCACCTCGTAGGTCATCGCGAATTGCTGCGGCGTGATGAGGTCACCGTCACCCACATACGGCCGCATGGCGCCGAAGGCCAGCGAGTGCACCAGCACGCCGATCTTTTCCCCACGGGCATCCAACTCCGTGCGCAACGCGGCTACCGTGGCGGCGCGCGTCTCCGCGTCGGCGGCGTTGGCGTTGAAGAAGCGCGCCTCCCGCCCACACGCGCGAATATCCGCCTGCACCGCCTCCGCCAGGGGTAGCGTCGCGCGCCGGTCGAGATGCACGCCGGCAATAGAATACCCCGCCGCCGCCAGCGCACGCGCCGTCGCCGCGCCCATCCCGCTCGACGCACCGAGGACGAGGGCCCAGGGGGTGGCATCACTGTTCATGTCGCGTTCTCCTATGGACGTGCCCGAGATGGTCTGAACCCTGATGCGCCGGATTCCAGGAGGGCTTTGATTACCCGACGAGCCTTCGAAAGCAGAAACGCAAAATCAAGGTCATCCGGGAATCCGAGGAATCAAGGTTCAGACAAAAATCCATTATCCTATTTCCCGCACGGCGCTCTCCTTACCTCCCGTGAGTTGCCTTTCGGCGGATTTTCGCGGATAATGATTGTAGTGAGGGTGCAATGACGGAACAGGTAATTGAGATGGTAGCGCTGGCGCTCGAGGATTTGCGCGCCGGCAAGTGCGTGATCGTGGTGGACGACGAGGGGCGGGAGAACGAGGGCGACCTGGTGGCCTCCGCCGAACGCGCCACCCCGGACGTGCTCAACTTGATGATGCGCGAGGCGCGCGGGCTGATCTGCGTGCCCGTTACCGCGGCGATCGCGACGCGCTTGGGGTTACCGCCGATGGTGGCGACGAATCAGGACGCGCACGGCACCGCCTTCACCGTGTCGGTGGATGCGCGCCAAGGCGTCACCACGGGCATCTCCGCCGCCGACCGCGCGCGCACCGTGCGCATCCTTGCCGACCCCAACGCGCGCGCCGAAGACCTGGCGCGCCCCGGCCACCTCTTTCCGCTCACCGCGCGCGAAGGGGGCGTGCTGCACCGCGCCGGACACACGGAGGCCTCGGTGGACCTGTGCCGCCTCGCGGGTTTGCAGCCGGTGGGGGTGATCTGCGAGATCATCAACGACGACGGCACCATGGCGCGCCGCCCGCAACTGGAACTCTTCGCGAAGGCACACGGCCTGCACATCATCTCGGTGCAGCAGGTTATCGCCTACCGCCATAAGCACGAACGCCTGATCACGCGGTCGGTGGAAACGCAACTGCCCACCGCCGCCGGCCCCTTCCGCGCCATCGCCTATTCCTCGTCGGTGGACGACCGGCCCTATCTCGCCCTCGTACTCGGCGAACTCGACGCCTCCCCCACCCTGGTGCGCGTGCATTCCAGTTGCCTCACCGGCGATGTCTTCCACAGCCTGCGTTGCGACTGCGGCGAGCAACTCGATCGCGCGCTGACGCTCATCCAGGAGGAGGGCAAGGGGGTCTTGCTCTACGTGCAGCAGGAGGGCCGCGGCATCGGGCTGGTGAACAAGCTGCGCGCCTACGCGCTACAGGACGGAGGCGCGGACACGGTGGAAGCCAACGAGCTGCTCGGTTTCCCCGCCGACCTGCGCGACTACGGCATCGGCGCGCAAGTGCTCGCCGACCTCGGTCTGCACAAGCTGCGCTTGCTCACCAACAACCCGCGCAAGATCATCGGCCTGGAAGGCTACGGCCTGGAAATCGTCGAGGTGGTGCCCATCCGCACCGAGCCCAACCCCTTCAACGCCCACTACCTGCGCACCAAGCGCGACAAAATGGGGCATTTGCTAGCGGAAGAGACGGCGGCGGAGTAAAATCGACATACTGCCGGAAAGGGGTCTCATGAATAGCGTATTGTATGCTCTCATTCCCCATAGCCCTTATGTTCGGCATATGTTTTTTCTGTATTTACTGAAGTTTAGATAAACCGTCCGCGGCTCTTTTTTCCAGATGGGTTTTCTGTGCGCATCTTCCTCTAAGCATGTGGGCCGCCTGTCCAGTATGGATGGCGGCCCAATCGGTATCGTACTGGTGTCTGTCACAACCTTC
>CAIYQO010000268.1 GCA_903928345.1 uncultured bacterium | reverse complement strand
GAAGGTTGTGACAGACACCAGTACGATACCGATTGGGCCGCCATCCATACTGGACAGGCGGCCCACATGCTTAGAGGAAGATGCGCACAGAAAACCCATCTGGAAAAAAGAGCCGCGGACGGTTTATCTAAACTTCAGTAATAGCCACCAGTACCGCATACGGGAAACGATAGCACCGCCTGTATTGGCTGTCAAGGCGCACGCCGGCCCCGGGTGGGTGCCCGGGGCCGGCGTATTCAGGATTCCGTCACGATTATTGTGCCTTACCGCCATTATATTGCTTCGAATACAGCTTGTCCCCGAAGAAGACGATCGTCAGGCAGGAGCCATCCTGACCACCCCACTCGACGATGGTGCTGCTCTTCTCGTTGCGCGGCTTGCCGATTTGGGCGTCCAGGTCCTCTTTGCTCATGTCCGGCTTGATTTGAAAATCGCCATTCGGCCCCTGGAACACGAACTGCATGGTCGTGAAACCGTCGTCGAATTGGATGGTGTCCCAGTTACCGGATTTGTTCTGGTACTCCGCTGACGACTGGTGACTCGGCCCCATGTTAACGCCGGTGGAGCCGACGAGGGTATTGATCTGCGCGTACGTCATATTATCGCATGCCGTATACATCTCTTTGGTGACCGGCGGATTCTTCGAGAAGTCCGGGGCGGACACCGGCTTGGGCGCAGTAGGCGACGGGATGAATTCTTTCGTGTTTACGATGTCATCGAGCAGCTCCGCCTTCACGCGCGAGCCGTCGCGCCCACCCCAGAGCGCGATGAACACGTGCTTTTCGGCCAGCGGTTTGCCCAGCTTCTTCTCGACGTCCTCTTTGGGCATGTCGCGCGGCAGCTCCACAACGCCGGTCGGCGTGTAGACTGCGTCGGCGTAGAGCGTTTTCCCGTCCTGATACCAGACGTAGGCGTTGTAGCCAGGGCGTACCTGGAATCCCGCTTGCGACCGTTGGGTTGGCATACGCACGCAGGTGGAGTGGAGCTGTTGATTAGCGTTGTCAACGGTATTGTTTGCGATGAAACTGGTGGATTCCAACCGGATCGGGCGGTTATGCGTGAAATCCGGCTCGGGGGTGATGGTCGGCAACGGCGGGACAACCTGGGCCGGGTCCACCGTGCGCACGGTAGTAAGCCAGTAAAGGGATTTGGTGGTCATACCGGTGTCGTGGGGTTTTCCACCGACAACGATGTGCGTATCGGACTGCGTCACATCATTCACCGCGATCACCAGGCCGGCCTTTTCGTCGAACAGCACTTGCGACACGCTGGTAATCGTCTGCGTAAAATCTTTGCGGGGGTCTTTCAAGGTGATCTGCTGCGTCAGGCGGCTTTCGATCATCACAGCTTTGCCGCCGTTGATATCGCGTTGCCCGAGTACCTTATATATGACGGTGAAAGTACCGGCGCCGCCGAACATCACGTTGCCGGGGCACGTGCCGGTCACGTTCCAGGTGTCGCCGTCCTTCAGCGTATCCGGTAAGCCGAACAGGGAAAAACCGTTTTGCGTCAGTGCGTAGATCGCTTTTTCATCAGCGGTTTGCACGTATTTGCCCGTCGGATCGGGGGGGTAGTGCATCGCACCGGCGGTGGTACGCAGGACGTTCTCAGTTTCGGTATATGAATCTTTGACGCGTGTCTGCTGTGTCAGCGCGGCAGTGCCATTGTCGGCCGTCAGCACGGTTTCCGTAAAAGTCGTGGTCGAGGGCTGTTCGCCCTCCCGCCCCTTGATCGCAATCGAACTGCGCCCTTCGTAGGTACGCACCGTGTTGGGCGTGTCGATGAAGCGGAGTTGATAGGCGCAGGCGGGGGCGAGGGTGAGTAGCAGGGCCAGGAGCCCGAAGACGCGACGATCCATGTATGTCTCCTCCGTGTGACAGAATGGGGTAAGCGTTTGGTAAAGAAACGATAACACCGGTTTGCCGGCCTGTCAATAGCTGTTCTACAGGGACTGTCCCGTGGCTGTTATTCGAGGAAACGGCTTGCGATGCCTACTCGGCTCGCGCGAGTTATCGCTCACGACCTTCTGCAGGGGCTGTCCCCAATGCGGTTCACTTTAGCGTTCCGCGCCTCTCGGCGCGCCCCCATCCCCCGCCCTTCCTCCCGAGGAGCAGGGAGGAACCGGGGGGAAAATCGTTAGCAGAGCGGAAACCCACCCCGCTGCTCCTCTTCCCCGCGGGGGGAAGAGGCTGGGAGATGGGGGCCGCGTGCAGGAGAAGATCCCGTAAGTGAACCGTATTGGGGCTGTCCTGTGGCGTAATGCTACGATATTACGCCACGGGACAGCCCCTGCATGAATGCGGGAGAAAAGCACTTGAATAATTGATCTCTGTAGACGACCGACATGGTAGTCATACAGAGCGCCACGGGACAGTCCCTGTAGGTCACGACGGCCCCGGGCAAAAAGCCCGGGGCCGACGGTGTTGCGTTTGGGGTTGCAACGGGTGGACTTACATCCCGTAGTCCATACCGCCCATACCGCCGCCGGGGCCGCCCGCGGGGGCCGCCGGCTTCTCTTCCGGCTTATCGGCAACCAGCACCTCGGTGGTGAGCACCATCGCGGCGATGGATGCGGCGTTCTGGAGGGCGCTGCGCTCCACCTTCGCCGGGTTGACGATCTTCATGGCGACCATGTCGCCATACTCTTCGGTCAGCGCGTTGAAGCCCCAACCGGTCTTGTTGCAGTTCTTCACCTTGTCGACGACCACGCTGCCTTCGATGCCGGCGTTGGCGGCGATCTGGCGCAGCGGCTCTTCGAGGGCGCGCTTCACGATGGCCACGCCCATGCGCTCATCGGCGGCCACTTCGGGGGACAGCTTGTTGATTTCGGCCAGTGTCGCGTCGAGGTTCGGAATGATGTTCACCAGGGTGACGCCGCCGCCCGGCACGATGCCTTCTTCGACGGCCGCGCGCGTGGCGCTCAGAGCGTCCTCGAAGCGGTGCTTCTTTTCCTTCAGCTCGGTCTCGGTGGCGGCGCCGACTTTGATCTCGGCCACGCCGCCGGAGAGCTTCGCCAGCCGCTCCTGCAGCTTCTCACGGTCGTAGGAGGACTCGGTGGTGTCGATGGCGCGACGGATCTGCTCGATGCGCCCCTTGACCGCCTGCGACTCGCCGGCGCCTTCCACGATGGTGGTGTTGTCCTTGGTGATGGTGAGCTTGCGCGCCTGGCCCAGCATGTCGAGGGTGACATTTTCCAGCTTCATGCCGAGGTCTTCGGTGATGAAGCGGCCACCGGTGAGGATGGCGATGTCTTCGAGCATGGCCTTGCGGCGGTCGCCGAAGCCCGGGGCCTTCACCGCGGCGATGTTGAGGACGCCACGGATCTTGTTGAGCACCAGAGTGGCGAGGGCTTCACCCTCGACATCTTCGGCGATGATGAGCAGCGGACGACGGGAGCCGGCCACTTTTTCCAGCAGCGGGAGCATGTCCTGGACGTTGGAGACCTTCTTTTCGAAGATGAGGATCACCGGGTTCTCGAGGACCGCTTCCATCCGCTCGGGATCGGTCACGAAGTACGGGCTGATGTAACCCTTGTCGAACTGCATGCCTTCCACCACGTTGACGTTGGTGTCGGTGCCCTTCGACTCCTCGATGGTGATGACGCCGTCTTTACCGACCTTGTCCATCGCTTCCGCGACGAACTTGCCGATTTCGGGGTCGTTGCCGGAGATGGAGGCGACGTTCTCGACGTCGTCCTTGCCGGTCACCGGGTGCGACAGCGCGGCGATGCCGGCCACGGCCGCGTCAACGGCCTTGTCGATGCCGCGCTTCACGAGCAGCGGGTTGGCGCCGGAGGCGATGGCGCGCAGGCCTTCATGCAGGATCGCCTGGGCGAGCACGGTGGCGGTGGTGGTGCCGTCGCCGGCCACATCGTTGGTCTTGCTGGCGACTTCCTTCACCAACTGGGCGCCCATATTCTCATACGGGTCTTCCAGCTCGATCTCTTTGGCTACCGTTACGCCATCTTTGGTGATGGTCGGGCTGCCCCACTTCTTGGACAGCACCACGTTGCGGCCACGGGGGCCGAGGGTCGTTTTCACCGCTTTGGCTACGGTGTTGACGCCGCGTTCGAGGGCGCGACGGGCTTCTTCGTCAAATGCGAGAATCTTCGGCATGTCGATCTCCTTTGGGTGTGCACGCGCACGAATCAGATGTCACGGGGACGCGAGGCGACGTTATTTCGCGGCCAGTACGCTGTCCCAGTCCATAATCACGTAGTCAACGCCGTTTTGGGTGAGTTCGGTGCCGCCGTACTTGCTGTAGATCACGGTGTCGCCGACCTTGAAGAACGGTTCGGTGGTCACGCCGTCCGCCGTTTTGCCGCGGCCCACGGCGATCACTTCGCCTTCGGTGGACTTCTTCTTCGCGGTGTCGGGCACGTAGATGCCGCCGGAGGTCTTTTCTTCGGCTTCGGCTGGCTTGATCAGCACTTTCTCATCGCCGACTTTGAGCATGGTCGTTCCTCCTTGCAGGATGGGTGGAATAGATGTGGCCCGGGCGCGTTGCGCCACAGACCGATTAGCACTCCTCAATGCCGAGTGCTAAAGCCAGCCGTATTATAGCACGCCGATTAGCAGTGTCAAGGGGAGACTGCCAACAATTTACGAAAATTTCCCGCGCTTCTCTGGTATACTGGGAGGCGAAACGACCGAATGGAGGGGAACCCCATGCTGGAGCTGCACGCCATACCCGGCGCGCCGTTGGAAGTGAATTGCTACCTGGTGGCCGACCGTGCCGCCGGGGAGGCGGTACTGGTGGACGCGCCGCTGCAAGTGGCGGAGGCGATGACGCGCCAGGCGGCGGCGTGGGGCGTGCGCGTGACGGCGCTGCTCTGCACCCACGGGCACTGGGACCATACCATGGGCCTGCCCGAGCTGCTCATCGCCTTCCCCGCGCCGGTGGCGGTGCACGCGGGCGATGCCGACCTGCTGGAGCACCCCACCTTCGCGCCCTTCACCTTTCCGCTCACCCTCACCCCGATCACTCCCGACCGCCTGCTCGCGGAGGGGGACACCGTGGCCGTGGGCGAGCACATCCTGACCGTGCTCTCTACACCCGGGCATACGCCGGGCAGCGTGTGCTTTTACGATGCCGTCGACGCCCTGTGCCTCACCGGGGACACGCTGTTCCAGGGCACCCACGGCCGCACGGACTTCCCCGGCGGCGACCCCGAGGCGATGGGGCGCAGCCTGCTGCGCCTGCGCGCCCTGCCCCCCGACACGCGCATCTGCCCCGGCCACGGCCCCGCCACCACGATTGCCCGCGAAGGCTGGCTGGCGCACGTGGAGGAGATGGATTTGGGATAAGCGGACCTAACCCCCTCGATCCCCCTTCCCTTGAGGGAAGGGGGAAATATAGGGTGATAAAAACAAACGCGCCCCCCGGGAAGGCTCCCGGGGGGCGCGTTTTTGTGCGGGGGATCGCTTTACTTCACGTTGAACGTGTAGAGCGACCCGTCGCTGAGGCCGACGGCCAGGGTGGTGCCACCCCAGGCGACGGCGGTGATGTCGGTGGGCAGCTGCCCCTGCGCCTTCAGGTTGCCGGCGGCGTCGAAGATCTGCACGCACCCGCCGATGTAGGCCAGGGCGGTCAGGTCGCCGTTCACCAGCGTCTGCTTCTGCTTCAGCGCGGGCATCAGCTTGTCCTTCGGCAGCTTGCTCACGTCGATGGTCGGCTTGGCGGTGACCGGCGCGAGTTCCAGCTTGCTCTTGCCCATCTTACCCTTGGCGTCGAAGTCGGTCAGTTGGCCGTTGGCGGTGTAGGCGGACACGGTGCCGTCCATCGCGACGGTAATGGCCGTCACGCGGTCGGTCAGGGTGGCCTGCCACAGGACTGCCGGCGCGGGCACCGCGACGGATTTCGCCGCCGGGGTGATGCTGTTCGACGTCGGGAGCACCAGCGGGGTGACCGGGTCGAGGCCGGCGCCCAGGGTGTAGAGCGTGCCGACGGCTTCGTTAAGGCCGTCCGCGTCATTGGCGATACAGGCGATGGACTCGATGTCGTGGCCCAGCGCCATCAGGTTCCAGGCCAGCATGCCGCGCCCGGTGCCCGGGAAGTCCGCGGTGACCTTGTACGGCAGCACGTTGTCCGTGGTCATCCAGCCGATTAGCGGGTTGTCCTTCGCGTTACCGAGCAGGATCGTCGGGCCAGGCAGGTTAAAGCCCACCTGGGTGGCCGGGTTGGCGTCGCCGACCTTCAGGCTGCCGGAAGCGCCGGTGCCGCACCAGGTGGCGGCTTCGATGGCGGTCAGCGGGCGCGGCTTGTTGGCTTCCGCTGCCGTCATGATGGTGGCCTTCACGTTGTACGGTTCCAGCGCGGCCGCCAGGCGATCCGCTGCCGCGTTGCAGTAGTCGCTGGTGCCCTTGACGATGACGATCTGCCGATTGTTGCGGAAGAAGTTGTAGAAGTTCGGCTTATCGTCGGGGAAGTAGAGCGCGCGCGCGGAAGCGCCCGCCGCCACGCCGCAGTTCGTCGCCGGCGCGTAGGTGAAGCTCGCGGCGCCTTCCTTGCCGCTCAACAGCTCTTTCACCGTTACCGTCCACTTGCCGGCGGGGTCGTTGGCGGCCAACGGCAGCGCCAGGGCGCAGATGCCCGCGTCGGTGGCGCGATACAGGTCGTAGCGGACGTCGCCCAGCGGGTCGACGACTTTGATCTGCAGCGGCGCGGTGCCGGCGAGGATGGCGCCCTTGTCGTCGAGCAACGTGGCGGCACATTCGACGCGCACGGGCTCGGTCTCACGGGTAAGGTCGCGGTTGAGCGTCGGCGCACCGACCGACACGCCGCCAATGGGGCGCGCGGTAAGGGCGAAGGCGCGCATCTGGCCGGGGCCGAACTGGAAGGTGCCGGTGACGGTCTTCTTCTTTTCGGAGAATTCCGGCACGAGGCCGCAATGGATGGCGTCATACACCGGGCGGCCGTCCGCGGCCATGGTGAGGGTGGCCTTGGCGGGCAAGGGCGTGCCGTAGCCGCCGCCGGCTTCGTTGTAGCCGTCAGCGGGAGTGTAGTTGACCGCGAAGCGGTACTCGATCTCGCCGCGGGTCTGCTTGCCGATGGCCACGGTGTCGATGCTCGACTCGATGGGCGGGCGGATGCCGTGCTTCTCGAGGGCGGCCTTCAGCGCGACGCCCGTCGGGGTGGCGTAGTCCATCCAGGCGCGGAAGGAGTTCGTCTTCGCCGTGAGGGCCTTCACCTGGTCCTTGTCGGCGCCCGGCTTGGCGGTGAAGTCCTTCAGGTCCGCGGACGCCTTCGCCGACTTCTCACTCGGGGTGACGTTGAGCTTCTCGGCGCCGGCGATGGGCACGGTGGTGTCATTGGTAACGAGCACCACGCCGCCCGCCTTCGCGAAGGATTCCAGACCGGCGATGACGGCCGGGTCCAGATAGTTGACGCCCGCCACGATGACCGCCTTGTGGTTCGCCGCCACGGTGCCGTCGATGATGTCTTCATCGAGCACCACGTTCATCGGGTACTGCAGCATTTTAGTGGCCATGTAGACGACCGGGATGTCGCCCATCTGCGTGCTGCCCATGTTGTAGTACGCGGCGGACTTGGAGTAGAGCATCGTCACGTCCTGGCGCGTATACGCCGGCTTGGCGAAGATGGTGCCCAGGCGGGTGAAGAGCTTGTTGCTTTCGGTGATGCCCGAGGCGCACTCGCTGCCGGCGTTCAGCCCCGGCGGGGTGCTCATCCCCTGGATGCCGGTGATGAAGGACAGGTTGTGCTCTTCGCGGAAGGAATCGTTCGTCATCCCGTACCATTCCGGCAGGTACCAGGTCGGCTTGTCGAGCTGGCGCGGGAGAGCCATTTCCAGGAAGAGCGACGGGTTGAAGTTGCGCAGCCAGAAGTCATTGTAGCCGCCGTGGCCGCTGATGACCGGCATGCTGCGCGCGACGTTGAAGTAGTACCCGTCGAACAGCGCGGACCAGCCGTACTGGCTCTGCGTGACGGCCAGGTAGCCGGGCTTCATGCGGCTGATCGTCTGCTCGGAGGACTTCCAGAAGGCGTCCATGAAGCCGAGTTTGAAGTCGTTGACCTTCGTCCACGCGGCCATCTGCGCGGGATCCTTGGTGTTGATCTGGTCGTACCACGGCTGCTCTTCCCCGTAGGCGCGCTCATAGGCGTTGCGCTGCTGCAGGATGTCGTGGTCGTTCATGATATGCGTGTGCGGGTGCACGGCCCAGGTGAGGCCCGGCTCGTCGTGCAGGTGCGCGCCGATGGCGTTGGGCATGGTGCGGAAGGCGAAGGCGCGGTCGAGGCCGCGCTGCAGCGCGCCGAGGTAGACGTAGGGGTCGGACCAGTCGTTCGTCAGGCGCAGGTCGTGCTGGTGGCCGCCGCCCATGAGGCAGTTGCCCATGATGTCCACGCCGCCGCGGATGGAGGGGATCTGGTTGTTCACATCACCGGTCATGATGATGTTGAAGCCCATGCCGTCCGCCCCTTCGGTAATCATCTGATCCTTCGCGGGGCCGCCCCAGTGGATGGTGCGGTAGGTGCTCTGGCGGATGTGCGAAAACACGTTGATGTTCGTCTGCGCCGTTGCGCCGTCCGCGGCCACCGTGATGGTGTAGGCGCCGGGGCGCAGCAGCCAACCGTTCAGGTGCAGGTGCTCGGTGGCGCGCGCCGCGGCCCCCGCCAGGGGCACGGCCTTCGCCGGGAAGGTGAAGTTGAGCGCGCTGCCGTCGGCGCCGGCGACGCTCATCTGCAATGTGCCCGCCGTTAGCGCGGCGGCGTCGCTGCGCACCACCGACACGTCGATGCGCTCGTTCGTCTGGTAGTCCGTCCGTCCCAGCGGGAGCAGGATGGAGACCTGGGCCGCCAACAACGGGGCGGCCGCACACAACAGCGCGACCACCAGGGTCGCCAACAGGGATACGGATTTACGCATATGCGCTCCTTTGGGATACGGATAACGATTGCCGTGGAAAAGCCGTGATGCTGGTACTTTCGGCATCGGTGAACGTTTTCCTGCTGCCCGAGGCAGGCATTACATGGCTTTGACAAAGGAGCGGAGGAAAGGTTGCCGTCCGCTTACTTCTTCGCGCGCTTTTTCACCGCGTCGGCCAGCTTAGTGTAGTAGGGTTTGAAGCCGTACTTGCGCATCTCCGCGTAGGCCTGCGTATAGCTCCACCCCTGCACCTGCACGCGGTAGATGCCGATCATGGTGCCCGTGCGATCGGCGCCGTACTGGCAATGTACGAAGACGGACTCTCCCGGCGCGCGGGCGAGGATGGCGAGGAAGGCGTCGACCTGCTTCTGCGTCGGCGGTTCGGCGCCCATGGGGATATTCACCCAGGTGAAGCCCAGCGCCCCCGCCTGCTTCTTCTCCGCCTTCACCTGTTTCGGCGAGATGCGCAGGTCGATGATGGTGTGCACGCCCAACTTTTTCAGCGCGCGCAGCCCCGCCGTGGTCGGCGCTGCCCCGCGCGTGATGCCCGGTGCCACGGTATGATAGTTCGGCACCCCCGCCGGCCCCGCCGGCGCCGGTTTCGCCTTCGGCGCCGCCCACCCGCTCACGACAACGGTCAGCAACATCAACACGGAAAAGAGACGGAACATGGTCGTTACCTCGGGGGTAGTGTAACGGATTTGGAGACGAAAGGGAACAGGGAACAGGGAACGGGGAACAGGGGGAACGAGAAAAGGACGGTTGGGCTAACCTGTTTGGTGCGCCGGTGTGTTGTTGTCTGCGAGAAGACGTTTACGGAGCGCGGTGAGCATTTTACTGATCTCGACGATTAAGGAAAGGGTTGGCGCCACGTCGGCCTGGGTCAAATACTCCAGGCGAATCGCGAGCAGCTGATATGTTTCGGACTCCATCAGCGAGCCTTTGGCGATAGAGAGAAAATGTGCGTAATCGCGCTTGGATCCGCGCGCATTACCCTCGGCGATATTGCCCGGCACGGACACCGCCGCACGCGTTAGTTGCGCGGTCAGGCGATAGTTCTCACTGGAAGGGAACCGGCTCGTCAGGCGATAAACCTGCTCGACGAGATCCATCGATTTCTGCCACACAATCAAGTCTCGATGCGAACGACTGGGCGGAGTAACAGTTTCACTCATAACAGTCTCCTTCGTGCGGTAATTACGTCCTGTTCCCTGTTCCCTGTTCCCAGTTCCCTACCCGCGCCACCGCGTCCGCCAGCCGCGCGGCGCGGGCGATGGCTTTTACGTCGTGCACGCGCACGATATCGGCGCCGTGGAGGATGCCGGCTACCACGGCGGCGGCGGTGCCTTCCACGCGCTCGGTGGGGGGCAGGTCGCCGAGGACCTTGCCGATGGTCGCTTTGCGCGAGGGGCCGAGGAGCACGGGTTGGCCGTAGGAGGTCAACTCGCGCAGGCGGCGCAGGATATCCAGGTTGTGCGTGGGCGTTTTGCCGAAGCCGAAGCCGGGGTCGAGCACCACCTGCGCGCGCGGCACCCCTGCCGCCACGGCAAGGTCGGTCGAGTCCTGCAAATACGCGCAGATCTCCGTCATCAGATCGTGGTAGACGGGATGCGCCTGCATGGTGCGCGGTTCCCCCTGGATGTGCATCACGATGACGGGCAACCCCGCCTCCGCCGCCAGGGGCGCCATCGCCAGGTCGAAGCGCAGGCCGCTGATGTCGTTGAGCAGCGTGGCCCCCGCCTCCACCGCCGCGCGCGCCACCGCGCTCTTGTAGGTGTCTACCGACACCGGCACGCCCAGCCCGGCCAGCGCGCGCACGGTGGGCACCACACGGCGCAGCTCTTCCTCCAGCGACACGGGGTCGGCGCCCGGGCGAGTGCTCTCCCCGCCCACGTCCAGGATATCCGCGCCGTCGGCGAGCATGGCCTCCGCCCGGCGCAACGCGTCGTCCGCCCCCACCCCGTCGCCGGAAAAGGAGTCGGGCGTCACGTTCACGATGCCCATCACGTACGTCTTTTTGCCCAGCGGGAGGGTATATGGGCCGCAATGCAGCGTGCCCGTCGGTGTGTCGAAGTGGTGCAGCGCGCGGCGGATGGGTGCCACGGCCACCGGCAGCTCGCGCGCCAGCGCCGCGAACTGCGCCTCGGTGCCGATGAGCACCTGCGCGTCGCCCGCTGCCACCGCCTCGCCCCCCTCGGCGCGCAACGCCTGCCCCAGCTCCGGCGCGGCGCCGTCCACGCGCACCAGCCGCAGCAGCGCGTGCGGGGCCAGCCGCCCCGCCGCCTCGCCCCCCAGCCGCCGCAACTCCGCCGTCACCGCCGCCTCATCGTCCGCCACCAGCACCCGCACCCGCATCTCGTTCATAGCGCTCTCTTCGCCGCCGAGGGCCCCCTACCCTCCCGCGCGCATCTTCCCCAGCCGGTGACACGTGGCCGCGAAGAATGCCCCGCCGGCGATGAGGTTGACCAGCACGCAGAAGCACGGATACCACGCGTGCAGCCAGTCGGGGTCGAGGTCGGCCGTTTGCGGCTGGAAGTAGGCAAACAGGTCGAAGATCGGGTTGCCGATGAGCCACACGCTGTAGGCATCGCGGAAGCGGAAGCTGCCGACGCCGATCCACGGAAGCCGCCCGTGCACCCACAGCCAGCCCATCACCGCGTACAGCGCCGCCGTAAGGACCAGTTGCACGAGCAGGCGACCCCGCTTCACCGCGCGCGCCGCCAGCCAACCCAGGCCGAGGAAGAAGGGCAGCAGCAGCAGGGCGTTGAGCATATTCTCCGGCGCGTCGGGCAGGTGAATGAGCTTCGCCGTCCAGTCGTTATTCACCGCGGCGGCGATAGCCAGGTACACTGCTGCCGTGTAGAGCATGGCGCGGCCGGGGTTGATCTTCGTCCAGCGCGCCAGCGGCAGGCCGAAAAAGGGCATAACGAGCAGGCTGCACGCCACCACGGGCGCGATGACGCTGAGGGAGCCGTCATCGATAACGGCCTCACCCAGCGCGATCAGCGGCACGAGGCTCAGAAAGAGCAGCATAAAGACATACGCCATCACGATGGCGACCACCGTGCGGCGGAAGAGGACGCTGCAATACACCCCGATGGCGCCGATGGCGAAGGTGGCGGCGAGCACCACGCCTTGCCCCCACAGCACGTCCCCCACCGACGCGCCGCCCAGGATGAGCACGATGCCGGCCAGCGGCAGCACGGCGAGCTGGAGCACGAGCAGATATCCGACCGCCGACAGCAGCTTGCCCGCCGCCAGGTTGGCGTTCGTCAGCGGGGTGAGCAGGAGCATCTCCAGCGCTTGCCGCTCGCGCTCCGCCGTAAAGGCACCCCCGGTGGCCGCCGGCACGATCAGGATAGCCGCTGCCAGTTGCAGGGCGAGCAGCACCAGCAGGCACCAGACCGCCAGCTCGGGCAGCCTCGTGCCGTATTCACTCGGTGGCAAGCCTCCCGACGGCCAGTTGAAGAGCAGCACCCCCGCCTCGCCCAGGCACGCAATGCCGATCACGATGAGCAGGATCACTGACGCGCGCCCGTCGCGGAAACGCCCGCGCATCTCCTTCATCATCACCGGCAACGGTGCGAACTGCGCCAGCAGCGGCGGCACCGTGAGCTTCGGTAGTGTCATCATCCCGCCCCTCCCGCGCGCATCCGCGCCAGCCGGTTGCAGGTCAGCGCGAAGAAGATGCCGCCCATGAGCGATTGAATGAGAATCGTCAGGTACGGATAGTTGTTCGCGAACTCGTCGCCGATGCCCAAGACGCCGCCCCCCTGCAATATATATATCGTGGCAAAGGGGTTGCCCATGAGCAGGTATTCGGGGTTGCTGTTCGCCAGCGTGGCATTCAAATACGCATAGGGCACCAACGACGTGATGCAGAACCAGAAGAGCAGGAAGACGACGGTGACGGTGATGAAGAAGGCGCGCGACGGCTCGCGCTGCATCGCCGTCGCCAGTCGGCGCGCCGCGAACCAGGCGCTGAGTAGCGCGAAGGGGATGGTCAGCACCGCGCTCATCAGCAGGGAGAGGAAGTCGCCGACGCGGGAAAAGCGGTCCATAATCAGGAAGACCGCCGGCGTCAAGCCGACCCAGGTGAGCCCGATGGTATAGGCCAGCATCAGCGCCGGCGGGGTGCGCAGGAACCAGGTGGAGCAGTACGCGCTGATAGCCCCCAGCGCGAAGATGGTGGCGACGAGCACCGCCTCCCCCAGCAGTAGTTGCAGCGGCGTGACGCCGCCCATAATCAACGCCACACCGGCCAGCGGCAGCGCGCAGAAGATCAGCAACGTGAGGAAGCCCACGGCGGAGAGGATCTTGCCCGCCACCAGGTTGGCGTTCGTCAGCGGCGTGAGGAGGAGCAGATCGAGGGACTCCGTCTCACGTTCCAGCGCGAAGATGCCCGCCGACAACCCCGGCACCAGCACCGCCACTGCCCCGGCCTGCATCAGCAGCATGGCCATAAGCAGATCCCTGCCCGTCGCGGCCCAGATCTCCTGCTGCGCCTGCAGATCGAGGCTGGTGGCCAGATGCGTGAAGAGGATCAGCAATCCGGCGAAGCAGGTGAGCGCCGTGGCGGCCAGGATCACCAGCGGCGTGCGCTTCCCGCGCATCCGCGAGCGGTTTTCCTTCATAAAGACGGGCAGCGGCACGAACTGCTCGAACAACCGACACACCGTCACAAAGAAGGGCAACTGCCGCTCCACCCACTTCCACGCCCCCCTCATCCCGCACCTCCCGCACGCAGGTGCGCCAGTCGCTTGCAGGCGTAATAGAAGAAGATGCCGCCAATGGCGAACTGAGTGTACACACTGATGACGGGGTAGGCTTGTTGGAACCAATCGGAAGCCGAACTGCGAATATGACGCTCAATATGAATCAATGAAACAAACGGGTTCCCGAGCAACCATATAAAACCACTTCGGCCCGAATCGAAAGAGAAGAGGTCGAGACTCACGTAGCCCGAGAACATCATCGATCCGAAGAAGAATACGATCCCATAAAGCACGAGGAGTAGGACACCTTGTGCCAGCAGCGGTATCGGTTTGCCTTTGCGCGCACTCCGCTTTCCCAGGCCGCGCGATAACCAGAGCAGCAACGGCAACAGTAGCAGCACGGTGATGCCGAAGGTACAACTGTTGCTTAGCATATCCCGCTCATCATGGGCGTAGAATTGCAGAAGAAAGACAGCGACGATATACGGGATCGCCCAATAGAGCGTCTGCCGCCAGATCGGGATGCCGAAACGCTCCGGTTTGGTCTGCGCAATCAGGTTGCCCAGCAGCAGACCGAGCGGTATCACGATTGGGATCGCCGAAAGGTATACCTGTGTGCCTTCGTAGCCTATCTCCCCCCCGACGAGCATCAAGCCGGGAATAAACGCCACCACCGCCACGCCGATCACGTAGGCCATTACCAACGACGCCACGCTTTGTCGGAAGAGCAGGGAGCTATACACCCCTGCCGCGCCGAGGGAAAAGATGGTGCCGAGGACGATGCATTCGCCGGTGATGAGCTGCCCGGGCGACACGCCGCCGAGTAGGAAGGCGATGCCGGCGAGCGGCAGGGCACAAAGCTGCACGAAGAGTAGGAACCCGACCGCGGAGAGCAGCTTGCCCGCCGCCAGGTTGGCGTTCGACAGCGGGGTAAGCAGCAGCAGGTCGAGGGATTGCGCCTGGCGCTCCCCGGCGAAGGCGCTCCCGGTGAAGGCAGGCACCAGCAGCACGGCGGCGAGTATCTGCGCCCCCAGCATCAGCGCCAGCAGCAGTTGCCCCAGCCGCGCCAGCGTGACGTTCATCTCGGTGGGGGCCAGCGTACCCGGCCAGTTGAAACAGAGGATGCCGATAACGAGCGCGCAGATGAGCGTGGTGACGGTGAAGAGGAGCACCGGCGTGCGCCGCCCGCGAAAACGGCTGCGCATCTCTTTGGTGAAGACGGGGAGCGGGACGAATTGGGCAAAAAGGCGGCGCAGCGCGCCTATCCGGCGCGCCCATCCCGCCGCGCCTCCGCGCGACACGGGCTCGGTTCCATCCGATACGGGGGCAACGTGAGTCATCGAGCGATCCTTGCGATGAACGATGCCGGAGTTGGATTACAGACGCAATACCGTTCACAAGTCGTTCCGCGCTCCCGCGCGGCCCTCACCCCAACCCCCTCTCCCCGAGGAGAGGGGCTCTGACGGATGCGGACATTGGAACGGTATTGATTACCGACACAATCCGCAATCTACAATCCGCAATCCGCAATGGTCAGTGCGGTACCGACGGCGTCTGCTTGAGCATCTGCAGCGCCTCCGGGTTGTTTTCGATGGCGTGCAGCATCTGGTGTCCGACGGGGCTGAGCAGGTAACCGGCGGCGCGCAGGGTCAGGTCCGGGTCGGTGAGCAGTTGCTGCCGAAAGCGCGGGTCGGCGTCGGCGCGGCGTACCACCGTTTCGAGCTGCACCTGATCCAGCGTGCCGATCGATTCCACCGCGGCACGGGTGAGTTCGGGGTTGTCGCTCAAACCCAGCGCGCGTAGGTGGGCGGCCATGGCGGGCGCCAGCCGGCCCAGCGCCTGCAGCACCATGCCCAGCTTGAACCAGTGCGTGGCCCCCGCCGGCAGCAGCGTGGTGAGCGTCCGCAGCGCCTCAAAGGCGACCACGAACTGCCCCTGCTGATAGGCACCCCAGGAGAGGAGTTCCAGCGCCGCCGCGTCGTACGGATTGCGCGCGAGCAGCCGCTGGGCGTGGGGCACGAGCTGCGGCGCCATACCATCCGCCTGCAGCAATTCGAGGAGCAGCGCCTCGGCGTCCGCGTCGTCGGGGGTCAGCGCCAGGTAGGCGGTCGTCTGCACGATGGCGTCGCGTATCCGCCCGCAGTCGCGCAGGGTGCCGGCCAGGCGCAACACGCTTTCCGCGTCCGCGGGCGCCAGCGCCACCGCACGCTCCAGCGCCGCCACCGCCTCGTTCAGGCGGCCCAGGCGGTATTCGGCGTACGCCAGGTGGTGCAACGAGCTGATGGAGGCGGGGTCGAGGGTCAGCGCGCGCTGTGCCAGTTCGCGGGCATCCGCGAAATTTTCGTGAATCAGGCAGATATGCGCCAGCGCGCGCAGGTGGTCGCCGTTGTCCGGCTCCAGCGTGGCCGCGCGGCTGAAGGCGGCCATCGCCTGCTCCAGCTTGTCCTGCGAGCCGTGGGTGAAGCCCAACTCGGCATAAATGCGCGGGTTTTCCGGGTCCAACTCCACCGCGCGCTCGAGCAGTTTGGATGCCGCGCTGAAGCGGCCCATTTCGTTGAGGCAGAAGGCTTTGGCGAGGAGCACGTCGCGGAAGACCACCGGCAACAACTGCGCGTCCTCCGCCGATTGGTGCAATTGCCCGCTCCGGTCGATGCGGTAGCTGCGGTTGCGCTGCCGACGCGGCAGGCGGATGAGCACCTGGTCGAAGCAGTCGATAGCCGCCTCCAGCGACCCGGCGTCGGCCAGCCGCCGTCCCGCGTGGTACGCCTGTTCGAAACTCTTCAACTCGTCCTGGCTGTAACGCCGTGCGGTTTGCGCCATCTCTCTCCCTTGCCTATTTTCTGCATCGCCCCCCGGACTCCTTCCGTCCGGCGCCCGCGGTTGTGGGGAAGCGTGGACAGGGCGCCAGCCAATATCCTCAGAACGCCACTTGACAGTTCGGTACTATACGGATATACTTCGGTCAGCATTCACGAAGGAGGGCAGGCCATGCCCATGGTGATCGTCCGGCGCGAGGGGTTATTGCAAGCCCTTGCCCGGCGCAACCTTAGCCAGGCGAAGTTCGCCCGGCAGTTGGCCTGCAGCGCGGGATATCTGTCCGATCTGCTGCAGGGGCGCTACCAGCCGTCCGCGGAGTTCCGCGCACGTATGCTGGCCACGCTGAACGCCGACCCGCAGTTCGCCGCCCTCCCCGCCGTGGGATGGGACGACCTGTTTCAAAACACCACCGAACCCGGTGAACCCGAAAAGGAGCCCGGCATGGCCACCCAGATTCGTATTTTCGACACCACCCTGCGCGACGGGGAGCAGTCCCCCGGCGCGAGCATGAACATCGAGGAGAAGATGGAGGTCGCCCGCCAGCTCGCGCGGCTGGGCGTCGACATCATCGAGGCCGGCTTCCCCATCTCCTCGCAACGCGACTTCGAGGCGGTCTACGCCATCGCCAGCGAGGTGGAAGGCCCGACGATCGCCGGCCTGTGCCGCGCCGGCGAGGCGGACATCCGCCGTGCCGCCGAAGCGGTGGCCCCCGCGAAATCGGGGCGCATCCACACCTTCATCGCCACCTCGGACATCCACATGGAGTACAAGCTGCGCAAAACGCGCGACGAGGTGCTGAAGATGGCCGTCAACGCCGTCACCCTCGCCAAATCGTTGTGCCCGGACGTGGAGTTCTCCGCCGAAGACGCCACGCGCTCCGACGTGAACTTCCTGTGCGAAATCGTCGAGGCGGTCATCGCCGCCGGCGCGGGGACGATCAACATCCCGGACACCGTGGGCTATACGACGCCGGACGAGTTCGGCGCGCTGATCGCCACCATTCGGTCACGCGTACCGAACAGCGACAAGGCCATCTTCAGCGTTCACTGCCACAACGACCTGGGGCTGGCCGCGGCCAATTCGCTGTGCGCGGTCTACGCCGGCGCGCGGATCGTCGACGCCACGATCAACGGCGTAGGCGACCGCGCCGGCAACACCCCCCTGGAGCAGATCGCCATGCTCCTGCACCTCAAAGGCATCAAGACGGGCATACGCTTGGACAAGCTCAAGGCGGTCTCTGACCTGGTCGAGCGCGCCACCGGAGTGAAGAGGGCCGCCCTGCACCCCGTCACCGGAGACCCGCGCATCATCTTCGCCCATGTCTCCCCCAAACACCGGCCCTGCCCGCAGGCCTTCGCCGCCTTCGACCCCGCCCTG
>CAIYQO010000267.1 GCA_903928345.1 uncultured bacterium | reverse complement strand
GAAGGTTGTGACAGACACCAGTACGATACCGATTGGGCCGCCATCCATACTGGACAGGCGGCCCACATGCTTAGAGGAAGATGCGCACAGAAAACCCATCTGGAAAAAAGAGCCGCGGACGGTTTATCTAAACTTCAGTTAATCCGACGAATCACGGTTCAGACTCGTTATCAGCGTCTCCACCGCAGCCAGCGCGTCCGGGCCGTTGGCGGCGATGTGCAGTTTGCGGCGGTAGTAGGGGTACGTGTCCAGCACCGGGCGGATTTTGAACGCTTGGCTGAAGCGCCAGCTGCATTGCTGGCCTTTGTCGTTGAGTAGGGCGTAGCGGCGCGAGAGGGAGATGACCGCCCGCCCCGGGCCGGGCCACATGTAGGTGGCGGTGAAGGGCATGTGCGGGGTGTAGCTGGTGCCCCAGTAGGCGCCGTGCAACGCCAGGTCGTTGTTCGTCCACTCGGTGCCGATGAAAACCGTCGCCTTCTCCTGCCCGGTGGCGTTGGGGCGCACGGGGTCGGCGTCCAGCGTGGCCGCCTGCGCGGTGGTGGTTGCGTTCACACCCAACCGGTCGTGCAGGAAACCGGCCAGGCGTTCGGCGGCGGCGCGGTTTTCCTCCTCGCCGTAGCTGATGAGCACTGGCGCGGCGCCGAAATGGCGCAGCCAGGGGAGGATCTCCGTCGGCGTCAGGTTGGCGACCCGCGGCGGTTTCGCGCCACCGGCGAGGCGTTTCACGTCCGCCAGCACCGCCGCCGGCGTGCGGCCCGGGAAGGGCGCGGGGGGGAAGAGCTGCACCGCCGGCGTCTCACTCACCGCCAGCATCATGATGTGCCCGCTGGGCAGCGAGACGGTGAAGGCCACGCCGGTCTCATCCCGCGTGAAGCCCACCGGCACGTTGCGCGCCACGTCCCACAGCGCCTGGATGCGCGGGTTGTCGATGCGGCAGCGGTAGACGTGCGGCGTCAGGAACATCTGCACGTCGGCGCGCGGCGCCATGTAGTGCACCTCGCGGGTGGAGATGCCCAGGTAGGTCGTCGCCACGCCGTCACGGTGGCGGGGGAAGAAGCGCAGCGCCATGTCCGGCGTCTCGTGCGCCACAATCATCTGATGGTCGTCGCGCGGGTCGCCGAAGGTGCGGATATAGTACGGCTTGTCCGGCGCCGTCTGCAGCCCCTTGGGCGCGTGGAAGCCCGGCGCGATGGCTTCGATGCCGGTGAAGCGCCCTACGTCGGCGTAGTCCACCCCGTAGTCGGGCGTCACGCCGACCTGTTTGGTGAGGAAGTCGCGCAGCCACGCGGTGCGCGCCACCAGTTGCGGCTCGCGCGCGAAGTAGGCGTAGGTGCGGTAAAAGCCGATGCTGGTACGCTCGCACTGCACCGCTTCGTTGCCGAAGGGGTAGCCCATGGTGAGCGCGCGCCCGGCACCGTAGCGGTTCTCCGTAATCGCCGCCCCGCCGCCCGCATAGCGCGCCAGCACGGTGGCCGTGGTGGGGGTCAGCGTTTCGAAGGCCGCCGTGCGGTCGGTGGTGGTCGCCCACATGCCGCTGTAAAAGCCGTGCGGCACCGTGACGGTGAGGGGTGTACCGGGGATGGCCTCGCTCACCGTGCCCGCGTGGGTGGCGCCGAGGAGGGCCGGGAAGGGGGAATCCGCCACCGGGCGCCCGTATTCGTCCGCCTGCTGCGGCAGCGTGTCGATCAGCAGCGTGCCCCCGTCGTGTACCCACGCGGCGATGGCCGCGGCGGTGGTGCGGTCCATCGCGTGCGCCTCGGGGACGATGAGAGTCGTCACGCCCAGCCTCTTCAAGCTACCGTCGCGCACCAGCGACTCGTCGATGCGCGTATACGGTAGCTTGGCCGCCTGCAGCAGCCAATCCCACCCCAGCGTGCCATAGTAGTTGTCGCCGTCGGTCAGGTCATATGCGGCGCGGGGGAAGAGCAGGCCGAGGCGTTGCGGAGCCGGCGCGGTGTTCGCCACCGTCGGCCCGAGCTTATACACCAGTTGATTGGTCAACCAGTGATTCGTCACCCCCTGCCAGCCGAACTGGTAGTCCATGTAGCCGTGGGCGACCCAGTCGTAGAAGTAGCGCGTCAGGTTGCCCGCCTCGCGGAAGTCGAGCCACAGGTAGTCGCGGTAGAGGCTTTCCAGGCTGTCGCTCAGGCGCGAGCCGAAGCCCACCGGCTGCACGCTGCGGATCATGAAGGGGCGCGTCTCGTTCGCCGGGCCGACGCCGGTGAACTGCGCGTGGTCCTCGCTATAAAAGCCCCCCCACTTGTCCTCGCCCTTCCCCTGCACGCCGTCGTGGTCGCCCGCCTGGTGACGCTCGTCGATGACCAGCTTGTCGGGGAAGGCCGCCTGCACGAGTTGCCGCTTGATCGCCATATAGTCGGCCACCCACGCGCGGCGGAAGTGCAGGTAGTCGATCTTCAGCACGGGCGGATAGTCGAAGGGTAGTCGCGTGCTGTAGCCGTCGAAGAAATCGTCGCCCAGCGCGGCGCGGGTGGCTTCGCGCGTTTTGTATTTACCGCGCAGGTAGGCCCCCCACGCGTTGGCGTTCGCGTCCTTGTTTTTCTTCGTAAAGTCGGCCCAGTCGGCGGCGGCGGCGGGCATGAGCGTGCGCACGGGGATCTCCAGCGCGTCGAAGGAGGGGTACGCCGTGCCCGCCGCGACGTTGAGCGCCGCGATGTCGCCATACTGCAACTGGCAGAAGGCTTGCCAGCGCGTGCGGGTGAGCGGCGAGTAATCCACCGACTCCGGCAGCGACGTCCAGTCGCCGCGCTCCAGGTGGAGCGCCTGGACCGTGGCGTAGTAGCCCTTGGCCTTCAAATGGGCGGCCAGCGCCTTGAGGTAGGCGCCGTACGCCTGCGCGGTGGCGGGGTCGAACAACTGCACGCCGCCGTGCGGATGCAGCGTGCCGTCGTCGTCCCGCGCGACGAGGGTCGCGAGACTGCTCGTGACGGGCAACGATGGCGCGTAGCGGTCCATCACCGCCCAGCTCTGCGCGTAGACGGCCTTTACCGCGTCGGCCACCTGCGCCGGGGTCTGCGCCGCCTGCAGCGTGGGCAACTCCAGCAGCAGCCCGAGTTTGCGCGCTTTGAAGTCGTGCAGGTAGGCGTCGAGTTTCGTCCAGTCGTACTTCCCCACGGCGGGGCAGTTGAAGCCCCACGCGCCGATGGGCAGCTCGGGGGTGATGAAGCGGTCGCCCGCGGAGGCCAGCTTGGTGGCGATGTAGTATGGCCCCACGGACAGGTCGGTGTTCCACCACGCGGGGGTGGAGTCGGGCAGCGGGTCCACCGGCAGGCGCACGCCCACCGCGGGGCCGGCTTTGCGCCACGCCTCACGCTGCGCGTCCGCCCATGGCCGCTCCGGGATGCGCGTCGCGGAGAGTCCCTTGTCCCCCGCGCGCTGTTGCAGCGCGGCGCCGAGGCGTGCTTTCAGCGTCGCCGCGTCCTGCGCATACGCCAGCTCCTGCGTCGCCGCCAGCGCCAGCTCGTTGCGCCAGAAGGCTACGTCATCCAGCAGGCGCGACTCGTCGCGGGTGTCGCGCGCCAGGCGCACGCTATGCGTGCCGTCGTCCACGCACTTAATCAGCTCGTACATCGCCGCCCCGCGCTGCAGCAGCGCTTCGGCAGCCGCATGCCCGTCGTCGGCTGTCCAGTCGTGCAGATACCCGCTGAACGCCCGACACGCCTGCGCGTCGTCCCACGCCGCCCCCAGCCCCAGCCGCAACGTCTCCGCGTCCTCCACCAGCCGGGTGACCGCCCGGTTGTGGTAGTCGGGCCGCACGTCGTTCACCGCCGCCAGCGGCAGCACCGCCAGCAACGCCGGCACGAGCAGCAGCGTGCGCAGATATCGCATAAGAGCTACCCCATTCCGTCCTGACAATTGGTCGTCAATACCGAGAGCCGGGCGGGCCATCCGGACTCCCAGTATACAGTCCCGCGCCAGCGGTGGGAAGATACGCGTAAAAACAGCCTCCCTGTTCTCGCTCCCCCGTCACAGGATGATACGGGGGGAGGGTCGGGGAGATACGCGTTAGCTTCTACTAACCGTTCGCCTGTATTTCCACCCGACGATTTATCGTCGGGTCGGAGAATACACAAGCCTTTACTGTAAGTTGATGCGTATGATGGCCGGGGATGGGGGGCCGATCCCGGGCAACGGCTATAATATACGTGTGACTTATCCCGCATTGCCGTGTCAAAGAAGAAAACGCTCGCTTACGTGCAGGAGATCCGCCATGTTCCGTATCCTCCGCCATTGCCTCGCCTTCGCGCTGTGCGTCCTGGCGCTGCCCGTCTTCGCGCGCACCTGGTATGTGCGCCAGGGGGGGCGGGATCAGGCGGACGGCGCCACGCCCGCCACGGCCTTCCACACTCTGTCGCGGGCGGCGCAGGTGCTGCAGCACGGCGACCGGGTGATTCTCGGGCCGGGCAGTTACCGCGACACCGTCTTTATCGCCGAACGCTCCGGCACGCCGGAGGCCCGGCTGAGTCTCCTCGGCGACGAGAGCGGCACCCTCACCGGCGATCCCGCCGGGGCGGTGGTGCTGGCGCCGTTGACCGCCGACGATCCCGCGCTCTGCCTGCGCCAGGGGGCGCACCTTACCGTGAGCGGCCTTACCCTGCGCGGCCACGGGCTGGGGGTGCGCTTTGAGCGCTGCAAGGACGTGGTCGTGACGCGCTGCACCTTCGACGGCTTTGCCTGCGGGCTGGCGACGAAGGGCGTGGAAGATTTCGACCTGACGAGCTGCGTCTTCGCGCGCTGCGTCATCGGCGCCTCGTTGCGCGCGACCAGCCGCACGCGCATCGAGCACGTCACCGCGGCGAGCTGTTCCACCGCGGGCGTGCTGCTCGCCTCCTGCGGGCCGGGCCGCATCCGAAACGGCATCTTCGCGCAGAACGCCGCCGGTTTCATCGCCGACGAGTGCTCGGCGCAGAACTGGAGCAGCGATTACAACGCGCTGAGCGGCGGGCTGGGCCCGTGGGGCGACGTACTCGGCATCGGCTTCCCCTACCAGTGGCCGTCGGCGTCGGGGCAGGATCGGCACAGCCTCTACCTGACGCCGACCTTCGCGGACCCGGCGCACTATGACCTGCACATCGCCGCCGCGGTCACCTGGGCGGGCGGTTTGCCGGGCATGTACGTCGGCACGCCGGGCGCCGCGCCGGTGCTCGACCGCGATGGCCATCCCTTCCGCGTGCGGCAGGGCACGGTGTCGGTGGGCGCGTATGATTACCCGGAGCCGACGCCCGGCCCGGGGTGGCAAAAGCTGGCGGTGTCGCTGAAAGGAGCCGGGCCGCGGCAGAGCGCCGGCCTGTACCAGCCCGACGGCACGCTGGTGCGCATGTTGCTGACGAACGTGACCGGCGTGCGCGACCTCTGGTGGGACGGGCACGACGACCTGGGGCAGCCCGCGGCGGCGGGAAAGTACCAGGTGCGCAGCGTGGCGCACGACGTACGCCTCACGGATGCCGGCGCGGTGGGCAACAGCGGCAACGCCGCCGGTTTTTACAACCCTTACAATCCGATGCGCGCAGTGGCGCTGCCCGACGGTGGCTTCTTCCTCTACGGGCAGAGCGAGCACGGCCTGGCGATGCGCCGCTACAGCGCCAGCGGGCAACCACGCAACGCGAGCTTCTTCAAGGCGATGAGCTACTGGGGGTTGGCGACGGCGGGGGACGACATCATCGGCGGGTACGTCGACGCCGCGCAGACCCCCGATCCCGCTACCGCGCAATTGGTGCGCCTCACCCAGGCGGGCACGCGCGCTCTGATGGCGTCCGGCGCGCGCGCGTATCCCATCTTCGCGGCGGGGGAGAAGGGCGGCGTGCCCGGCGGGCTGGCGGTGGTCGGCACCACGGCGTATGTGGCCGTGCCCGCGCTGAATCTCGTCCGCCTTCTCGATCTGACTACCGGCAAACCCGTCGCCGACTGGCTCCTCCCCGGCGTCGCCGACATCACGGCGGATGACACCGGCCAGCTCTGGGCGGTGGCGGGCACCGACGTGGTGGCGCTGGACCGCACCGGCGCCGTCACCCGCCGCCTCCCCACGGGATTGCCGACCCCGCGCAACCTGTCGGTGGGGCAGGGGCTCCTAGCCGTGCTCGACGCCGCCGCCGTCCGGATCGTAGTGCTGCACAGCGCCGACGGGCACACCGTGCGCGCCTGTGGGCAGGCGCCGACGGTAGGCATGTGGGCACCGATGAGCGTCGACACGCTGCGCAACCCGGCGGGCGTGACGGTACTCGCCGATGGCCGCGTGCTCATATTGGAATCGCACCGTGTGCGCGCCTTTTGGCCGGAGACGGGCACCATTGCCTTCGACGCGAGCAGCATCTTCGCCGGGCCGGTGGTGACACATCCCGCGCGCTCGGATTACGCCTACAGCCCCGAAGGCATCTTCCACCTCGACCCCGTCACCGGCGCGTGGGCGTGGGTGGCGGAGATCCCCTTCCTGCGGCACGTCGCCCCCGACGACGCGAAGAAGGCGCCCGGCTACCCCTACGCGGCGGCGCTCCTCGACGGGCGGCCCTTCCTGCTCTGCGCGATGGGGCGCACCGGCGGGTTGCAGTTGGTGGATGTTACCGACCCCGTGCAGCCGCGCGTCGCGCTGATTAAGGAGGACTTCGGCAAGTTGATCGGCGCGTCGGCCTACGCCACCTTCGGCCCGCACGGCGATCTGATCCGCCACGGCACGGCGAATCCAGCGGCGCTGGAGCTGGCGACGATCAAGTTCCAGGGGTTGGACGCGGCGAAGAACCCGGTCTACGATTTCGCCCACCCCGTCATCGTTGGCCCGAAAAAGGACCCCACCGCGCGCGGATTGCAGTGGACGTGGGGTGGCGAGCACCGGCCCGTGGCCGATCCGCGCACCGGCGACGTGTATCACCTGGCGAATACCGCGCTCTATCCCGTGCGTGTCGCCTACTTCCGCGGCGCCACCGGGGTGGCCAAGTCGGACGCCGCCGGGCACCCGCTGTGGTATGTGAACGGCGACGACAGCTTCTACATGGGCCTCGATTGCGTGGACGACGGCAAGCACGCCTGGGTCTTCGCGGGCGACTGGTTCGTGGGCGGGCCGGATGTTTTTGACGACGACGGCCTGTGGATCACCTCCGGCAACGTGAGCTGGCCCAGCGCGAACGCGGGCGGCATGATGGATATCCCCTTCGCCGCCGTCTCGGCGAACGTGACGCCCGACGGCAAGGTCGGCGTGAATATCGAGGACGATTCCAATAGCCGCTCCATCCACCTGCGCCTCGAGGGGGCGGAGACGCTGCGCAAAACCATCACCCTGCTGACGTGGAAGACGGCGGCGGCCACCCCCGCGCCCGCGCCGCAACCCAGCGTGCCGGGCGGCGCGCACCTGCCCTACCTGCTGATCCCCAAGGTGAAGCCGCTGGCGGTCGACGGCAACTGGGAGGCCTGGCGCGCGGCGGGCGGCACGGCGCAGATTCTCAACCTGCCCTGCAACGTGAGCTTCAACCGCGGGATGCCGGAAGATTTGATGCTCACGCTGTCCGACTGCACCTCCCTCGGCGGCATCGTGCACGACGACGCCAACTTTTACGTCTACTTCCTGGTGGCGGACGCGACGCTGCAGCTCGAGGCGGCGCATTCCGGTGACCTGTACGCCTACGACGGCATCGAGTTCTTCCTGGAACAGGAGCAGTTCACGATGGGCGTGTTGAAGGACGGCACCCCCGACCTACACAAACACCGCCAGCACAACCGGGATAAGACGAACTACGCCGGGCGCTACCAGATGCCCGCCGAGGACGTGTGGGCGACACCGCTCGACGACCTGGGTGCGCACCCGCTGGGGCAGACGCTGGCGGCCATGACGGGTATCAGCATGACGGGCAAAAAGGGGTATGCCGTGATGGCGAAGATCCCCTTCGCCGAGATCAAGCTGGTCGGCGGCGTCGGCCACCCGGAAGGGATCACCGATATGACCGGCGCCCCCGGCGAAGTGGTGCGTGCCATCGTCAGCCAGGCGTGCGTCTTCACCTGGGGCTCCTACCAGGACGCCAAAATTTCCTGGCCGCCCTCCCAATGCTTCTTCGACGCCAACCGGTCGATCCCGCTGGAGCTGGAGTAGTCCGCGCTTACCCGTCCAGCGTGGTCGTAAAGCTATATCCGTCGGCGCGCAGCGTGGTGATGAGTGCTTGCACCGCGGCGGGCACCCAGGTGCGGTTCGGGTTGCCCAGCCGGAGCAGGCGTTGCAGGCCGTCGTGCAGCACGGTCACGCCGCCTTGATCGCGTTGGAGGCGTGTGAGGAGGTTTCGCGTCACCCGGTCGGCGGTCGCGGGACCGTCCAGGTGATCGTTGATGAAGGCGGAGCATGCCAGCAGGCGCATCCCTCGCGCGCGCAGCACGTGCAGCAGTCCCCCGGTGACCAGGCCGCCGGCGGGGCGGTAGTAGCGCGCGCGGTAGCCCGGTTCACCGAGGATACGCGCCAGCACCGCGTTGCACGCGTCCACTTCCGCCGCGGCGGTGGCGGCGAAAAGGGTGCGCCACAGCGCATGGTGCATCCCGTGGTTTACCAACAGATGCCCTTCGGCATGTAGGCGGCGGATCAGTTCCGGCTGCGCGGCGGCACGCGTCCCGATGACGCAGAAGGCCGCGTGCACCCCGGCGGCGTGCAACACGTCGAGCAGGTGCGCGGTCACCGCGCCGTTCGGCCCGTCGTCAAAGGTCAACAGCACCGTGCGCGGCGGCAACCCGAACCGCGCAAAGGGATGGATGATAATACCCGCTCGATCCGGCATCGCCGCCAGTGTAGCGGATAACCGGGGGGAGGACAAGGTTTGCCCTGTGCGATTCCCCGGTTCCATACGCGTCAACTTACCGTAACGGTTTGTCAGTTCTCCGACCCGACGAATGGTAATATTCCGTTACGCGAGCGCCAGCTCCGCGCATACCTCGCGCGCGATCTGCGTCCAGCGGGACAGGCGGGACAGGTCGCCTTCCACCGTCTCGATATCCTTCAGGTGGAGATGCACGCGGCAGTCGCGCGACACGTCCAGGCCGGCGCGCAGGGTGGCGCGGATGAACGCCTCGTCGAAGCCGCAGCACACCATATTCGTCGGGTTGGGCCGCCAGCTCATCACGTACGCATCACCGAGCCCCTCCGCGCACGCCTGCACGTCCGCCACCGGCGTCACCGCCACCTGCCGCAGGTTGGGGATCTGCCGCAGCATGTCGATCTTCCGTGTCAGGTCTTCGCAGCAACCGTAGGCCACCAGGCCCCAGGGGGTCATCAGCGGCAACTGGTATTGCAGCAGGAATTCGTCGTGCATCGCCGGCGAAATCAGCGTGAACTCCTGCGCGGCGCAGAAGGCCCAGAGCGCCGAACGTGGGCGCGCGCCGGAGTTCGCGCGCGGCGCCTCCAGCTCGTGGCAATACGTCATGGCCTGGTTGACGCCCGACGTCAGGCTGTAATCGCCCGCCGCCTCCGCCGCCGCCTGCGCCGTCAGTATGTGGTCGCGCATGAAGGCGAGCAGGCGGTGCAACTCCGCCGGCGCGTCGTACATGTCCTCCATCACCTGCTCCAGCCCGCGCAGTTTGGCCAGATTGGTGGAGATGTCCGCGCCGAACGCGCTGTAGGCGCAGCCGCGGTGCACGTCGATGGGCAGAATATCGCCCACCGCGTCGTGCAGCCGCGCCGTGTTGCGCGCCGTCGTCTCCTCATCGATCCCATGCGGCACCGGGCGCAGCTTTGCCACGTCGTCCCACGTTTTCAGCGGCGGGTCGAAACGCCACGCGCCGCCCGGCATGTCCGAGGCGTGGTTGGTCTCCGGCACGCCCCACATCCACCCCAACGTGCCTTGTTGCGTCGCCTGCTGGGTGATCCATGGCTCCAGGATGGTGTCGTCGCCGATAGACGCCTGCAACAGCTTCATGCGCAGCGCGCGCTCGTGCTCGCGGTAAAACGGGTCGCGGCACGTCAGCGCCGCGTCGCCGAAGACCTCGCGGCACCACACGTTCCACATGCCGAAGTTCACCAGAATGGGCACGCGCGTGCGCTCCAGGCTGTTATGGTCGCTCCACAACTGCCGCCGTGCCTCCTGCACCGGGTCGGCCGCCACCTCGGCATACTGCTGCGCCAGCGCGCGCACCACCGCGACATCGTGAGCATCGGACATAGGGGCATACTCCTTGGAAACCGATTATCTGCATAGTAACGGAATCGCGCGGGATGTGCAACGGCGCGAGTCTGCCAGTTATATCCGTTCCTCCAGCGCAAGACCGACCCTCACCCCACAGCCCCAATACAGTTCACTTTGCCGTTCCGCGCCTCCCGGCGCGTCCCCTATCCCCGACCCTTCCCCCGTAACGTCCTGTGACGGGGGAAGGGAGCTGATGATCGGCAGGCTGTTTGATTGTCATTCCCCCTCCCCCGTCACATGGACGTTACGGGGGAGGGGGCCAGGGGGTGGGGGGCGCGTCTAGGACAGGTTCCCGTAAGTGAACCGAATTGCCCCCAGTCCCTCCCCAATTCCACTTCGCTCTACGGGGGTGAGGGTCGACGGCAGGCAAACCTTTCGAGCACATTCCCTCGCTCCCCTGCGGAGAAAAGCACCGCACGCTTTTCCCTTTATCGATTGACGCTGCCATAATACTGCCGTATAATCGGAAAATTGGAGGTGACACGTATGTATAAGCGCGGCTTCACTCTTATTGAACTCCTTGTCGTGATAGCGATCATAGCTATCCTCGCGGCTATCCTCTTTCCGGTCTTCGCCAAGGCGCGCGAGAAGGCGCGCCAGACGGCCTGCCTGAACAACCAGAAGCAGATCACCACTGCCGTGTTGATGTGGTCGCAGGACAATAACGAGATGTTCCCCGACGCCGCGTCGATGTGGGGATCGATCAATCTCGACCGCGGGGTGCTCAAATGCCCCTCGACCTCCGGCACGGCGAATGCCTACGTCTACAGCAACAAAGTCGCCGGCGTCGCCCTCGGCAAGGTGGTCGACCCGACCACCGAAGCCGTCACCGGAGACGGAGCGCACGCCGCCTCGTTGAAGGACAGCAACTACGACACCACCTACGACAACGTGGGGTATGAGGCCAAGGACTACTACACCCGCCACTCGAACAAGGTCATTTGCAGCTTTGTCGATGGCCACGTCGAACAGCTCGCCGGCGCGCCGGGCGTGACCGGGCTGCCCTACATCGGCCCCGGGTTGCCCGTGCGCACGGGCTTGCAGGTGGAATACGCCGCGAACTCTCTGCCCGCCACCGCCACCGCCGCCACCTGGACCGACCTCAGCGGCAACGGCTTGAACGCCACCCAAGCCACCGCCACCAAACAGCCGACCATCGTCGCCAACCAGCTCACCGGCGCCTCGGGCACCAGCTACCCGATTGCGCGCTTCGACGGCGTCGATGACTTCATGAGCAGCGCCTATTCCGGTATCGGCGGGCAGGAATGCACGCTCATCTTCGTGGCGAAAGGCTCTTCGTATCAATCGCTCATCCGCATCCAGCCGGGCGGCTACATCGTCTTCGCCTGGGGCGGCCTGATGATTATCGACACCGACGGCGGCACCGGCGGGGTGAATATGGGCTTGAGCACCACGGCGTGGAACCGCGCCATCGGCCGCTACAAGGCGAACACCACCAACGGCTTCAACACGTACCTGAACGGCACCCTGGTGGCCCAGCGCAACGCCGGCAACGCCACCCTCACCAGCGGCGGGCTCACCCTCGGCTGTTACAACGGCAGCAGCGAGTTCACCAACGCCGACGTGGCGGAGGTCGCCATCTACAACCGCTCGATCACCGACTCCGAGCTGGGGCAGATCGACACGTTCTTGAAAACCAAGTACGGGCTGTAACCCGCGCCCCGCCCGTCCTCACCGCCCCGACCTCCCGTCGGGGCGGTTTTTTTCACCTGCCGCCCGCGACAGACGGCACACAGATGTGTTATAATTTCCGCGTCACCTCCTCACACGGATGGATCACCACATGGCTCTCACACACCTGCGTATTCGCGGCGCGCGCGAAAACAATCTGAAGAATGTCGACCTGGACATCCCGCGCGACCAGCTCGTGGTCTTTACCGGCCTCAGCGGCTCGGGGAAGTCCTCGCTCGCCTTCGACACCATTTACGCCGAGGGGCAGCGGCGCTACGTCGAGTCCCTCTCCGCCTACGCGCGCCAATTCCTCGGACAGATGGACAAGCCCGACCTCGACCTCATCGAGGGGCTCTCGCCCGCCGTCTCCATCGACCAGAAATCCACCACGCGCAACCCGCGCTCCACCGTGGGCACGGTGACGGAGATCTACGACTACCTGCGTCTCCTCTTCGCGCGCATTGGCCGCCGCCACTGCCACCAGTGCGGCGCGCCCATCGCCGCGCAGGCGCTGGAGCAGATCGTGGACCAGGTCGAGGCGCTGCCCGAAGGCACCAAGCTCCTCGTGCTCGGGCCGGTGATTCGCGGACGCAAGGGGGAGTACAAGGCGATTCTGGAGGACATCCGCCGCCAGGGCTTCGTGCGCGTGCGCGTGGACGGCGTCCTCTACGACGTGAACGACGAGATCGAGATGGAGCGCTACAAGCAGCACACCATCGAAGTGGTGGTGGACCGCCTGGTGACGAAGCCCGGGCTGCGCTCGCGACTGTCGGAATCGCTCGAGACCGCGCTGAAGATCGGCGCGGGCATCGCCTCGGTGCAGATCGTCGACGGCGAAGAGACCACCTTCAGCGAGAAGGCCGCCTGCCACACCTGCGGCATCAGTTTCGAGGAGCTGGCGCCGCGCGCCTTCTCCTTCAACAGCCCCTTCGGCGCCTGCCAGGAATGCATGGGCCTGGGCACGAAGGACGAGCTGGACGAAGACCTGATCATGCCCGACCTCACCCTCTCCCTCAACGACGGGGCCGTCCTGCCCTGGCGCAGCGGCATCCGCAGTTGGCACACCGCCCTCATGCGTGCGGTCTGCGAGGGGATGGGCATCAAAACGGACGTGCCGGTGGGCAAGCTCCCCGACGCAGAGCGGGAAATCCTGCTCCACGGCGCGCCGGACGACAAAAAATTCCGCGTGCGCTATCGCAACACCGTGGGCCGACTGCAACTTTACGACGCCCGCTGGCCGGGCGTGGTGGGCCTGTTGGAGCGCGAATACAACGACACCAGCAGCGAGGACAACCGCGAGGTGTTGCAGCAATTCATGCGCCTGAAGCCCTGTCCCGCGTGCCACGGCAAGCGCTTGAAGCCGGAAATCCTGGCTGTCACCGTGGCGGGGAAGAACATCGCCGACGTCACCTCCCAGTCCATCGGCGACGCCATGGCGTGGTTCAGCGCGGCGACCTTCACCGAGCGCGACCGCCTCATCGCGCACCAGGTGGTGAAGGAGATCCACGCGCGCATGGCCTTCCTGGTCAATGTCGGGTTGGACTACCTCACCCTCGACCGCGCCGCCGCCACCCTGTCCGGCGGCGAAGCGCAGCGCATCCGGCTGGCCACCCAGATCGGTTCCGGCCTCATGGGCGTGCTCTACATCCTCGACGAGCCCTCCATCGGCCTGCACCAGCGCGACAACGACCGGCTCATCGAGACCCTCGAGCAACTGCGCGACGTGGGCAACACCATCATCGTGGTAGAGCACGACGAGCACACCATCCGCGCGGCGGACTACGTGGTGGACATCGGCCCCGGCGCCGGCGAGCACGGCGGGCACATCGTGGCGGCGGGCACCCCGGCGGAGATCCTGGCCTGCCCCGAGTCCATCACCGGGCAGTTCCTCAGCGGCGCGCGGCGCATTGCGGTGCCGGAGAAGCGGCGCAATAGCAAAGGCAAGCACCTGGAAATCCGCGGCGCCTGCGAGCACAACCTGAAAAACATCGACGTGAAGATTCCCCTCGGGCTCTTCGTCGCCATCACCGGCGTCTCGGGCAGCGGCAAGTCCACCCTGATGGAGGACATCCTGTACAAGCGGCTCATTCACCGCCTGCATGGGGCGCGCACGCTGTGGGGCAAGCACCAGGAGATCACCGGCCTCGACAACCTGGATAAAGTCATCGACATCGACCAGTCGCCCATCGGGCGCACGCCGCGCTCCAACCCGGCCACGTATACGGGCGTCTTCGACCTCATCCGCACCCTCTTTGCGCAGACACCGGAGGCCCGCGTGCGCGGCTACAAGCCGGGCCGCTTCTCCTTCAACGTGAAGGGTGGGCGCTGCGAGGCTTGCAAGGGCGACGGGATCATCAAAATCGAGATGCACTTCCTGCCCGACGTCTACGTCCCCTGCGAAGTGTGCAAGGGCGCGCGCTACAACCGCGAGACGCTGCAGGTGCACTACAAGAACAAAACGATTGCCGACGTGCTGCAGATGACGGTGGCCGAGGGGTTGGCGCTCTTCGAGAACATCCCGCAGATCCGCCGCAAGCTGCAGACGGTCGCCGACGTGGGGTTGGACTACATTCGCATGGGGCAGCCCGCCACCACCCTCTCCGGCGGTGAGGCGCAGCGCATCAAGCTGGCCACCGAGCTGGCGCGGCGCGACACGGGCAAGACGCTCTACCTGCTCGACGAGCCCACTACGGGCCTGCACTTCGCCGACATCGAACGCCTGCTCGGGGTGTTGCAACGGCTGGTGGACGCCGGCAACACGGTGATCGTGATCGAGCACAACCTGGATGTCATCAAGCAGGCCGACCACCTCATCGACCTAGGCCCCGAAGGCGGCGCCCGCGGCGGCGAAATCGTCACCCAAGGCACCCCGGAAGAGGTCGCCGCCCACCCCACCAGCCACACCGGCCGCTTCCTGCGCGAAGTGCTCGGGGCGACGGTGTAAGAGCCGGTGGGAAGCCTGGTCACTGTCTGGAACAGGGCTAAGAGCCCGGCCCGACCACAGGAATACCAATAAAAAGCGCGCCGCTGACCATCCGGTCAGCG
>CAIYQO010000266.1 GCA_903928345.1 uncultured bacterium | reverse complement strand
GAAGGTTGTGACAGACACCAGTACGATACCGATTGGGCCGCCATCCATACTGGACAGGCGGCCCACATGCTTAGAGGAAGATGCGCACAGAAAACCCATCTGGAAAAAAGAGCCGCGGACGGTTTATCTAAACTTCAGTTATCTCTGTCTTCCGTTTTGTCTTCCGTATCCTGCTGCTGCACCATCGTCGCGCATTGCGTGACGATAGCCCGGTCGTGACCCTTGATGATAATTTGTTGTGTCTCCGGCACGGCGACAATCCGTTCGATGCCCTCCGGCAGCAAACCGGCAAAGCGATTCGCCAGGAGGACGGCGCTGATGTGTCGCAACGGCACGAAAGCGAACACGGTGGTGCCAACGTCGAAGTACTGCACCTCGGCCTTGTCCGGCTCCGGCTTTGCCGGTGTTCCGGTTTCAAAACTCAAGGATGTCCAGCTTGGTGCATCGTTCGATGTTGCCGGCGGCGATGAGGTGTTTGACGGCGATGCCACGGTTGGGGATGCCGTGGTAGTCGGCGCTGTCGGTGTGGCCGCCGGGTCGGCGAACGCCGGCAGCACGGCGAAGAGCAGCAGCAGCGGGAGCCAGCGGGTGAGGGCAGCCATCGGGACACCTCCATGGTTGTACTAATTCAAAGTATACCGGGCGCGGACGGATTTGTCGTGCCCGGTAGCGGTTACTCACTTTATGATACGCGGAGCCGGTGGCGAAGTTGCAGTCTGTGGAATAGTACGGCCAAAATGTCCAGCGTGATCGTTAACCCGACCGGTGGGCAGCCGGCACGGTGTGGAAGGTCGGCGGCAGCCCCGCGCCCGGAAACGGTGCAGTGCCCGGGGATAATTCACTACAAAGTGGAGGGTAGATAATCGAGCAGAGGCATTATCATTTCCACCCGGGCGCGCGACTGCCGTCATGCTCATAAGAAAACACACTGTTTTCTTACGCTGCACACCCGGCGGCGCCGGGTTGGGGACTTCCACACGGTGTTGGTTACATCACGGCACTGTTCGTGCTGCCATCTCTCTTTCCGAATGCTTCCTTCCAGCCAGGGGGAAGTGAAAGCGGCGATGCTCGCCGCACTCCAAATTGGCCCCCTTGTAAACATGTCCCTTCCCCTTTACAATATGACCCGGCGGGTTGCGGCTCGCGGAAGGGGTACATCGTGGAATCGTTGCAGCGTTCGGGGTTTGCGGGGCCGGCGGGGCCGGTGGTGCTGGTGGTGATGGACGGCGTGGGCGTGGGCAAGTACGCCGAGGGCGATGCGGTGGCCACCGCGTTGACGCCGACGCTGGACTGGCTGCGCGAGCACGCGCTTTATAGTGAATTGCAGGCGCACGGCACGGCGGTGGGGCTGCCCAGCGACGACGACATGGGCAACAGCGAGGTGGGGCACAACGCCATCGGCTGCGGGCGCGTCTTTGCGCAGGGGGCCAAGCTGGTGAACGCGGCCATCGCGTCCGGCGCCATGTTCCGCGGCGCGGTGTGGCAGCAGTTGATCGCCAACTGTAAAGCGAACGGTTCGGTGCTGCACTTCATCGGCCTCTTCAGCGACGGCAACGTGCACAGCCACCTGGATCACCTGCGTGCCATGCTGGTTCAGGCGCAGGCCGAGGGGGTCACCCGCGCCCGCGTGCACATCCTGCTCGACGGCCGCGACGTAGGGGAAACCTCCGCGCTGGACTACGTCGATCCGTTCGAAGCCTTCCTGGCCGACTGCAACGCGGGCGGGGTGGATTTCCGCATTGCCTCGGGCGGCGGGCGCATGTATATCACCATGGACCGCTACGGCGCCGACTGGTCGATGGTGCAGCGCGGGTGGGACACCCACGTGCACGCCCAGGGGCGGCAGTTCGCCTCCGCGCGGGAAGCCATCACGGCGTTCCGCGCCGAGAAGCCGGGCGTGATCGATCAGGATCTGCCCGCCTTCGTGGTCGCCGAGCACGGGCAACCCGTCGGGCCGATTTGCGACGGCGACAGCGTGGTCTTCTTCAACTTCCGCGGCGACCGGGCCATCGAAATCACCCGCGCCTTCGAGGACGACAGCCTCACCAAGATCGACCGCGGCGTGCGCCCGCGGGTGGTCTACGCGGGGATGATGCAGTACGACGGCGACTTGAAACTGCCGACGAACTTCCTGGTGGACCCGCCTGCCATCGACCGCACGGTGGGGGAGTTCCTGGTGCACGCGGGGGTGAAGCAGCTCGCCATCAGCGAGACGCAGAAGTTCGGGCACGTGACGTACTTCTTCAACGGCAACCGCTCCGGCAAGTTCGACGCGGCGCTGGAGGACTACGTGGAGATCCCCTCCGACATCCTGCCCTTCGAGCAGCGCCCGTGGATGAAGGGAGCGGAGATCACCGACTACGTGCTCAAGGCCATCGCGAGCGGCGACTACCGCTTCATCCGCCTGAACTACCCGAACGGCGACATGGTGGGGCACACGGGGGTGTATCAGGCGACGCAGATCGGCGTGGAGACGGTGGACCTGTGCCTCGGGCGCCTGCTGCCCGCGGTGGAGGCCGCCGGGGGTATCCTGGTTATCTCCGCCGACCACGGCAACGCGGATGACATGTTCGAGCACCTGAAGAAGACCGGCGCGGTGCCGGTGGACCCGGAGACGGGCAAGCGCAAGGTGAAGACGGCGCACTCGCTCAACCCCGTGCCGGTGTATATTTACGATCCCGCCGGCACGGCGCAGGTGACGCTCAGCGGAATCCCCGGCCTGGGCATCAGCAGCCTGGCCGCCACGGTGCTCAACCTGCTCGGTTTCCAGGCCCCGGCGGATTACGACCCGAGCGTCGTCAACGTGGGGGCGGCGGAGCTGGTGGCGCGGTAATAGCGCTTTTACATGGATACATCGCGTGTGACCCCGGCTTTTCGCCGGGGTCACACGCGTTTTTGCGTTATACGGGGGCATCGCGGCCATTAACCACACCTCATCCCCACGCTGTGGATAACTTATCCCGGCGCCCCTCTTGACAAATGAAACAAATGTTTGCTATGCTAGGCGACGGTATGTATGTATTGGCCAAGCCGAGTACTGATTGACGAGTAACGAGTGCAGGAGGTGGAATGATGCAACGAATGTTGGTGGAAGTGCATCCGATCGAGATGCGGTTTTTGCAGCAGTTGCGCCGCTGGCGGTTCGGCACGCTGCGCGAGGTGAAGATCGAAGACGGCCTGCCCATGTGCGCCGAATTCGTGCACGAGCGCGTGCGGTTCGACCGGGGGAAAGAGGACGACGCCCAATCGTGAGTCGTCGTCGTATCTCGTTATCGTCACTCGGTATTCGAGTGACGATAACGCATGACGAGTTACGCGGGACGATTGGGGGCCAGCGCCACCAGCTCCACCCCGATGTCGCGGTTGTGCAGGGTGACGACGGCGGTGACGGTGGGGACGGCGGTGACGGTGTCGGGGCGCGTGCAGTAGAGGACGTCCTCGCCGTAGCCGATCTCCATCAGCCGTTGGGCGTGGCGGGAGGCGCGGAAGATCGACTCCAGGCCGTCGAGCACCAGCCGGCGCTCCCAGGCGTCGGCGTCGGCCTGGCTGTCCTCCGCGAAGGGCAGGCCGATGCGCAGCGCCAGGTAGGCGCCGGTGGCTTCGTCCTCGGGGGAGACGTACGTTTCGTCGGGATACTTGCCGGCGGCGACGCACACTACGTCGCGGCCCGTGGCGTCGGCGTAGGGGCGGGCGAAGGTCGCCACCGCGGAGGCGTTGGCGACGCTACCCACCAGCACCCGGTCGGCCAGGCAGCTCGCGGTGAGGCGTTGCGCCCCGTTGCTGGAGGTGAAGACTACCGTGCGCCCGTCCATGCGCGGCGAGGCGAGCACCTCCAGCGGGCTGTTGCCCAGGTGAAAGCCGGGCAGGCGCTCGCCGCCGCGCTCGCCCACCAGCAGCGCGTCGGGCAACGTCTCCGCCAGCGCGCGGGCATCCTCCACGCGCGCCACCACCAGGATGCGTGCCGCGCCGTGCGCCAGCAACACGGCCAACGTGGTGCTGGCGCGCAATGCGTCGACCACGATTGCCACCGCGCCGTCGCGCACCGCCAGCGCGCACCCGGCGGTGCCGCGGGTGAGATGGGTGCAAGGATTAGTCATGTGTTATCCCATTAATCGTCATCGTCGTCGTAACGCGTTATCGTAATCGGACGGACAGACGACCGATTTCGACGACGATAACGCGTTACGATGACGAGTGACGCGTCGTTAGTCCCGCGTCAGCCGGCGATAGGTCAGGCGATGCGGGGTGTCGGCGGCGACGCCCATCCGGGTGCGGCGCGCGGCGTCGTAGTCGGAGAAGTTCCCCTCGGTCCAAGTGACGCTGCCGTCCTCCTCGAAGGCCAGGATATGCGTGGCCACGCGGTCGAGGAACCAGCGGTCGTGGCTCACCACCACCGCGCTGCCGGCGAAGGTCTCGATGGCCTCTTCCAGCGCGCGCAGCGTGTTGATGTCCAGGTCGTTCGTCGGCTCGTCGAAGAGAATTACGTTGGCCCCCTGCGCGAGCATCTTCGCCAGGTGCACACGGTTGCGCTCGCCGCCGGAGAGGTTGCCCACCGTTTTTTGCTGGTCGGTGCCCTGGAAGTTGAAGCTCGACACATAGGCGCGCGAGTTCACCGAGCGCGGGCCGAGTTGCAGGAATTCCTGCCCGCCGGAGATCTCTTCCCACACCGTGCGTGCGTCGTTCAGCGTCTCGCGCGACTGATCCACGCAGGCCAGTTGCACCGTTTTGCCGATGGTGATCTCCCCCGCGTCGGGTGCCACCGCGCCGGTGATGAGCTTCAGCAGCGTCGTTTTGCCCGCGCCGTTGGGGCCGATCACGCCCACGATGGAGCCGGGCGGAATGGACGCGGTGAAGTTGTCCAGCAGCAGGCGGTCGCCGTAGGCTTTCGTGACGCCGGACAGCTCGATCACCACGTCGCCCAACCGCGGCGCGGGGGCGATGAAGATCTCCAGCTCTTCGCGGCGCTGTTCCGTCTCCTGGCTCAGCAGCGATTCGTACGCGGTGACGCGGGCCTTACCCTTGGCCTGGCGCGCCTTGGGCGACAGGTGAATCCACTCCAACTCGCGCTCCAACGTGCGGCGGCGCTTGTTTTCCGTGTTCTTCTCCTGCGCCAATCGCGCGTGCTTCTGCTCCAGCCACGAGGAGTAGTTGCCCTTCCACGGGATGCCGTGGCCGCGGTCGAGTTCCAGAATCCACCCCGCCACGTTGTCCAGGAAGTAGCGATCGTGGGTGACGGCGATCACCGTGCCTTTGTACTGCTGCAGGTGCCGCTCCAGCCACGCCACGGACTCAGCGTCCAGGTGGTTCGTCGGCTCGTCGAGCAGGAGGATGTCCGGCTCGGTGAGCAGCAGGCGGCAGAGCGCCACGCGGCGCCGCTCGCCGCCGGAGAGCACGTTGACCGCTGTCTCGCCCGGCGGGCAGCGCAGCGCTTCCATCGCCACTTCCAGCCGCTGATCGAGCGTCCACGCGTCATGCTTGTCCAGTTGTTCCTGCAGCTTGCTCTGCTCGTCGATGAGCGCGTCGATGTCCGCGTCGTCGTCGCCGAAGGACGCGCAGACGGCGTCGTAGCGCGCCACCAGGTCGACAATCGGCTGCATCGCCTCTTCCACCACCTGCTTCACCGTTTTGGCGGGGTCGAGGTAGGGCTCCTGCTCCAGCATGCCCGTGGTGTACCCCTCCGAGCGCACCGTTTCGCCCAGATAGTCGGGATCGGTGCCCGCCATGATGCGCAGCAGCGTGCTCTTGCCGGAGCCGTTGAGGCCCAGCACGCCGATCTTAGCGCCGTAATAAAAGCCCAGGGAGATGTCGCGCAGCACCTGCTTGCCCGGCGGATACACCCGCCCTACGCGCACCATCGAGTAAATGACCTGCTGGTCGGACATGCACATTCCTTCGTAGGACCTAACCCCCCGACCCCTTCCCTCGCGGGAAGGGGGGAAACGGGGGAAGATCCCAATGATATCCCCTTATGATACACGATTCTCCCCCCGCGGGCCTAGACCCCCGGGCTTCCGGGCATGGAATCGGAATTGTCTGAACCGGGATTTGGGGGGATGAAGGGATTTACATGATGGGAGAACATGGTTGAGCGTGCTCAGTTGCGGATCACGGCAATACCGTTCAAATCTGAAAAGTGGCATGGCCGAGACGGCCAGGCCACGACGAAGGTCCCACGGGCGGGACGCCCGTGCCACTTTTCAGATTTGAACAGTATTGGGGATGAGGAGGATTCGCGTTGTTGTATGGATTTTCGATTACGAGCACGAGCACGAGCACGATTACGGGCACGACAGGGGAGGCGGCAGGTATGCCCGTCATGTATACGGAATATGGTCGCTACCAGGGAGGCAACCGTCATGCATCTGATCCATGGCATCTACCGGTTCAAACCGCAGTGCATCGGCACACGCCGGGATTTCTGTAACGCCTGCCTGCACGAAACACACACCGAACAAATCCGTGCATTCTGGGTCTGGCATTTCTTTTTCATTCCATTGGTGCCATTATGGTGGCGTGCGGAATGGCAATGCACCTCATGTGGAGCAGATCCGCGCGCGCGCTATCGATCGTCACCCAGCTTTTGGAAAGTCATCGCCGGCGTCTCATCGCTCATCTTCATCGTCCCAACCATCGTCGAGTGGGAATCACCCGTCAGTCCTGACGGGGCAGTCCTTAACTGGGTATTGCGCTTCGCGCTCCCCCTGGCTGCCTGCTTTTTGCTCTACTTTGCCTTCGTCAGGAAAACCAAGTCGGTCGATCTGCTCAATGAAGAACGACGGCAGCGCGTCATCCCGCTGGAAACGGATCATTGTCTGTATTGCGAAAGCTTGCTAAATAGCCAACCATATGTCTATTGCCCGCATTGCCGTATTCGTGTGTATGGCACCTACGAGGAGACGAGTGATAAAGTACCAGGAACTGGGAGATTGGATTTATAGCGTTCCCGAGAAACATGGTCGCGCGATGGAACCGATCCTCAAACAAATGCTGGCTTCCGACGAACCGTCGATCCGCTACAAGCTCCGCGCGGCGCGCTTGGAATCGGAATTGTCTGAACCGGGATTTGGGGGGATTCAGGGATTTCCATGATGGGGGAACGAATTGAGAAATCCCATATTCCCTCTCATTTCCTCCCGTGATTCGCAGCCATGCAAGCCTTATTCCGTTCTCCCATCACGGAAATCCTTTCATCCCCCCAAATCCCGGTTCAGACAATTGCGCGGCGAGGCGTCGTGATCCCCGCAACGTTTGCCCCGTTAACGTGTCTTTCTACGTAGAAATTCCACCCGGGAGTGCTTTGCCATGCGTATCCCCCTGTCGCGTTTTCTCGTGCTGTTCGTTGCCCTGTTGCTGGCGCTGGCGGCGTCGGCGGACAGCGGACGGGGGAAGCATAAGAAGCTCTTCGCCGTGCCGGTGCCGGGCAAGGTGGTGATCGACGGCAAGCTGGACGACTGGGATTTATCCGGCCAGTTGTACATGTATATCGTGTCGGAGACCGCCGATCAGATCAGCGCGAAGTTCGCCATGATGTACGACGCCGACGCCGTCTACCTCTCCGGCGACGTGCGCGACGGCTCGCCGCTGATGAACCGCAACGACCCGCAAGTGAACGGCGACAAGGGATGGAACGGCGACTCCTGCCAGTTCCGCATGGTGCTCGACCCCACGCAAGGCTTTCCGGTGACGCAGGGTACGTTTAATCCGGTGCCCAACGACCAGATGGCGCACTTCACGCTGTGGTACTACACCGACCGCAAGGAGCCCGTGCTGGAAGTGCAGACCGGCATGAACTACCTGCCGGGGCGGCCCGCGTGGGCGCCTTTCGGCATCGTGCCGCACGACCTCTACCAGGCGGCGTACCTGCTCAAGCCGGACGGCAAGGGCTACACCTTCGAATACCGCATCCCGTGGAGCACGCTGGGCGCGAAGCATATCCCCGTCGGCGGCGATCTGGTGCCCGGCACCGTGCAGCTCAACTTCAGCACACCCGACGGCCTCTCCGCGGGCGGCGGGTGGTTGTATGACGTGATGGCCGGCCCCGGTTTCACCTTCCAGAGTTCCGCCTGCTGGGGGAAGATCGCCTTCGCGAAGACGGGCAACCTGCCGCACGAGATGGTGGAGGACGCCACGCCCCCCGTGCCGCCCACGCCGCTGACCTTCGGCTACGACGTGCCCGCCGACGGCGAGGTGACGGTGCAGTTGTGGAGCGACGCGGGCATGGCGGTGCGCACGCTGGTAGCTTCCGCCCCGCGTAAGGCCGGGCACGACACGGTAGCGTGGGACGGCCTGGACGACGCCGGCAAGCCGGTCCCCGCGGGCTCATACACGTGGAAGGGGCTCATCCACCAACCACTGACGACCAAATTCAAGCTCTCCGTGCACAACTCGGGTAATCCGCCGTATAAGACGGACGACAACACCGGCGGCTGGGGCGGCGACCACGGCGTGCCGGAATGCGCCGCCGCCGCGGGGAACGATCTGCTACTCGGTTGGACCTACTGCGAGAGCGGCTGGGGGATCATCCGCGTCGATGCGAACGGCAAAAAGAAGTGGGGCAGCAAGCACAACGCGGAGGATCTGGCCTGCGACGGCCCGCGCTTCTTCGTGCGCGGCGACAACGGCAGCGAAGGCGAGCACTCGGTGAAGGTCTTCGACATGGCCGACGCGCGCCCGCTCAACTGGGGCAACGGCAAGCCCGCCCTCGCCGCGCCGGACGGCGGCGACGCGAAGACGAACGTCGCCACCGGCCTGGCCTACGCCGCGGGCACGGTGTACGTCGCCTGGGGGGCGCGCAACCTGGTGGCGGCCTACGACGCCGTGAGCGGCGACCTGAAAGCCACTTGGCCCGTGCCCGCGCCGGGGCGGCTGGCGGTGCATCCCGATGGCCGCCTGCTGGTGATCAGCGGCGGCGCGGTACTCGCGCTGCGGGACGGCAAGGCGACGCCGTGCGTCACGACGCACCTCGACGCGCCGGTGAGCCTCGCCGTGGACGCCGCGGGCGCCATCTACGTGGCCAACCGCGGGAAATTGCAGAACGTGAGCGTCTTCACCGCCGTCGGCAAATATCGGCGCAGCATCGGCACCAAGGGCGGGCGCCCGCGGCTGGGTACCTTCAGCGGCACGGGGATGCTGGAGCCCGGCGGCATCGCGGTGGACGCGCAGCACCGGTTGTGGGTGGCGGAAAACCTCGACGAACCGCGCCGCGTGAGCGTGTGGGACACCCGGAAGGGCGCCATCGTACGCGACTTCTTCGGCGGCAGCAACTACTCCACCTTCGTGTGGATGGACCCCCAGCACGCCGACACCGTCTACTGTCACGGCACGGAGTGGAAGATCGACCTGGACAAAGGCACGTGGAGTCCGGTGAGCACCTGCTGGCGATCCAGCGACCCGAACTCGCCTGCCGTGCCGCACGATCTGCACGTCATCACCGCGAAGAACGGACGCCAGTACGCCTGGGGCAGCCTGCACGCCAAGGGGACCGTCCTCTTCATGCGCGACAAGGACGTTTTCAAGCCGTATCTGTTCTACCTGCGCAGCACCAACGGGCACTCCCTCACCCCGTGGCCCGCGTACCCGTTCATGAACGATATCAAGAAGTATCCGAACGGCACCTACATCTGGTCGGATACCAACCGCGACGGGATCATGCAGGACAGCGAAATGACGATGATCGGCGACGACCGCAAGGCGGCGTGGAACTTCTACCCGCCGCAGTGGATGGACGCCAACCTGGACCTGTGGGCGAACGGGCGCGTCTACCGCTGCCTGGGCTTCGACCCCGACGGTCGCCCACGTTACGACTTCACCAAGCCGGAGACCCTCGCCGTGAGCAACACCGGCGGGCTGTGGACGGACCCGCGGGACGGCACGGTGTATACCTCCTCGCCCGGCTCCACCCCCGGCCTGGCGCGCTGGTCGCCGGACGGCAAGCTGCGGTGGGGCTACACCGGCACGGTGGACTGGCATGCCGCCATCAACATGCCGCCGGTCACCGCGGGCAAGCTGTGGGGTCCGACGATGCCGCTGGGCGTGGCGGGCGACTACACCGGCATCGCCACCTACTTCGGCCCCTTCCACCTCTTCACGCGCGACGGGCTCTACGTGGGCATGGTGATGCGCGACGGGCGGCTGGGCGGCGGCCTGGGGGCGGACATCGAGGCGTGTGAGAACTTCGTCGGCCAACTGGTGCAGCCCGTGGGGTCGCAACGCTACTTCCTGCTCGCCGGCGACCAGGATGGCCGCGTGACGGAGATCCGCGGGCTGGACACCGTGCAGCGCCTCCCCGGTGGCATGTATACCCACACGGACGCCGATGTGCAGCGCTGCGTGCAGGCGCAGGCCGCCTACGCCGCGCAACTCACCCGCACCGCGCGCTTTGAGATCGGCCGCGGCGGGCGCGCCGGGCTGGAAGCCGCCAAGGAAGTGCACAAGGTGGTGGACGCCACGCGGGACTTCACCGTGCGCGCCACCTATGACGCGACGAACCTGTACGTGCAGTATACCGTGCGCAGCCCCTACGCGCTGGCGAACAGCAGCGCCGACCCGCGATTGCTCTTCAAGGGCGGCAACGCCATCGACCTGCAATTCGCCGCCGATCCTGCCGCCGACCCGACGCGCAAAACGCCGGCCGTCGGCGACGTGCGGCTGGTGGTCACCCGGCAAGACGGCAAGCCCTTCGCGGTGCTCTACCGCCCGAAGGTGCAGGGTTTCGCCGGCGACCCGATCGTGCTCAAATCGCCCACCGGCCAGGAAGCCTTCGACGCCATCACCGTGGCGAGCGACGTGAAGCTGGAGTACCGCGCGGGCCAGGAGGAGTTCACCGCCGTCGTCACCGTGCCCCTCGCGCTACTCGGCTGGACGCCACAACCCGGTAGCGCCGTGCGCATGGACGCGGGGTACATCTTCGCGAAGAACGCGCAAGGCACCCAGGCCGCCCTGCGCGCCTACTGGATGAACAACAGCTTCTCCGCCAACGTGGTGGACGACGTACCCAACGAAAGCCGCCTGGAGCCGGCGAACTGGGGGACGGCGGCAGTAGAGTAGGGAGTTGTTCGAGGCACAAAAACGGCCTGTGCGGAGAATACATCCTCTGCACAGGCCGTTTAGTTTCGCAGTGTATTCGCCGGAACCCTACGCCGTCACCGTCTCAAAGTACAACGCTTCCAGCGACGCGTTGGCGCCGGGGGCGCCGAAGAGGGGGAGGCTGCGGGTGGCCATCACGTCGCTGAGTTCGCGCACGCCTTCGCGGGGGATCTCCTTGAGCGCGCCGACGGCCATGGCGCGCAGCAGGGAGTCCACCGAGCCTTCCAGCAGCTCGACGAGCTGGTAGGTGGTGTAGATATCCGCGCGGGACATGGTGACCAGGCCGTGGTTCTCCATGATGAAGCTGTTGTACTTGGGCAGGTAGGGGGCGAAGTTGTCGGCGAGGCGCTGCGTGAGCGGCTGCGCGTACGGCACCACCGGCACCGGGCCGACTTCGATGCTCGTCTCCGGAAAGTACGGGCGCATCAGAAAGGTCGGGTCCCGCAGCACCGCGGCGGCGCACACGCAGGGCGGGTGGCAGTGGATCACGGAGACGATGTCCGGCCGGTCGGCGAAGAATTTCAGGTACATCGGCTTCTCGCCGGTGGGGCGGCGGCGGCCTTCCATCGTCTCCCCGGCGGGGTTGAGGAAGACCACGTCATCCACGGTCACGTCCCCCTTGTACAACTGCGTGGGGGTGATGAGGATCACGTCGTCCGCCACCTTCCACGCGGCGTTGCCGCCGGACGAGGTGACGAACCGGTTGCGCGCCAGCCGTTGCAGCACGTCAATAAACAGCGCCGTCTCCGCGGCATACCGAGTCGCAAGTGTCATGGGAACTACCTTTCCGAAAGCGTGTCAGCGGTCAAACCATTCTGCATTTTCCATTCTCCATTGTTCATTTTGCATTGTTACGGATTGGTGCCCCCGGACCGAATCGAACGGTCGGCCTACTCCTTAGGAGGGAGTCGCTCTATCCGACTGAGCTACGGGGGCGCCTGTCGTATTGTACCCGCGCGCCTGGGTGGGGTCAAGGCGCGACGTGCCTCACAACGGCTATTGACACCCCGCCGGCGTTGAGGTATCATAATCCTGTGCGTGGGGCCATAGCTCAGTTGGGAGAGCGCTTGCATGGCATGCAAGAGGTCGTCGGTTCGAGCCCGTCTGGCTCCACCACCCGTTTTCCATCCGTGCCGGTCGGCGGCACGGATTTTTTTTCCCGAGCGGTCGGTCCTTTCCCCCTCTGTCGCCCCGTATGAGGTGAGCGTTTCCGCATCATGAACACCGGGATGCACGACACAGGTACTCCGCAGTCGAGGTGGCGCCCGGCATGGCGCGGCCTGGCCCTCCTCTTCCTCTCTCTCGCGTGTTTATCCCTCGCTCACGCGCAGACGGCCTGGGAGCGCGGCACGGCAGAGGTAGGCGTGATTGCCGACCTCAGCACCAATCGCCTGGACGACGTGACGGTGCGCATTGTGGACAACACCGACACCACGGTGCTCGCGGCCATCGCGCAAGCCATCGCGGCCAAGCTCAACACCACCCCTACCGATGTCACCTTTGCCCCGCCCGACCCCGAGGTGGTCCATGACCACGGAATCGGGCTGCGGTGCCAGTTGCCCCTGGTGTCGAATCGGGGGGGGCGCTTGCCCATCGGGCCCTTTGTCGAAGCCCTGGCGTCCTACGTGCACCATATCGAGATCGCCTACATCATCCAGGGGCCTTTCATCTACACCGGCTACGAGCACTTTACGCGTTCCGATGTCGAATACACCGTCGATAAACCCGATCAAACAACCGCCGACGCGCCGCAACCCGTTGCATTTTATGGCGTGCATGCTATTATTAGGAATTCCACGTTGCAAGCCGACGTGCCCGACGCGCCGCCGCCGCCCAACGGGCACCGTACGCTCTGGCTGGTGCTGCTGGGCGTGCTGCTGGCGGGTATCGTCGGGGCCTGCGTAGGATTCATCATGGTGCGTTTCCTTCCGGCGCGACGGGCGCGGGAGGAGCAAGGGGCCGAGCATGATCGAAGGTAGTCTCAACGAACTCTTCACCGAGATTCGCGAAGTCGTAAGTCCCAAGCTCTCCGAAGGCGAGCTGCAGGACCTGTTGGCCACGAATCCCCGCGCGTTTTTCGACGCCATTTGTCTGCAGGCGGTGGAAGAGCGCGCGTCGGACATCTTTTGGAAGGTCGGTTCGCCGCCGTGCCTCCGCCTCGCGGGCCGCATCGCGCAGTTGGACATCGAGCCGCTGACCATGAAGCAGATGGAAGAGATCTTCTTCTACTCGGTGATGAACGAGGAGCAGCGCGAACGCTTCAAAAAGAACCCGGAGATCGACACCGCGTTGGAAATCCCCGATGTCATCCGCTTCCGCGTCAACATCTACAAGCAGCGCGGCGGGATGGCGAGCGTGATGCGCCTCATTCCGTTGGAAATCCCCACGCTGGAAGAACTCGGGCTGCCCAAGGTGCTGGCCTCGCTGGTCACGCACAAGAAGGGCATGTGCATCGTCACCGGCCCGACGGGCTCCGGCAAGTCCACCACCCTGGCGGCCATGATCGACCTGATCAACACCAACCGCCGCACCAACATCATCACCATCGAGGACCCGATCGAGTTCGCCCACCGCGACAAACTGTCCATCATCAGCCAGCGTGAGATCGGGCTGGACACCCTCAACTTCGGCAACGCCCTGCGCGCCGTGCTCCGCCAAGCGCCGGACGTCATCCTCGTCGGTGAGATGCGCGACGTGGAAACGATGGCCGTGGCGATGACCGCGGCGGAAACCGGCCACCTGGTCTACTCCACCCTGCACACCAACAGCGCCGCGGAAACCATCGAACGCATCGTCAACATGTTCCCGCCGCACGAGAAGCCGCAGATCTGTCTGCGCCTGTCCGCCACCCTGCTGGGCGTCTGCTCGCAAAAGTTGGTGCCTACGGTGGACGGCAAGGGGCGCCGCTGCGGCATCGAGGTGATGATCAACACCCCCACCATCGCCAAACTCATCGAAGAGGGCCGCGCCGGCAACGTGCCGCAAGCCATCACCGAGGGCGCCTACTGGGGCATGCAGTCGATGAATATGTCGCTGCTCAACCACTTCCGCGACGGCTCCATCAGCGAAAATAGCGCCATCGCCTACGCCGGCAACCCCACCGAAATGCGCCAGATGATCCGCCGCCTCGCCCAGGCCAGTATCAAAGGCTCGGCATCGACGATGTAAGGCACGCCGTTATTCCGCAAAACACCGCCGGGCGCCCGGGAGGGCGCCCGGTGGTGTTTGGTCAGAAGTTCATTGGACGAAAATAGGGGATGAATCGTTCGTTCAGCGTGTCTGCGTGATACTCCCTATCCATCCGCCGGTCGGTGCGCGCCAGCCAGTGGTATTGTTGCTCGAAAGCATCGGGGGCTGGCGCGGGTCGTGGCGGCGCAGCTACTTGATGCTGTCGGAACATGGGGAGGAGGTCATCATCGGGTAACGGGCTCGGGACAACGGGATTCGGACCGTGCCAGAAATTTAGATATATCTTTAACAGGTGCATTTGGGGGGCACCAGCATCGATAGCCATTTGCAGGAAGCTTTCTTCATGATTGTCGTAAATATCATGGAGGGTATACGCGGCATTAGTTACACTCGACTCATTATCCTGACATAACACTGAAACCAACAACCGGGTCGCATCCGGATCATGGGCATCCGCCATTTGCCGCAGAATCGGGATGGCCAGCGCGGAGTGTTCTACGGCAAAGCGGCGTAAACGAGCCTTGTTAGGTCCGGCATACCAGGGGGCGGCCAGACGGGCGGCAAATGTCTTCACGTCATCCGACGGGTCGTCGAGCGCGATGAGGACGACATCGACCCCTCGCGCGTCGTGCGTCGCATCGATGGCGGTCAGCAACGCCACGCGAACGTCGTCAAAAGCGAAGCTGGTATCGTTGTAAATAGCCAGCAAGGCGCCAAGGTCGTGGCCGGCGAGCGTCGTGTAAATATCCACACCGATAAAGCGCTTAAAGCGATCCGGCTCTTTCATCGCGCGGCATAATGCCGGGATTGCCGTTGCGCCCATCGAGACAATACTGGTGCGAAGATCCTTACTGCCATCATCATTGAAATACATCTCTGGTCCGCTCGAAAGATAGCAAAGGCCAATGCGATCGAGCATCTCGGGGATGAGTTTCGGGTTTCGCAGGTGCGCCAGTGCCCATTTCGCGTCGCTGCGTAGTCGCGCGGCTTTAATGTAATCCGTGCAGGGATGATCGACCATCAATTGCATCAGCGCCGCAATCCGCGATCCCCCCTGAAATACATAGGCATGCAACGCCGCGCGTTCGATGGCCGGGTCTTCGTCACCCAGTAATTTCGCCAAGCGCCACCGCGTATGGGGGACGCGTTGGTGCGTCAGCACCGTCACGGCTTGCAGGCGCACGTGGGGGTCGGAACTCGCCAGCATCGCGCGCAGGCGTGCGGGGGAGGCGGCGGGCAGGGCCGCCGGGAGGGCGAGGAGCAGGAGTAAGAGCATAACGCGCCGGTCCATGGCCGCACCTCGTTCGGTAACCTTATTATACCACGGCACCGCGCCGTGTGGCAGGCGGGCCGCCCTTTGTTGCGCTTGTACGAAAACCGCAAAGACGCAAAGGACGCAAAGGAGACCGCGAAGAGATTTTTCAACTTCACACGTAGATGTTTGTGTTCGGCCATGACATTCCACCTTGGCCCAATCCGTTTCCCTTCGTGTCCCCTTTGCGTACTCTGCGTCTTTGCGGTTTTCGTACGGGGTTGGGGGTGCGACGCACCCCTCCTTCCGCTGTTTGAAGCAGGCGGTAAGGGGAATAACTTCATCGGAAATGTCGCATTTCCGAGGGAGGCCAGGCGATGGGTGCAATGCGCGTGCTGTTGGTGGCGGTCGGGCTGGTGGGGCTGACGTTATTGGTGTCCCGCGTATGCGGCACGGGGCCGACGGCGGGGAAGAAGGATACTATGGAGACAGCAACATTTGGCGCCGGTTGTTTTTGGGGCGTGGAGTCCGCCTTCGAGCACCTCGACGGCGTGACGGCCACGCGCGTGGGCTACGCGAGCGGGACGACACAGAATCCCAGCTACGAGCAGGTCTGCTCGGGCACCACCGGGCATACCGAGAGCGTGGAGGTGACCTACGACCCGGCGAAAACGAACTACGACACGCTGCTGGAGGTCTTCTTTGCCGCGCACGACCCGACGGCGTACGAGAAGCGGCAGTACCGCTCGGTGATCTTCTTCCACACCCCGGCACAGCACGCGCAGGCGGTGGCGGCGCTGGCGCGCCTGGAGGCGAAGGGCGAGAAACCCCTCACCGCCGTGGAACCTGCGCCCACCTTCTACCCGGCGGAGGGCTACCACCAGCACTACTACACCAAGCATGGCATCACCCACGGGGTGTGCGCCGCGTCCGCCAGGCCCGCGACGCCGCCGGCCAACACCTGCGGCACCACGCCCGGCTCGTGCGGCACGGTGCCGGTGGAAACGACCTCCGGCGTCGACCCCGCGCACCCGGACGCCAAGGTGAAGCTGTACAACGTGGATAAGGGGACGTATGAGGAGCTGCCACCGGTGACGATCAGCGAGGCGGAGTGGCAGACCATCCTCGTCGGCGATGCCTTCAATATCGCGCGCCACGCCGGCACCGAGCCGCCCTTCAATAACAAATACTGGGACAACCACGCGACGGGCCTCTACCGCTGCGCGGGGTGCGGCACCGACCTGTTCACCTCGGCGACGAAGTTCGACTCCGGCACCGGCTGGCCGAGTTTCTGGGCTCCCGTGGCGCCGGAGAATATCAGCACGGTCACCGACACCACCTTCGGCATGGCGCGCACGGAGCTGCGTTGCCGCCGCTGCGGCGCCCACCTCGGCCACGTCTTCGACGACGGCCCCAAGCCCACCGGCCTGCGCTACTGCATGAATTCCGCGTCGCTCACCTTCGTGCCGCGAGAGAAGGTGCCGGGCGGAAAGTAGTTTACTTCCCGCCCGCCGGCAGTTGGCAGGTGCCGGTGAAGTACTGCACCTTGTCGGTGCCCGTCACTTCGTAGAGCAGCAGGAGCGGTTGGGCGTTGGGCTGGGCGACGATGTAGACGCGGCCCGTCTTCGGGTGTTTGAAGACCTGCCCGGCCCATTGCTCGCCCGTCGGTTGGTAGCGCACGTCGGTGCCGTAGGCATCCGGCGTCATGTCCGACGGCTGCAGCGCGGTGCCGATGTAGAAGCCATCCGGATTGAAGAACTCGAAGGAACCGGTCTCCTCAATCCCCACCAGCAGGCCATCGATGGGGCCGCCCATGTCGGTGATCCACGTCAGCTCCTCGCCCGGTTTGTGCCAGAAGCCGCGCGTGCCGTGGCAGATGCTCCACGCGCGGGTGCCGTCCGGGTTATATTTGCGTAGCCGGTTGTCGAGGGGCTCGAAGCCGGGGCGGTCGTTGAGCGCCAGGTAGACGGAGCCGTCCGCGCCGAGGTGGATGCCGCTCATCTGCGGCGCCTTGAAGTTGTCGCTGTTCCACGCCGGGTCGTTGGCGGAGCTGAACTTCATCTCCGACTTCTCCCAGGTGTAGATCGGGTTGCCCGTCTTGTCGAAGCCCTGGAAGGGGATCTTCACCACATACGAATGGCCGTCCTGCCAATTCCAGTTGCCCAGGTACATGTTCCAGTCGTCGTCCACGTAGAAGTCGCCGCCGTTGTAGCCCCACCACGGTCTGGCCTGCTCCTTGGTGTAGCAGCGGTACTCGCTTAGTTGCGGCAGGCCGTCGCCGTTCAGGTCGCGGAACTCCCACGGGAGGGAGATGGGAATCTTGTTGCCGGAGATCTGCTGGTAGTTCTTCCGCACCACCTTGCCGTTCTCCAGCACCGGCGCAAACTGCTCGTACGAGGGGTAGGCATAGCGGTACAGCGCGGTGCGCATGCGCGCTTTGCCCTTGTCGATCGTCCACACCGAGCAATCGCCGCCGAAGAAATACGGCGTGCCGTGGTGGAATTTCACGAAACTCGCCCGGGCGTTGAGGGTGTATTCCCCGTCGATCCGCGAGGCGCCGGTCTGCCAGTTCATATGGTGGGCCAGCATCACCCCCTGCGCGTCGAACTCGAAGACCGTCTCGGGATGCTTGGGATCGATGCAGAGGTTCGCATACATGGCGGCGAGCAGACTCTTGACGCATTTCCCGGCTGGGTTGAAGACCTGGATGCGCAGGTTGCCGGTGTCGACCACCACCAGGTTGCCCACCGCGTCGAACGCCAGCCCGGCGGGGTGATAGAACCAGTCGTCGTGGATCTTGCCGCCTACGCCGTCGATGCCGTACTTCGCCAGCGTGGACGCCGCGCCGCCTTTCGGCCCGATGGTTTTCAGCGGCTTGCCGGCTAACGTGAAGGCCTTCACCTGATTGGTGCCGGCGTCGGTGACGTATACCCCGCCGGTCGGCTCTGCGGTCACCGCCGCACCCTGGGTGAGGCCGGTGGTGATGGTGCCCGTGCACTTTTGCGCCGTGTCGTAGGTGTAGACCGACGTTTTATCCACCACGAACATCGTCCCGTCGGCGGCGAAGGCAATGTCCATCGGGCCGGTGAAGGCCGGGTTGGTGATCGTGCCCACCTTGTCGCCGCTGGTGCCGTCGTAGACATCGACACGGTTCTCGTAGCGACACGGCACGTAGACCTTTCCGCCGTGCGCGCCCAGGCCGCACACGTCGGCGTCGGGGGCCCACTGCCCGGTACGCGGCTCCCCCAGCGGCACCGTCCACTCGCCGGAGGTGAAGCGCTCGCCCTTGTGGGTGACGGCGTTCATGCGCGACAGGGTGCTGATGCGTTGCGCCGCACCCACGCGGCGCTCGTGGGTGAAATAGAGCGTGTTCCCGTCGCGGGCGCCGTATTCCTGGAACTCGTTGCCGGAGGTGGTGGTCGTGCCGCCCCAGATCACGCGGAAGTGCTGTTTGGGATCGACCTGTTGCAGGGCGGGCGGGCCTTCGCCGCCCCAGTTGAGCACATAGAAGGTGCCGTCGGGGTTGGTAATCACATCCGACCAGCAGCCGTGCCGGTATTCGCCCCCGGCGCTGCGGCGCAGGCCGCCGTATGGTTCCGGCGAGGTGTTGCCCAGCGTGGTCAGGTACTTCACACCCAGGTTCGCCACGCTGCCCTTCAGCTTATACGTGCCCGGAGGCACGGCGTGGCCCGCGTCATCCTTCCCATCCCACAGCGCGGCGTTGGTGCCCTTGTTCAGGTGTTGCCCGATGACCAACCGGCGTACCAGCGCGCCTTTGTCGTCGGTGATGTTGACACTCACCAACCCGTCGGTTGGCGTGGGGAACTGCACCTCGCTGCCGGAGGTGGCGATGGCGGCGGCGGGGCGCGGCGGGGCCGGGCGCTCCTCGCCCGGCGCCAGGAAGCGAGCCCACGCCCACTGGTTGGGGTGCTGAAAATGGATGCCATGCGGCCACCACTTCGCGGTGTAGGCCAGCCGCTCGCCGTCCGGCGTGCTCAAGTCCACCTGCACCTGCCAGCCGATCTGCAGGCCCGTCTTGGGCGCAAAGTCTGCCGGGCGGTTGAGGGAGGCCCACGGGAGGCTGAACTCCAGGTTGTACCCTTTGCCGTCCGCCCACGGCGTGATAGCCACGTGGCTGCCCACCGGCAGGGTGCCGCTGAGCTTGTCGTTGATGTTCACGTAGGCGTTCACCGCGCCTTCGCCGTCGCGACCCAGGAAGACCTGGTGGTCGTAGTCGCCGAAGCTGCTGTGCTGCGGGTGATTGGCGGGGTCGGTGCACAGGCAGATTTCGAGCTGGTCGCCTTCCCAGCGGTCGTGCATCAACCGCGTATTCTTCGCCGGGGAGGAGTCCGTCACTTTGAAGGCGCCGTACAGGGTGTGCTGGTCGTAGCGCAGCCAGTAGACGGCCACCGTGCCGAATTCGGGGATGTCGATGGGCCACGCCAGCCGGTCGCCCCCCCACTCGGCGTCGGTCAGGTTGCCGTCCACGGTGATCGGCCCGGCGACGGGGTAGATGGGCATAACGGCGGTGTCGTCCTCCGCCCACACACGACAGGGGAAGAGCGCCAGGGCGCAGAGCCCGGCCAGTACGAACAGGCGCAGTGTGATATGCATGGGGCACCTCGTATTGTCGGCAGAACGTCATTTCCCCGCGGGCGCCGGGGGCACGGGTTTCGCCGGCGGGTCGGGGGAGAAGTGGACCGTTTCGCTCGGTGGCGGATCGGCGTCGGCCTTCGGCACCGGCCAGGCGAGGGTGGTCTTTGCGGCGATGTTGGTATACACGAAGCGCATCGCCCAGTCCGGGTGGCGCTTGGGGAGCGGGAAGGGGCTGTCTTCGAGGCCGATCTGCACCTCGCCGCACCAGCGGTCGGGCAGGATGCGCGCTTTGTAGGCGAAGTCCGCGTCGTGCCCTTCCTCGAAACCGCCCTTCTTCACGATGATGCGGAAGCAGTCGCCGGTGGGCATGAAGACGTAGTGGAAGGTGTCGTCGCCGACGGTGACGTACCACTCCACCCGGTCGCCGCGCCGCCACAGGCCGTCGCTGAAGGGCAGGCTGATGGGCACGCGCGTCACGGTATCCTTGGGCTGCGGCACGGTGAAGGCGAGGTCGAGGTTGGCGCCGTCCCAGGTCATCGCCACGGTGGGGCCGTCCGGCTTGTCGCCCAACTGCCGTGTGAGCACGCCGGGCAGCGCGGCCCACTCGCCCGCGTCGCCGTCCACCACCAGCTTTACCGCCGCATGCACGGTCGGCAGCACCGTCGCCCCGGCGCACAGCCGCGCCAGCGCCAGCAACACCCCTACCGCGATCAGCCGGTGTCTCATCATCTCGTTTCAGTATAGCACGCCGGGCGGCAAGTCGGCGTTTAGCCGGGAATTGAACACGTTCAATGGGTGACCGGTACCGTTTTTACCACCGTCTTCGGCAGCCATGCCGGGGGCGGGAAGGGTTTTACGACGACCGGCGGGCCGGGGTCGGGGTGGGTGAGGGCGGCGCGGAACGCTTTTTCCGGGAAGTGGTCGCCGGGGCAGGCGGTGGGGCAGAGGTCGCGGTGCAGATAGACATCCGCGGGGGTGAGGCCGTACTTGGTCATGAGCTGCCGCGTAAGGCGCTCGGTGGCGAGGAGCTGCGCGGGCGGCGGGGTGAGGGGGCCTTCCTGCCCGCGGTTGCTGGCGGCGTGGAAGTTGCCCACCAGCACGATGCCCAGCATATCCGCGTGTCCGCGCGCGTGCCCGCCGTGCAGGTGCTCGGGCCGCCCGCGCTGCACCGTGCCGTCCTGCATGATGAGGAAATGGTAGCCGATGTGGTAGACCGCCCCGTTGCTGTCGGCCACCCAGAAGCTACGCACCGCGTGCATGCGGTCGATGAAAGCGGAGTCCACCAACCGGCCCCCCACCCGCGGCGGCGTGGCGGTGTGGTGGATGACGATGCCCACCGGGAAACTGGTGCGTGACACGACGACGCCGCGGTGGAAGTGCCGCACCAGCACCACCGCCGCCCAACTCACCGCGAAAACCGCCAGCGCGATGCTCGTCGTCAGCAGAATTGTCCAGGCGCGATGCGACATGGGGATATCCTGCGAGGGAATGAAAAGTGAGAAATGAAAAGTTGAAAGTGAAAATTGGGAATGGCCGTTCAGAAGGTGTAACCGTCTTCTATTAGGCCGAAACCCGCCAATTTTCATTTTCCATTATTCACTTTTCACTTTTCATTCATCCCCGTCCTCCTATTTTCGCCCCATCCGCCGTGTTATACACCACCCGCCCGTCCGTCCACGCGGTGACGGAGATGCCGGGGAGGGTGTGCTCGCCGGTGTCGATCCACGTGCCGGTGGTGTCGCGGAAGGAGACGCGGGTGGTGAGCGGGGCGGTGAAGAGGTTGAGCAGAAAGAGCATGGTGCGTTGCCCGTCGCTGCGCAAGGCCGTCCAGATCAACGGGTTGCTGCACTGCACGCGGCGCTGCAGGCCGAGGTCGGTGAGGGCGTTGGCGAGCATGGTCGCGTGTTCGTGCTTGGCGTGTTTCCAGTGCAGGCCGAGTATGGTGGCGCAGCCGCCGCCGGGGTAGGCGCGGCGCCAGCCGATCTCGCGGTTCCCGCGCTCCTCCACGGCCACCGGCACGGCGTCCTCGGGGCGGGCGGTGGTGGCGAAGAGGCCGCCGTTCACAAAGACGTTGCGCACGTCGAAGGCGGTGAGCAGCGGCGCCATGCAGCGGTAGGCCTCCTGCACCGGCGCGCCGAGGAAGTCCGCCAGCACGGTGCACGGGCGGTACGCTTCGTCGAGGGCGGGCACCACCGGCGCAAGGAGCAACTGCCCCCCCGCCCGCACGAAGTCGACCAGGCCTTCTTGCACGGCGCGGGACATCGTGTGCGCCGTGGGCACCACGAGGGGGAGATCCAGGCGCGCCAGCACGTCGTCGCTGGCGAGATCCGCCAGTTCCGGGGTGAGTCCGGCGCTGAAGGCGGTCATCAGCAGGCCCTTCCAGAAGAGTCCCCACGCGTCGGCGGCGGAGAAGTCGATGCCGCCCTTGTGGTCGGCCCCGTGCTTACCCGCGCGGCTGTACTCCCACAGCAGCCCGATGCGGCAATCGGCGGCGCACCCCGCGCCCGCGAGCCAGCGGTGGTCGGCCAGGAATTGCCCCAGCCGTTGCTGCGCGCCGTAGAGGGGGCGCAACTCGCCGTCGGGGGAGACCGCCGCGCCGTAGTCGTAGACTTCGCTGGTGGTGCCGGTGCCGGGCACGTTGTAACCCCCGGCGAAGATGTAGTAGTTGTACCCCTTCAACCCGTAGGCCACGTTGAGCAGGTAGGCGCACTCGGCGTCGTGAGCGGTGACGGGCGGGAAGTCGGACAGGCTGCCGCCGGGCATTTCGAACACGGTGGGCGGCACGCCGAAGTGGCGCAACTCCTCGAGGGAGTAGAAGCATTTGGCGGCATACTTCGGTGTGGGGTTGTTGCCGTCCCAGTCCATGTCCAGTGCGTAGTAGTGGTCCGAACCGAGCAGGAAGTCCGGCCCCATGCGTTCGACCAGCTCGCGGAAGTCGGCGTTCGACGTGGGGTTGGGCGAGTTGTGCACGATGGGCACGTCCACGCCGCCCTCGCGCAGCCAATCGGCCAGGATGCGCGCGTAGTGGGCCACGCTGCCGCGGTAGCATTCCGCGTAGTCCTGCACGCGCCGCCGTTCTTCCGGCGTGCCGGCGGTCACCGCGTCGAGAGGTCGCACCGCTGCCCACGTCTTGGCACGCAGGCCGTAGGCGGCGTTCACCGCGTCCAGCGAACCGTAGCGCGTCTGCAGGAAGGCCGGCCAGCGCCCCATCTCCCGTCCCACGCCCATCGCCGCGGGGTGGTAATCCAGGCTGCCGAACCATTCGTGGATGCCCATCAATTCGTTATCCACTTGCACCGCCGCCACGGCGCCCCCGTGCGAGGTGAGGTGCCGGGCGATGCGCGGCGCCACCTCGTGGAACCAGCGGCGCGCCTTGGCGAGGAAGTCGGGGTGCAGGTAGGAGATGGAGGAGACGCGGAAATCCTTGCCCGCCAGGTTTTGCGCGCGCAGGGTGGGATACCCCTCGCACAACCAGCCGGGCAGGCCGTCGTACGCCAGCTCGGAGTACTGATACGGCCCGGGCCGCACCAGCGCCCAGAGGCCCACCTCGTTGCAGAGGTCGAGAAAGGCCTCCAGTTCCAATTGCGCGCCGTCGAAGTCGAAGCGCCCCTCCTCCGGCTCGTGCAGCAGCCAGGGGACATAGGTCGCCACGCAGTTGCCCCCGGCGTCCTGCATCTTCCGCAGCCGATCGCCCCACCCCGCCCGCGGCACGCGGAAGTAGTGCACCTCGCCGGAGATGAGAAAGATGCGCTCCCCGTTCGCGAGGAAACTGGTGTGGTCGAAGGTCAACGGCTGCATGGGGGGGCCTCCTGGGGATCGTAAATGGTGGATCGTATTGTGAATCGTTCCGTTTACCTGTTGTCGGCCCCTCACCCCCGTAACAATCCTGTGACGGGGGCGGGGCCGGGGGTCGATTACAGAAGAGCGGAACGACTCCCAGCCTTAATCCGCATTCCGCAATCTACAATCCGCAATCAAATCACTCGTTCGGCACCCACCCCAGTGCCAGCGCGAGGACGGCTTTTTGGGCGTGGAGGCGGTTTTCGGCTTGATCGAGCACTACGGACTGCGGGCCGTCGAGCACCTCGGCGCTGATCTCCTCGCCGCGGTGGGCGGGCAGGCAGTGCATTACGATGGCGTCGGGCTTGGCGTGGCGCAGCAGCGCGGCGTTGAGCTGGTAGGGCGGGAAGACGGCCAGCCGTTTGGCGCGCTCCTCCTCCTGGCCCATGCTCGTCCACACGTCGGTGTAGAGGGCGTCGGCGCCCTTCACCGCCTCGACCGGATCGCGCACGACATTGATCTTCGCGCCGCTCTCCTTCGCCAGCGCGCGGGCCTGGGCCAGCACCTCCGGCGACGGGTCGTACCCCTCGGGGCAGGCGATGGTGAAGTGCGTGCCTACCAGCGCGGCCAGCAGCATCAGGCTGTGCGCCACGTTGTTGCCGTCGCCCACATAGGCCAGTTTGCGCCCTTTCAGGTACGCCTTATGCTCGGTAAGGGTGAGGAAATCCGCCAGCGCCTGGCAGGGATGCTCCAGGTCGGAGAGGGCGTTGATCACCGGTACGGTGGCGTATTGCGCCAGTTCCGTGATAGTGCCGTGTTTGAAGGTGCGCGCCATGATCGCCTGCACCCAGCGCGACAGGTTCTGCGCCACGTCCTGCGCCGTTTCGCGCGTGCCGATGCCGATGTCGGACGGTTGCAGGTAGATGGCGTGCCCGCCCATCTGCGTCATGGCGGTTTCAAAGGTCACGCGCGTGCGCAGGGAGGGCTTTTCGAAGATCATCGCCAGCGTTTTGCCCGCGGCCAATCCCGCTACCAGCGACGGTTGGCGCTTCAGGCGCAGCGCGGCGTCGAGTACGCTGGTGAGTTCGTCGAGCGTGTAGTCGGCAATCGACAGCAGATGGCGGCCTCGCAGGCTAGTCATGGTGATCCTCCCTTGGCTTCGCTGGGCGCAGCGTGAGCAGCAGATGGACAAAGAGCAGCACGCCGATGAGCAGCAGCCCGTAGATGGCGACCTGCTCGGGCAGCGGCAACGCGCGGGCATGGCTGAGCAGCTCGAGCAGCTCGCCGGCGCCCAGCAGGTGACGCGCGACGACAAAGGCGGTGGCAATGAGGGCAAAGGTCACCCACAGCTCCGCTATCGTCCACCGGAGGCGCCGCGGCGACGCCCCTTCGGATCCGAGCCGCAGGTACAGCAGGTAGCTCACCAGCAGCAGCGCTACCGCCGTCACGCCCAACATCAATACCGTCGCATCTTGCACGCCTTATTGTACTCGGCAACGGAAAGGATGCCAAGGGCAAGGCAGAAGGTGGTCGGCCGTTTGTGTTCGCGGAAGGGTCGGTGGGTCGAAAGATTGCGGAATGCGGATTGCAGAATGCGGATTGCAGGCTCGAGCACGGAATGCCTGTACCGGAGCATACCTGCATGTGGCAAACTGGATGTTTCTCTGGGTAGGGTGCTGGCGTTGCGGATAAGTGTTAGCGCGCCCCCGCCGTCGGCGCCGCGTCGTCTTTGGCAATGCGGCCGATGGCGCGCTCCAGGTTGCGTTGCACGAGTTTGGTGAACCACGATTCGTGGGGCGAGGTGGGGTCGAGGAGGATGGTGTAGAGGCCGAGGCGGTTGCCGCCCCATACGTCGGTGAAGACCTGGTCGCCGATGGCGACGGTAGTTTCCGGGGTGGTGCCCATGCGCGTCATCGCCTGGCGAAAGCCGCGTGGCAGCGGTTTGCCCGCGCGGGTGATCCACGGGAGGCCCAGCGCGTCGGCCACCACGCGCACGCGCCGCGCGCCGGCGGCATTGCTCAGCACGCACGCCTGCAGCCCCTGCGCGCGCAGCCGCGTGACCCACGCCACTACCGCGGGTGTCACCGCGGTGCTTTTCCACAGCGTTAGCGTGTTATCCAGGTCGAGGATCACCCCCTGCACCCCGCGGGCGAGGAGATCGGCGATGTCGACTTCCTCCAGCCGGCGGGCCAGGCGATGTGGGCGAAAACGGTCGAGCATGCAAGCGTCCTTCGGACGAGTTCCACGTTCCACGTTCAAGGTTCAACGCGATACGCAAGTCGGTCATCCCGTTGAACTTGGAACGTGGAACGTGGAACGCTTAGTGGTGTATCGCCGCCAGCAGGTCCTTCACCGCGTGGATGAGGAAGTCGAGGCGGCCGATGAGGAGCGTGAAGCGGCTCATTACCGTGGTGCCGAAGATGGCGCCCAGGGTGATCATCAGGAAGTAGCGCCCGGCGATGGCGGGGTGCTTGATGAGTCCCGAGCGGTGCTCCACGGAGAAGAAAAAGTACGCCATCACGCAGAGCAGCACGATGAGCGAAATGAGCAGCCACGGGTGCCAGTACAGGCCGTGCCACGGGAAGTTGTTTTCCTTGGTCATCCCCACGGCCACCATCGACTCGTGCGACACCGGCGGGCGGAAGGAGGCGGTGAGCTGCGGGGCGATGAGGCTCATGAAGGCGGAGAAGGCATACCCCGCGCCCCAGCCCATCAGCACGCCGATGATGAAGCGGTTCATCCAGGTAATCTTCGCGAAGTAGACGGTGAAGAATAGCCCCCCGATGAGCAAGGTGAAGATCAGCCACCACTGCCCCTGGCCAGCCGGATTGGAGGCCATTTTGGGCAACATCGGCTGCCACCAGTGCGCCATCATGAAGTCGTTCCAAAGAAAATAGATACCGAAAGCCGTCGCCAACCCGATATAGATGTGCTCGAAGAAGCGAAAGAGCGGGTTCTCCTTGTACAGGATGGAGAAGATGCCCAGCGTCGCGATGACGCCGAGGACGGTGATCCACGGCCCGTGATAGGCTTGGGTGGGCGCGACGAAGACCGCGCCGATCACCACCAGCACCACCATCAGCGCGAGCAGCCCGCCGATCCACAGGGGAGACTCTTCACCGTCCGGGCGGCGCACCGGTTGTGCTTGCGTGTCGTCAGTCATGCGCGGAACTCTCCTTTCCGTTCTTGCGGGCGAGACGCGTCGACAACAACAGGCCTACGTTGCCCAGGATGATAAAGATGATGATCGCCAGGTGAGCGGCGCTTTGCGTGAACATCAACATGCGTGCCGGCTGCGGCAACTGCAGGCTGGGGGTGGCCTTCGGGTCATACATCGCCTTGCGCGTGCCGGCCTGCACCTGTGCCTGCTCCAGGCTGTCCGTCAACTGCTCGTAGTCCGCCGCGCCCTTCAGCCCGGCCATCAGCCCGGAGATTTGCCCGGAGTCGAGCAGCGGGTAGGCTTCCGAGGCCATCACGCCGGTACAGGCATACCCGATCTTCAAGTGCGTCGCGTTCTGCACGTATTGAATCCAGTCGAAGACGCTGGAGGACGCGGTGATCTCCACGTGCATCGCGACATTGTCGCTCACCGTCTTGATCCCGTCCATGATCGGGAAGGAGGCGATCGGCTTTTTCAGTTGCCCGTCTTCCTTGATGGCGTTCGGAATGTCCTTCGTATAGAGCTTGTAGAAGCCCAGCGACGGGAGCTGGTAGCCGAAGTCGATCCAGTCGGTGCCGTAGGTGTACCCGTACTGCGCGGCCAGATCCTTCACGATGCGTGGGCCTTGGGCGGCGCCCTGCGGCTCGCCCACCGCGACGACGGCAAAGCGTTTGTGTGTGAGCATCAAGTGGCGCACCAGCGCGCGCATCTGGTTGCCGTTCTCCGCCAGCGTGTTGGCGGCGAAGGTGACGCCGACGACGATGATCTTGTGCGATTGCGGCGAGGTATCCGCGGCCTGCACCGAGTCGAAGAACTTCTGCGTCGGCTCCAGCACCACGCCGGTTTCCGACTTGCCGAGGAGCAGCACCACTACCAGCAACACGCCGATCACCAGGTAAATGATGCGGCGGTCGAGATTCTGCATGAGATCGAGAAAACGCCCCATTGTTTACCCCTCCACCGAAAAGAAGGCGCCGCGCTCCAGGCTGAGCCACAGGCGGATCGCCATCGCCAGCGCGCCCACCGCCACGCCGATCATCACCGCGCGCTGCCCGGGCATATTCACCCACTTGAGCAGCCAGAGGGAGAGATTTTCCAGCCGGAAGAAGGCCCAGTTCGAACTCTCGGGGATATGGCTGGTGATGGCCACGCCCACGCCCACCACACCGAGCATCACCACCAGCGCGGAAACCATCAGCAGCGCGGCCTCCGCGGTGCGGATGCGGAAGGCGCGGTAGGCGGCGGAGGCAATGTAGAAGGCGAGCAGCGCGAACATGGCGGAGTCCAGGTTCACCAGCAGGCCGTTATAGAGCGAGTCGTGAATGAATTGCACGGCGGCGGGCGCGTTGGCGTGCCCCTCCGCCCAGAAGCCGACCACGAGCATGCCGATAAGCGCCAGGAAGAAGGCCAGGCTGTTGTGCCACCCCGGTTTGCCCTTCGCGAGGCGCGTGCCGTGTACGGTCGCCAGGCTGATGAGGCCCAGCAGCACCGGCCACGACAGCACGATCATCATGAAGTTATTGACCGGGTCCGTCGTCGGGGTGATGAAGTTCCCCAGGGTGCCGTCATCCAGCTTGTGGACGGGCAGGAAGTATTCCAGCACGAAGTAGCACCCGGCCAGGAAGGTGGTACCGAGCATCAGCCATTTTTTGCCGCGCGCGGGCAACTGGTGCAGCAGGGCCATGAAGCCGACGAAGAGCACGGTGCTGACCAGCACGTAGAGCCAGAAGTGCGGCAGCGTCTGGACCACCCAGAAGCTGGGCGGCGCGGCATCCGGCAGGGGTGACGCGGCAAATATCGGCATCGGCGGAGCTTCTCCTTCTCGGAATGGGCGACCCGGCGGGGAGGGCGGGTCAACACGCGGCAGGGCGGCGCGTCGTTGGGGTATCGTACCCGGCGCGCGGCAGTTTCATGCGCGTGGCTAACGTTTTTCCAGCCGCCACAGGCAGTAGAAAGTGACCAGGGCAATGCTACACCAGGTGATACTCATGAAGAGCAGGGCGTCAGTGGACACCGGGCACCTCCTCGGCGATGAGCGGCGCGTCGTCCGGCGGGAGTAGGCTGCCCAGGTCCGCTTCGGGGCCCGCGTCGGGCGCGGGCAGCGGGCGGCGCCAGGCCGCGCGCACGACCAGCAGCATCCCCAGCAGCGCCACCGCCATGCAGACGCGCGACAGGATGTGGAACTTACGGAACTCGTCCGGTATCCCCACCAGCGTGGCGGCATCGTCGCCGACCTGCACGAACCAGTTTAGCAGGATGACGATCAGCAGCGTGGGGGTGACGTAACACAGAATGCTTTTCCACAGGCGCGGCAGGCGCAGGCGGGCGCCGGCGGTGATGCCTTGCCAGCCGCGCTCGATGCCCAACACGCCCAGGAACATGATCAGCTCCACCAGCGCCCCGAAGGCCAGCAGCAGGTTGACGGCGTTGAAGTCCATCTCCGCCATGAAGCCTTGCCGTTGGAAGAGCACCACGGGGACGAGATACAGCAGCGTCATGACGAGCAGCGTCATCGTCGCCTTGCGCCGCGACCAGCCGATTTCGTGCACGAAAAAGCCGATGATCGGCTGCAGCAGCGCGATGGAGGCGCCCACGGCGGCGAAGAAGATGAGCACGAACCATACCGCGCCCAATATGCTGCCGAAGGGCATGCGCTCGAAGATGAGCGGGATGGTCACCAGGCCCAGCGTATACGGGCCGTCGGCGGCGACCTTCAGCACCGTCGACGCGCCGAGGAGCGCGATGCCCGCCGGTAGCGCGATGCTCGCGCCGAGGACCACCTCGCCGAATTCGTTCAGCGAGACCGCGGTGAGGCCGGAGAGCGCGGTGTCGTCGTCCTTGCGCAGATAGCTGGCGCCCACCAGCACGGTGCCGAGGCCCAGGTTGAGGGTAAAGAAGACCTGCCCCAGCGCCGCCAGCCAGACCTTCGGTTCCAGGAAGGGGAAGGTGTGCCCGAAGAGGGTCATGGGCGCCACCAGCTTGCCCAGGTCGGGCTTCCACAAGTGGCCCAGCCCCGCCTCGACGCCGGGCAGAGTGAACACGCGCACCACCAACGCCACGGAGAGCAGGAATAGTAGCGGCATGGCCACCGAGGTGAGGCGCTCCAAGCCGCGGCGCTCGTCCTGGGCCGCCACGACGAAGTTGATGACGAGGGTGAGCACGAGCACCCCGACCGCGAGCCAGGAGAAGGCGTACCGGCCATCGTTCATGCCCAGGAAGGCGCGGAAGGTATGCAGGTAGTCGGCCGCGCCATGCCCCTCGGCGAATTGGTTCGTGGCGGTGAAGAAGGAGTAGGCCAGCGTCCACGACTCGACGTAGAGGTAGTAGACGACGATGACGAAGGGGATGTAGAGCCCGAGCACGCCGAGATAGCGCGCCCAGCTTTTACCGGTGGCCGCTTCGTAGATGCCGGGCAGGGTGTGTTTGCCCCAAATGCCGCCGTAGCGGCCGAAGGACCACTCCAGCCACATGAGCGGCAACCCGATGAAGAGCAGGACGACCAGGTAGGGGATGAGAAACGCGCCGCCGTACTGCGCGGCCTGGGTCGGGAAACGTAGAAAACTCCCCAACCCGATCGCGCTGCCCGCCACCGCCAGGATGACCCCCATCCGACTCGCCCAGTGCTCGTCATTGCGACGTGTCATACCGACGCCTTCAGTCACGTTTAGAGTATCATCACACTACCAGAGCGCACGGCGGCTGTCAACTCGTGCCCGCGCGCGGGAGGTGGACTCCACAAAAAACCCGCCCCGGCGGTGCCGCCGGGGCGGGGGGGAAGCGCGGCGCCTTACTGCGCGGCGAGGTAGGCGACTTCCGCGTCGGAGAGCGCCTTGTTGTAGATGCGCGCGTCGTCGATGATGCCGTCAGCGCACCAGCGGTACGTGCCGGCGCCGGGCTGCGCGATGCCGATGCGCCACTGCATCTGGTTGTACTCGTAAATGGCGGCGTTCTTGGTATAGCTGCTCGTGCCGTCCTGCGTCCCGTTGACATAGAGCTTCACGATGCCGTTGGTGCGGTCGATGGTGGCCGCCACATGATACCAGCTCCCCGGCGCGTAGGTGCCGCTTGTCGTGGCGCCCGCGCACGCCGGCCCCGGGTTATACCACTGCGACATCGAAAAGGTGCCGCCGTTGTTGTAGGTGAGCCCGGTATGGTACCCCTGCTTGCAGATGATGCCGTAGCAGGCGTTGTTGGCGGAGCCGGTGCCGGCGGGGTTGCTGTTGGGCTTGAACCACGCCGCCAGCGTGTAGTTGCTTTCCTGCACGTTCTCCAGGTTGGCGTTGTTGGTGATTTCGACGTAGCTGTTGTTGCCGTCGCACTTCACCGCGTAGCCCAGATGCCCGGCGGTCCAACTGGCGGTGTTGAAGAGCGTGCCGGTGCCGCCTTTGCCGCTGGAGTCGCCGGCCGACGTGCCGGTGTTTTCGTCCAGCGCGAAGACGGCCGCGTTGCCGAAGACGCCGGTGCTGTACAGCTCCTGGTGGCCGTCGACGAAGGAGACGATATATTTGCCGCCGTGGCGCGCGGTATCGAAGTCGGCGTCGGTGTAGGCCACGTTGTCATAGGTGAGCGGGGTCGTCGTGGCGTTGTGCAACCCATCACCCGTCAGGGCGGTGCTCTCCGGCGCGTTGATCTTCCCCAGCGCCTGCCCGGAGATCGCGCTGTAGTAGACGTAGCCGTTGGCGAGGCGGCTCTTCGTCTGGCACTTCAACACGCCGCGGTCGATGTTCAGCGCGCCCCAGAAGCTGCCGGCGTCGGGGAGCATTTCGTTGTTGTCCTGCGCATACATCAGCGTCGCGGTGGTGATCTGCTTCTGATTGTTGATGCACGCCGTCTGCCGCGCCTTCTCGCGCGCCTTGGCGAAGACGGGGAAAAGGATAGCGGCCAGGATAGCAATTATCGCTATCACGACAAGGAGTTCGATCAGGGTAAAGCCCTTGCGCATGGGGGAACCTCCTGGGAAAAGAATAGCTAACTATACGACTGCTCTTTTGCGTTGTCAATATCGGCATGGTACGCGCGGGGTGGCAGGAGATCCCGGTCAACCGGGGAAGAAGCCGGTATGCATTTGCTCGGGATAACGGCGCTGGTTTTTGACTTCGACGGCACGCTGGCCACGTGCCCGTATGACTTCGCCCACATGCGGCGCGTGGTGCTGGACGCGGCGCGCGCACACGGGCTGGACCCGCTGCACCTGGGCGAGCTGGGACTGCTGGAGACGATCGCGGCGGGGGCGGAGCTGCTGGGGGCGGATCAGTTGCGCGCGGCGGCCTTCCGCGACGAGGCGATGGGGCGGCTGAGCGCGTTGGAATACGAAGCCGCCGCCGTCACCCGCCTGCTGCCGGGGGTGGTCGAGGCGCTGGCCGCCTTGCGGCAGGCGGGGTATCGGCTGGGCATCGTGACGCGCAACTCCAGCGCCGCGGTGGCGCGCATCATCGGCGACGCGCCGCTGCCCTTCGACGCCTTGCTCTGCCGCGAAGCCGTGCACCGTCCCAAGCCGCACCCGGCGCACGTGCTGGAGATGCTGCACCTGCTGGAGCGCACCCCCGCCGTCACGCTGATGGTCGGCGACCACCCGATGGATATCGAAATGGGCCACGCCGCGCACATGCCCACCGTGGCGGTGCTCACCGGCCAGTCCGACGCCGCCGCCCTCACCGCCGCCCACCCCGACCTGCTCCTCCCCTCGGTGCTCGAACTGGCGGGGATGTTGCTGGGGTGAGGGGCACCGAGTGCGCTGCACCGATTGCGGCGCCTGCGTCGACCACTGCCTCTTCCACGCGCGCACCATGGCGGAGGGCGCGCTGCACCTCGACCGCACCCGCTGCTACGGGTGCGGCCTGTGTGTGCCCGCTTGCCCCACCGCGGCGAACCGCATGGTCGCGCGTGCAGTTACGGCTTGAATTCCAACTCGCCCCAGTTCTTCGGCTCCACTTGCAGCTCGAAGACGGCGTCGTCCACGATGCCGGTGTGCTGGTTGCTCCAGTAGGTGCGCAGGCGGGTGCGGCCTGCGGCGTCGCCGTGGGTGACGCCGAAGTCGCCGTGCAGGGTGAGGCCTTCGCGCGGGGTGAAGCCCAGCGCCGCCAGCGGCAGGGAGGCTTCCACCACGTACCCCTTGCCCGGCTGCACCTTCACGTGGATGAGGGCGCCGTCGATGAGGCTCACGTAGTCCATCGGGTAGGCGCGGATGACGCCCGAGCTGAAGGTATACGGCTGCTTCACCGCGGAGACCTTGCGGTAGAGCACCGCCGTGGGCGTGCCGCGGAAGTTGCCGATGGAGACGCGCAGGTCGCCGAGGACGCCTTCGCCGCGGTTCTTATCCGCCGCCGCGTTGGTGCCCAGTTGCAGGTCCACCGTGTCGCCGCCGATATACATCTGGAAGGGGTCGGTGGCGCTGTTCTGCCACGGGGTGGCGTCCGCCACGTCCCAGCTCAGGTACAGATGGGTGTCGTCCCAGGCGGCCATCGTCTTCACCGCGGCGTCGTCCTGCTTGCGGTAGGCGGCGGGGGTGCACCCCTTGAAATCCGCCGCCGGGTCGCCCGTGAAGGCGGGGGAGGCGTGGGCCACGCTCAGCCGCTGCTTGCCCACCGCAGCCTGCAGATATCCTTCGCGGAAGCCCTGCGCCTGCACCACCTCGGCCGGCTTGATCGTCACCGCGCCGCCCTTCAACGCCTGGATCTCCGGCAGGCCGGTCACTTCCACGTTCCAGTACCCCGTTTTGCCGACCTGCAGCGACAGCGTGCCGTCGGTGCCTTGCGTGACTGAGCCGCCGAAGTCTTCGCCGCCCATGCCGCTGGGCACGTGGTTCATATCTACGCCGGGCACCGCCGGATCCGGCCACTTCACCTTCAACGGGTCGGGCTCGAAGAGGCGGGTGAGGTAAAAACCGTCCTGCGTGAGCAGGTGCCACTCGCCGAAGTTGGTGCCGATCACCCATACGTCGCCGACGACCGGCAGCTTGGCGGCGCCGGCGATGTCATAAGCGCCGCGGATCAGCGCGGGCTCCGGCGGGCCGGCGTTATGCGAGCCGTGCACGCCGACGAAGTTGTTGGGGTACGTCCACTTCACCTTGCCGGAGGCGATGTCGTAGCAGACGAAGTCGCTGTTCGACGCCATGTAATGCCCGTTGTAGAGCATGAACTTCCCGTCGGTGGAACCCAGGCCCAACTGCGCGCCCATGCCACCGCGTCCGGCCAGATTGGCGGGCTCCGGCAGCTTGACCGCCTGCGTCAGATCGTAGAGCGGCGCGCCGCAGGCGGTGTAGCCGGTGACCTTAATCCCATACACCGTGCCCCAAAAGGTCAGGTCGCCGGTCATCGGCATGAACCAGCCGCTGAGCCAGCCCTTCAGGTCCAGGGTATATGTTTTGACTTCCTCGGGCTGCTGCCGGCCGTCGTCGTTGGCGTCGGACCAGACGGTAATCATCTGCTGCCCCTGCTTCGGCGGGGTGAGGAGCGTACGCAGCTTGTAGTTCGCGTCGCCCAGCCGCTCATAGATCGCCACCGGGCCGTTGAACCAGTCCGCGGCCACCGCCAGGTACAGGCGGCCGTTGGCGCCGATGCCGAAGCGCGCGTTCTCCATGCCGTCGCGGGTGATGACGCCCAGGCAGCGTGCCGTGCCCGTCTTCGGGTCCAGCCGCCACTCGCAGCCCTGGCCGACCATCAGGTAGGGATCGCGGGGGTTGATGGCGCCACCCAGCGCGCCGTAGGAGGAGGGGCCGAAGAATTCGGCTACCAGCGCGCCCGTGGTGGTGTTCCACGTGCTGAAGCGCTTGGGCACGCGGTCATTCTCCGCCACCCACAGTTGGCCGTCGGCATCGATGGCCAGGCTGCTGATGAAGCGCATGCCGTCCGGCTGCCAGGTACCGAGCAGCGCGCGCCCGCCGGGACGCCCGAGCGCCTTGAGGAGCTTGCCGTCGGGTGAATACACCTTCACCTGGTTGTCCGGGTCGCCTATGCCCACGTAGAAGTTGCCGGCGGCGTCGCGGGTGAGCGCGTGGGCGGCGGTCAGGTCGGTGAGGACGGGCGTCGTCTTGCCGTCCCGCGGGTCGAGGCGCAGCACCTGCGTGCCGCCGCTCACCGCGTACAGCGCGCCGGCGGTGGCGTAGAGGGATACGGGCGCCGGGCAGGCGAACTTTCCGCGCACGGCGCCGCTCTTCCCGTCGACGGCGAGGATCAGGTTTTCCTTGGTGAAGCCCAGGTACAGCGTGCCGTTGGTCACCGCCATGGTGTCGGCGCGCTCGGGCATGCCCTTGGCATCACCCCACAAGTTTTTCACGAAGATGTCGGCGGAGGTGGTGCCGTCCCACGCCAGGTAGCTGCCGTCCTTCGTGTTGAGGCGGTACAGGCAGCCGCCCCAGTGCTGCACGTAGAGGGTGCCGTGGTCCGCGGCCAGCAACTCGGCGCCGGCCATGCCCTCGCGGCTGTTCTTCCAGAGCACGTGGCCCTGGCGGTCGCAGGCGAGGAGCGCCTTGCCGGCTTCCGCGGCGCTCCAGCCCAGGTAGACGCGCTCGTCGTCGGCGACGCAGGCACAGGGGATGCCGTGGTCGCCGCCCCAGTTGCTGGTGGCGCTGGCGTCCCACGGGGCGCTGCCGCTGTTGGCGGCCCAGCCGCGCAGGCGCACGCCGATGCCCTTGTGCACGATGGCATGCCAGGTGTAGCTGCCGGCGGCGACCGGCGTGCCCGGCGTGCGGAAATTCGTCGTCGTCAGCCCGTCCCACAGCACGGTCTGCTTGCCCTTGGTGCGGAATTCGCTGTTCAGCAACTGGCGCACCACGGTGCCGTCCTTATCGTACAGGTTCAACGACACATAGCCGTCGTCGGGCATGGTGAAGGTGATCGGTTTGAAGCCGAGTAACGTCTTTTGCTTGATCAGCCCCGTCCAGTCGATAACCGGCTGGCCGTCGGCATACTTCACCGGGAACTCGCGCGCGTCGGAGAGGCGCACCGGGCGCGGGACGACGTGGCCCTTCTTCTCCAGCGTGGCAACGCCCCAGGTGTTCGCGGCCATGAAGGTGAAGACGCGGTCGATGGTGACGCCGGGGCGAAAGATGTCCTTGATGCTCAGGCGCCCCTTGCGCCCGATGGTGAAGTTGGGTTCCATGGTGAGGATGAAGGAGCCGCCGGCGGTCAGCGGCTGGTGGTCGGCGGTGAGCAGCGCCCACGGGAAGGCGATCTCCTGCACGTACCCTTTGCCGTCCGGATTGGCGCGGAAGGCCTGCAGCACACCCTGCGGCTTCATGTCGAGGCCGCGCGGGCCGTGCCCCTGCCCCTCGATGTCCATCTGCACCACGTCCGCGCCATCGCTGCCCTTCCAGCAGTTCGCCACGCTGACCTGCTTCCGCGGGGTGCCGTCGTTGGTGATGAGGCGCACCTGCAGGCAGTCGCCGTCCCACCCGTAGTCGGCAATCGTCTGACCGGGGTTGTTCATCGGCGTCGAGTCGGCCCAGCGCGCCAGCACGTAGAGGTATTTGGCGTCGTACATGGCGGAGAGCCATACGGCGTATTGCTCGCGCTGCCCTTCCACATCACCGCAGGTGAAGATGGCGCCGGAGAGATCCCAGTCGGCGGCGTTGCCGTCCACCGTCACCGCGCCGGGCGCGGGGAGGACCTGCAGGCCGAGATGCTCCGTCTCCGTGGCGCGCGCCGTCAGAGCGGCGAGGCACAGCACGGCGCAAACGCCGAGGGCGAGGAAAAACGCGCGGGTAGGCATGGTGACACCTTTTCGTGGGGTAATGATGTGCCTATTATAGGCGATTTGGCCGAAAAAACACAGCGATATACCGGTCGGCTTGCGGGCGGTGAGCTTATACTTCGGGCGAATACCCAATACCGTTCAACCGTCGTTCCGCGCTCCCGCGCGGCCCTCACCCCAACCCCTCTCCCAGCGTGGAGAGGGGCTCTGACGGATGCGGATATTTGAACGGTATTGGGCTAATACCAGTTTTTCGTCCGGTTCCCATCACCGGCGACCGTTTCTTCCTCTTCGCGCCGCTTACCGCGCAACGGTCAGCGGGCCGCTGATGGTGTCGATGGCGCGGTCGTCGATGCGGTACCAGGCGATGCGCAGGTTGTAGTCGTCCTCGGCGAAGACGTCCAGGATACCGTCGCGCGGGTTGCGTTTCACCACCACCGCGCCGAAGAAGTCGAGCAGTCCGCTGGGGTTATTCGGCGGCGCACCCATCAGCTTCGGGTCGGGGCCGACCTTGCCGATGAGCAACCCGTCGCGCGTGTAATGGTGCAGCCCGCCGTGGAAGGGGTCGCCGCCGAGAATGCAGCCACCCTGGTTGCCGGGGATCACGTCCATCCCCACGCAGATGTCGGGCAGCAGAATCTGCCAGCGGCGCTCGGGGCCGTCAAAACAGGCCAGCGTGTTGCCGCCCATCCACACCCCGCCGTTCTGCGGCGCGTCCTTGCGCTTCGTCGCGCCGTAAAGGTAGGTGTAGCCGTCGGCGTCGTGCTGCACCATCTTCACGCCGGTGTCCCACAGCAGCGACCCGCGCGGCACCACGCACACAACGTTCTTCCACTCGTACATCGGGTTGCCTTGCGCGTCCAGCCCGGCCAGCGGCACCATCCACACGGAGTTCTGCTCCGGCGTGTTGCCGCCACGGTCGTAGGACGGCATCCAGATATTTTTGTCGGCGTCCACCGTCAGCGGGCCGTACTGCCACAGGGGACGCTTGTCCTCCGGCTTCGCCCACAGGGAGACGTCCTCCGGGTGCACGGTGTGGTCGCCGCGCGCGTCGTGCCACGACCACAGGTAGTAGTTCTCGCCCTTCCACACCGCCTCGGCCATCACGCCGGTGGGCAGCGGCTGGGCGCGGCCCAGGATGGACACGAAGGTGAGCAGCGGACTGCCGCCGGCGGGGTTGGGGTCGATGCGGTACACCTGCACGCCGTCTCCGCTGGGGAAGTAGTAGAAGTCGTGCGCACCCAGGCGGCACACCCGCGGCGTGCCGCTGGGGCCGCCGTGATAGCCGGTGCCGGTGTAGCCCTGCCCCAGGTAGGCGGCGCTCCCCGTGGCGCGGTTCAGCCGGTAGGCGTGGTCCATCACGGAGATGAAGGTGTCCGGATCGTTGGCCCCGTAGGTGCCGTTGGACTGGAACTCCAGCCCGTACTGCTCCCACTGCACCGTGCCGTCCGCGGCGAATTTGGCCAGCCGCCCGCCGTTGAAGAAGTATTCGTTCTGCGCGGTGATCACGTTGCCCTGGCCGTCTACCGCCAGCCCGTGCAGGTGGAAGAAGTGGTCCGCCGCGCGGTCGCCGGGCAGTGCCGGGGTGCCCAGCGTGCGGCGCGGCGTGACGGCGGCGCCGGCTACCGCGTAGACCTTCACCTGCCCGGCCCCCTGGTCGGCCACGTAGAGCGCGCCGTCGGGGCCGAAGGCCAGCGCGTTCACCTCCGTCAGGTCGGTGATCGGCGTGCCGACCGCTTTGCCGTCGGCAGTAAAGACGCTCACCCGGTGGTGCGCGTGGCCCACCCACACCCGCCCGTCGGGGGCTACCGCCACCGCTTGCGGCAGCGGTACGGCGATGTGGCCCGTGGCCTCGCCGGTCGTTTTGTCATACATCCGCACCAGCCCGGCCAGCGCGTCGACGGCGTAGAGGGTCTGTCCGTGCACCGCCAGCGACAGCAGCGGCACGCGCATCAGCCCGCGGTCGGCGTCGCTGACCCCGTCGGGGTACGCCGCGCCGTCGTCGTAAACCATGAGGAAACGCCCCGCTTTGGTGAAGGGCGTCACCGCCCATCCCGCGGCGCCTGGCGTTTTGTCGATGCGCAGGCGAGCCAGGTAAAACTTCGCTTTGGCGCGGTCGTCCAGGTTGCTGTAAAGGGAGACGTAGGCGTAAGCGTCGTCCACCGCCACCGCCTTCATCAGGTCGCCGATGGGGTGCCCGGAGTGCGAGGCCACGGCGCCGGTGGCGGGGTTCCAGCGGATCACGTCGTTGTGCGGCTCATCCCAGTCATGCACGGTGTAGATGAAGCCGTCGCGATCCACCGCCACCGCCTCGAAGTTGATGGGCACGTGGCCGAAGGTATTACTCGGTGTGCCCGTGTTGCCGATGATGCCGCGCTGCGTGTAGACCCCGCGGTTCACCACCACCTTGCAGGTGTAGGCGCCCGCCGGCACGGGCTGCCCGTCGGCGTCCAGCCCGTCCCAGGCGGCCGTTTGCACCCCCGCCGCCAGCGGCTGCAGCGTCCACAGCGTCTTCACCAGGTGGTCGTGGGCATCGTATACCCCCGCGCTGGTCAGCGCCGCCGCCGTCGGCAGCGTGTAGGTAAAGCGGTAGCGCGACGGCTCCGCCGCGGACACGGCCAGCCCGGCGAACAGCAGCGCGACGATAAGGAACAGGCGGGTGTGCATGGGCACGCCTCCCCGAAAACGGATAGCTCTGTTATTTGCTATTCCGGTGCAAATCCCTTCCGATGACGCGTTACGTTGCATTGCCAACCCGGTCGGCAGTTGGTAAGATGAACCAACCCGGCCATCGGTAGCCGGCACGCAGAAAGGTGACCCGATGAAGATCGCCATCGTCGGCACGGGCGCCGTGGCCCGCGGCAACTATCTCCCGTTTCTCGCGGGGCAGGCGGACGTGACGCTGAGCTACTTCTCGCGCACGCGGGAGAAGGCGGAGGCCTGCGCGCGCGACTTCGGCGGGCGCGTCTACGACTCCCTGCGCGCGCTGGTGGACGACGCGCCGGATGCCGTGCTGCTGCTCACTAATGAGACTACCCGCGACGCGGCGGCCACCGCACTGCTCGACGCCGGGCCGGTGAAGCGCCTCTTCTTCGAGAAACCCCTCGTCGCCCAACATGGGCAGGCGCAGGTGTGCGAGGGCGATTTCACCCGCGCCGCGGCGCTGTTGGCGCGCGCGGAGGGGGCGGGCGTGCAGACGGCGATGGTCTTCAACTACCGTTTCTTCGCCCAGTCGCAGCGCGCCCGGCGCATTGTGGCGGAGCGCAACTTCGGCCCCTTGCAGCAGGCCACGCTGCTGGTGCACTTCGCCTGCTGGAGCCACTGCATCGACCTGCTGCACCTGTTCGGCGGGCGGGCGGCGACGATCACCGCGCTGGCGGGCGACGCCGGCCAGGCGGGCGACGTGGCGGCGGCCTTCACGCTGGTCCAGGGGGCCACCGGCACGATTCTCGGCACCGGCGGCACGGATTTCTCGCTGGCGCTGTACGACATGACGCTGTGCTTTGCCCACGGCATGTTGCGCTTCCGCGATCTGGACGGCACGCTGGAAGTCTACGAAAACGGGAGCCGCTACGCGGAAACCCACGCCCTCATCCCCAACCATTCGCGCTGGCACCAGTACGATGCCTCCTTCGAGCAGGCGCTGGGCGCGTATCTCGACAGCATTCGCGCCGACGCGCCCCCGCCCGTGCCGGGGTTGGCCGGCGTGGTGGAGCTGCAATTCGAAGCGGCACTGCGGCGCGCCGTCGCGGAACGCCGCCCGGTCGACGTGCAGGGGGAATTCCCGCTGCCGATGTTAGGAGTTCGCGTATGAAACGCCTTATCCTCGACGGCGAGAGCCGGGTGACAATGGCCGACGCGCCGGAGCCGGTGGCCGGCCCGGGTGAGGTCGTGATTCAGACCGCGGTCTCCGCGCTGTGCGGCAGCGAATTGCACGACTATCGCAGCGGCGGCGTGGCGGGCGGCAACAACGGGCACGAAGCCGCGGGGTGGGTGCGTGCCCTCGGCGCGGGGGTGACCGGCCTCACGGTGGGGCAGCGTGTGGGCGTGAGCGCCATCGCGGGGTGCGGGCACTGCACCTATTGCGCGCTGGGACAGTATACCTGGTGCCGGGGCTTCAGCTTCTACGGCAATATGCACGCGGAGCAGTTCCTTGCCGCCGCCAACGCCTGCCACCCGTTGCCCGATGATGTCGCCTGGGAGGCCGGCGTGCTGCTCACCGGCGACGGGCTGGGCGTGCCGTACCATACCTCGACGAAGCTCGCGGATTCCGTGCGTACCGTCGCGGTCTTCGGCGTGGGACCGGTGGGGTTGGGCAGCGTGCTGCTGCAGGCCCACCTGGGGCGGCGCGTCATCGCGGTGGACCGCTCGGCCACCCGCCTCGCGCTGGCGCGGCGCCTGGGGGCGCAGGCGGTGGTGCAGGTCGACGATGGCGACCCCGTGGCCGCCGTGCGCGCGCTGACCGACGACACCGGCGCGGACGTCTGCATCGAAGCGGCGGGGCGCCCGGAAAGCGCGTTGGCCTGCTTCGCCGCCGTGCGCACCGCGGGCACCGTGGTCTTCAACGGCGAGCAGGGGGCGCTGCCCATCTCGCCCAGCGAGCAGTTCATCCGCCGCGACATTACCGCCGTCGGCGCGTGGTTCTATCACTTCGGCGAATATCCCGCCATGCTGCAACTGTACCGCGACGGGCTGCGCCTGCACGACCTTATCACCGACCGCCTGCCCTTCGCCGACGCCGCCGATGCCTACGCGCGCTTCGCCGCGGGGCAAACCGGCAAGGTGTTGTTGCGTTATACCGACGAGGCGTAGCGCGCCTTCACCCGCGCTCGCAACGCAGCCAGGCGCCCATGCCCGCGGGCAGATGCACGGGGACCGCGCACCCCTCGTCGTTCGTCGTGTATGGGAGGGCGGCGTCGGCCATGACATCGTGCACGGTGCGGTACGCCGCGTCGTGCACCTGCAGGGTCGTGTCGCGGGCCGCGCCGAGGTTGACCAGGTAGTAGTAATCAACCGCGCCCACTTGCCGCCGGAAGGCCACGGCGTCGGGGCACGTCCAGGGGTGTGCGCGCCCCGCCAGCACCGTCTCCGCCAGCAGGTGTTCATAGTCGGGTTGGCCGGCCGACGCGCTCCGGCCGCACACCTCGAAGGCGAAGCACACGGCACGCCCCGCGCCCAGCCGGTGCTCCAATACCGCCGGGCGTCCGTCGGCGAAGGTCGCCTGCACGGTGGCCGCCGTCGGCACCCACTCGCCGAAGGTGCCCTCCACCGGCAGCGCGCCCAGCGCCATCGGCTCGTTGAAGGTGTCATAGATGTCGGCGAGGTAGGCGCCCAGCACGCGGTCGACCGCGCCCCCGGCGCCTGCGGTGCGGATGCGGCCGTTTTCATCGTAGACCGCGAAGGGCATATCGACGATCAGCGTGCCGCCGCCGCGGACGTAGTCGTCCAGCGCCGCCAGCGCGGCATCGGACACCACCGGCATCCCGGGGATCACGAGCACCGGGTAGGCGTGCACGGTGCCGTCGCACAGCTCCGCGTCGGTGACGAACTCCCACGGGATGTTGGCGTCCGTCAGGCTGCGCGCGGCACCCAGGCGGTGGCGCGAGCCCGCGTCGCGCTGCATGGACTCCGCGTGGGTGAGCCGGTCGTAGGCGCAGAAGGCCTCGCTCTCCCAACTGTAGAGCACCGCGGCGAGGCGTTCGGGCTTCGCGTCGTACAGCTCCTCCCGCCACTGCGCCATGCGGCGGGCAAAGTCGCCCAGCAGCCGTGCCCGCGCGGCGGGCGTGCCTTGCAGCGTGGTCAGCGCGTATTCCCCCGCCTCGTAGCCGGTCAGGCGGGCGTTCCACGTCCAGAAGCCGCCGCCTTGCAGCCCGGCGGCCAGGTACCCGAGCATCATCTGATACCGCTCGCGCGGGTGCAGGTTGTAGCCGCGGTCGGCGGAGCGGAAGTTCGGGCCGCCGGTGGTTTCGTAGGCGATTGCCCAGCCGTCCTTGCAAAAATCGCGCGTCATGCGCGCCTGGACATACAGCGGCAGGAAGAATTCGTAGTCGCCGAGTCCCGAGTGCCACCCCGCGTGGATGGAGGACATCAGCCCGTCCGCGCGGCTCGCCTGCAGGCCGAAATCCCACGTCTTCGCCGCCGCGTTCGCCAGCACGTTGTGGATGCCGGTGAGGAGAGGATGTCGGTCGTCCTCGCGCATGGTCACCCGTTCACAGGTCGTCGTCTGCTCCAGCAGGAACTCCGTCTGGAAGCGCAGCCAGTCGCGCTGATGGCGGTACTTTTCGAAGACCTGCCCGGCCCAGTGCGCCCCGGCGTCCCACGCCGTCACCTCTTCGTGGCCATACGGCAACCGGCTGCCGAATCCCCACGCGTGCTCCAGCGCCGGCAGCGAGCCGTACTGTTCCTGCAGCCAGGCACGGTATAGGGCGCGCACCTGCGGGTCGTCGAGCAGCGCCTCGGGAAAGCTGCCCGGCTCGCCGATGCCGATCCACGCCAGCAGCGCGGGGTGTTCGCGGTAGCGGCGCACCACGGCGGTGAAGTAGGCGTCGAGCAGGGCATGGTAGCGCTCGTCCAGCAGGTTGCGCACGGGATCGATAGCGTGCGGCGCCGCGCCCATCCAGCCGCAGTAACTCATCTGGAAGTGCGGGAAGAGCAGCAGCCCGTGCTCCTCCGCCAGCCGGAAGAACAGGTCGCTCACCGTGTAGTCGATCTCGTCGGGACCCAGGTAGGTCGGCGCGTTGCCGGTGCGCACGGCGTCGAAGCCGCACGCCTTGATGTCGGCGAAGTAGCGCGCCAGATCGTCCGCCGTCGTCTCTTCGGTGATGAAGACGTACGGGGCCATCGGGAAAGGTTTCAGGGTCTGACAGATATGCTCGCGGGACATGGCGTTCACCTCCGACTGGATTAGCGAGGGATGCGTCGGCTCCCATTATACTTGTTTGATCTTTGTATGCGGTTGCCTGCTCTTCGACCTGATGATTGATTGTCAGCTCGGAAACAGATAAGCGAACAGTGAACACCCCGCGCGGCGATCTGCCCCAATACGGTTCACTTATACGTTCCGCGCCTCCCGGCGCGGCCCTCACCCCAACCCTCTCCCAGCGGGGAGAGGGCGTGTTGGTCCCCGTGCGTGTACGCCGATCGGACGCCCCCCTTCTCCCCCTGGGAGAAGGGGCTGGGGGATGAGGGTCGCGCGAGAGCGCGAAACGCTTAGCTGAACCGCCCGGCGACTTACCCCTTTACAGGTTGCCGTGCCCCCCGGTACACTTGCCTCGGGGGGATGATCCATGCTGTTGAAGCTGATTGCCTGCAACGTTTTTCTCCGGGAAGCCTGCCTGTGCGTTTCCCGGTCGCCGCACGTCTTCGACGTGGAATTCACCGAGCTGGGCGAGCACGTGCACAGCGACACGCTGCGCGCGTCGCTGCAGGCGCGCATCGATGCCGCCGACTCCGCCGGCAAGGCGTACGACGCCATATTGCTCCTCTTCGGCGTGTGCGGCAATGCCACGGTCGGCCTGCAGGCGGGACGCGTGCCACTGGTGTTGCCGCGCGCCCACGACTGCTGCACTATATTGCTCGGGGCCCGGGAGCGCTTTGTGGAACACTTCGGCGACCACCCCAGCACACCCTTCAGCTCTGCTGGCTACCTGGAGCGCGGTGATTACTTCCTGCGCGTCGAGGATGGCGAGAACAAGCTCTTCGTGGGCGATGCCTTCGCCGCGCTGGTGGAGCAGTACGGCGAGGAGGATGCGCGCTATGTGTGGGAGACGATGCACCCCGAGCCCGCCGAAGGCCACCCCGCCGTCTTCATCGACTTGCCCGAAACCGCGCACCTGGGCTACGCCGAGGAGTTCCGCGTGAAGGCGGCCGCCGAGGGCCGCGCCTGCACCCGCCTGGACGGCGACATCCGCCTGATTCGCGGCCTCATCGACGGCGAATGGTCCGCGGCCGAATACCTGACCGTGCCCGCCGGCCAGCGCATCACCGGCGTGTATGACTACACCGAAGTGGTGCGCGCGGGGGAATGATTACGCCCTTACCACGCCGCCGGGCGCACCGCCTTGGGGTCCAGCGGCTGCGGCGGCACCAGGTAGGTGCGCACCTTCGGGCGGTAGTCGTCTTCCGCCAGCAGCAACACGCTGCCGTCTTTGCGCGCGAAGGCGGACAGGCCGAAGGGCATATCGCACCAGCCGGAGGGGCCGACCTCCGGCGTGGTGGTGACCATGCCGGCGTAGGCGCCGCTGTCCGCGTCGTAGACCCAGATGCGCGCCCCGTAGCGCTGCATCACGAAGACGCGATTGCCGGCGATGGCGAGCGCGGGGAAGAAGGCGTCGCCGTTCGCCGACTTCGGCGGGCCGGCCGGCTCCTGAATTGTCCAGCGCAGGGTGCGTTCCGGTTTCGACCAGTGGTCATACCGCGCGATCACCGGCCCGATGTCCCCCCAGTGCGTGTCGTTCGGGTGCTCCGGGGTCATGCCGGAGAGATACATGGTATCCGTGCGCGCGTCATACTGGATGCGGCCGCAATCGGTGAACTCCTTGGGCAAGGGCAGGCGCTGCGTCTTCTCCCACGTGTAGATCGGGTTCTGCTGCGCGTCGAAGCCCAGCAGCGGCATGTGCCACAGGCAGCGGATGCCGCTCGAGGAGCCGGCCAGCCAGATATCCCCCTGGTCATCCACCCAGGAGCCGTTGATCGCTTCCACTTCGGTCAGCAGCTTGGGGGAGTTGGTGATCTCCTCGGGCTGAATTTTGCCGTCGCCGTTGGCGTCGCGCCAGTTCCACCGCGAGCGCGGGGTGGGTTGCTGCGGGGGCCACACGGTGTCGCGCCGGTTGTCGGCGGGGGCGACGATAAGCCATGTCGGCGTGAGCCCGATGAGCCCGCTGGGGAGGAACACCTCGCCCTTCCCCTGGCGGAAGATGCCGAAGTAGCTGCCCGGGCGCGTGAACAGGTACAGCCGCCCCTGCAGCCGCCGCACGAGGGGCGAGCCCCAGTTGAACATGCTGTCGCCGCAAGCGCGCCCCTCGGCGCGACCGTCGTCATAGCGCGGGTCGAGGGTGTAGCCCTTCCATACCCACTGCGCCCCGAGCGGCTTCTTGGCGTCGAAAACGAAGTGCTCGTCGCGGGTGTAGACGTCCAGGCCGTCCGACGCCGGGTCCACGTCCGCGCAGTCGGTGAAGCCGGTGTTGAAGCGCTGCCAGATGAGGGTGCCGTCGGCCTTGAACTTGCGCAAGTCCACGCCGCCGCCCACCGCCGGGGCGCGCCCCAACGTGTAGATATTTCCGAGCGCGTCGCACCCCACGCCGATCAGCCCCAGCAGCTTGTTCGGTGCCATCGCGCCGGGCGTGCCGGCCCACACGCCGCCCGCCACGCCCAGTGTGCCGACCAGTTTAGGCGCCTGGCCTGACAGGTCGTATTTCAGCACCTGCTGCCGCGGCCCGGCCACCAGCAGCCCCCCCGTCGGGGTGATCGCCAGCGCGGTGGCGCCGTCCACATCGGCGATCCGCACGCCGGTGAGCGCCCCGTCGCGGGTGTATTGCGTCAGCGTGGCCGGCATGCCCGCCTCGGTGGTCGCGACGCACCCGATCACCCACAGCAGCCCGGTGTGGTCCACCGCCAGCCGAAACGGGTGCGGGCAGGGGAAGTGGCGCTTCTCCACCAGCGTCTCCCGGTCGTAGACGCGAATCGCGTCGGTATCCCCGACGAATAATTCGCCCTGGTACGCCGTCGCGGCGGCCATCCACGCCGCCCCGATGGGCAGGAAGTTCGAGCCCCCCGCGGTCGGTGCCGGCGAGCCGTCCAGCCCCCAACGCCCGATGCCATGCGTCCCTTTGCCCGCGATGTCGCGGTAGGTGCCGCCATAGATGTATTTGTCGTCCACCGCCACCGCGCCGTCGCCGACGCTGATGCCCTGGCACATCCCGACCGCGTTGCCGTCGCGATAGATACCCAGCCCCTTGCCGACTTCGTCCCACGACGCGGTGAGGTAGCAGGCGCCGTCCGCCCCCACCGCCAGCCCCAGGCCGTCCTTTTGAATCCACTGCGGGTTGGCAAAGCTGTTCCCGAGCCACCCGGCGGAATACTTCAACGGCGTCTCCGCCGCGCACGCGCCGGCGGCGAGCAGCACGACGATGAGCAGGAGGAGGACGCGAGAGGATTGCGGCATGGAGACACCTTTCCGGATCGGTTTCTGCTTATAGATACAGCACTTTCGCGTTCCGCACGGATTGTCCTGTCAGGTCGCCTATTATTTGCCTGCCGCAACCCCTAAAAGGAGGCTGGTATTACCGGTCATCTATCAGGTATAATGGGGCAAGGTATGTATATCACCCGCCACGCCGGGAACAAGGGCTTGCGCCGTATTTCCCCGGACGTGTCGCGCAACGAATCCACCCGAGGAGACCTGTATGACTCGCTTCTTCCTGCTTGCGCTCGTGTTGCTGGCGCTCGGTACCGCCGTCCTGGCAACGGAGACGGAAAACCTGAACATCCGCGTCCTCCCCACGCCGGGGAAGATGGTCATCGACGGCAAGACCGACGACTGGGATCTCTCCGGCGGGGTCTTCACCTGCAGCGACGTGGAGCACTTGCGCGACAAGCTGGCGGTGTGGCTGCACGCCCAGTATGACAAGGACAACCTGTACATTCTGGCGCGCTGGGTCGACGAAACGCCGATGAACAACCCCGGCAGCATCGCCGGCGACATGGGCTGGAACGGCGACTGCCTGCAGTTGCGCCTTATCGTCAACCCGGACGACGCCAACCCATCCATCTGCTGGCTCACCGCCTGGCGTGACCGCGATGCCAAGGACGTAGTCGCGCTGCAATGCTACAAAGGCGACGGCATCAACACCCCCGACGCGAAGAAGTTGGGCGCCCAGCAGGCCTTCCTGAAGAACGCCGACGGCAAGGGCTACACGCAGGAGATCGCGCTGCCGTGGACGACCCTCATCAAGGGTGGCATTACGCCGAAGACGGGCGGGCGCATCGTCATCTCCGCCGAGCCGAACTTCTGCACCGACGCGCATTTCCGCATCACCATGAAGGACATCTTCCGCCCCGGCGTCACCCCCGACCGCGTCTTCACCTTCCGCGCCGTCAACTGCTGGGGCTACGGCTTCCTGGCCGCCAAAGACGGCGTCGAGCCGCAGCCGCTCCGCCTGGCCGACAACCGCGAGTTCCCCGTGCGTCTGGACAAAGGCACCCCCGCGGTCGATTGGACCGGCCTCTTCGAAGAGAAGAAGATGGCCGGCTTCACCGATATCCCCTTCACCATGCCGGAAGACGGCTACGTGTCGCTGAACATCAAGAACGCCGACGGCCAGGTGGTGCGACAACTGCTCAACGCCGCCTTTTACACCAAGGGCAAGCACAGCGTGCCGTGGGACGGGCTGACGAATATGAGCCACATGCAGCCGGGCGAGGTGGTGCCCGCCGGCGCGTATACCTGGTCAGCGATCCGCCACGGCGACATCGGCCTGCGGCTGGTCGGCTGGGCGCACAACGGGGGCCGCGCGCCCTTCGACAGCCCCGGCGGCAACTGGGGCGGCGACCAGGGCAACCCGATGGCGGTGGACAGCGACGGCACGTCGATCTTCCTGGGTTGGAGCGGCGCGGAGGCCGGGCAGGCGGTGGTGTGCACCGACCTGGACGGCAACGTGAAGTGGCGCCATAAGCGCGGCGGCTTCGGCAACGCGCGGCTGCTCGCCGTGGACGGCGGCATCCTCTACGTCTACGACCGCCAGCAGGGCGACAACGTCGTCTACCGGCTCGATGCCGTGAAGGACGCGTACTCCTCCTGGCCGGGCACCGAGAGCGCCACGCTGGACATCACCGCGCTGCTGAAGGACGTCACCCCCGCCGGCGCCACCCCGGTGCTCACCGGCATGACCGCCGTCAATGGCAAGCTGCTCCTCAGTTGCGCGGGGGACAACGTGGTCGGCGTGGTCGATATTGCCACCGGCAAACTGCTCACCACCATTCCTGTGGACGGCGCCGGCGACCTGGAAATCGGCCCCGACGGCGCGCTGTACGTGCTCGCCGCGGGGGGCAAGGTGCTGCGCGTAAATCTGGCCGATAACAAAACCGCCACCGTCGTCGACGGCCTCACCGCCGCCAACGCACTGGCGGTGGACGCCGCCGGCGCGCTCTATGTCGGCGTGGGCGACCCCGACAACCAGGTGAAGGTCTTCGGCGCCGACGGCACGCCACTGCGCACCATCGGTAAGACCGGCGGGCGCGCGCTGCTCGGGCCGTGGGAACAGGGCGGCATGCGCTTCATCAGCGGCCTGCGCGTCGATGTCCAGGGCAAGCTCTGGGTGGCGGAAAACGACGACACGCCGCGGCGCATCTCCGTGTGGGACGCCAAAACGGGCGCCTTCGTGAAGGAATTCTTCGGCCCCACCGATTACGGCGCGGGCGGTGGCGCCATCGACCCCCTCGACACGCTGACGATGGTCGGCCAGGGGTGCGAGTGGCACCTGGATCCCACCACCGGCAAAGCGACGTGCCTGGCGGTCTTCCACCGCGGCGGCGTGAGCAACGCGCGCTTCGGCCTGGGGAAGGACAACCGGCTCTACGTCGCCGTGGGCAACGGCGGGCACGGCTCGCACCCCGTGTCGATTTATGAACGCATCGCCGCCGGACAGTGGAAGCTGCGCACCAAGCTGCTGGCCATCGGCAAGGACGAGAAGAGCTACCTGGGCGAGTCGGTACGTGAAGGCCAGCTCGCCGGCATCCGCGTGTGGTCCGACGAGAACGGCGACGAGCAGGTCCAGCCGAACGAAATGCACGACTTCCCGATGAACCTGGGCGGCTGGGTGAACGGCTGGTACATGCCGATGACGCAGTCGCTCACCTTCTACGGCGGCTTCTACCGCATCGCGCCCACCGGCTGGACGGCCTGCGGCGCGCCGGAGTACGACCTGGCGCAGGAGAAACAACTGCCCGCCCCTGCCGACGTGCAGGCGCGCGGCGGCATGGGCGCCCAGCGCGGTTGCGGCAACGAAGACGGCACGCTGATGGTCTACAACGGCCACTACGCCGCCGCCCACAGCGACTTCCAGTGCTTCGACGTGAACACCGGGCAGTTGAAATGGACGTACCCGAACACCTACGTCGGCGTGCACGGCGGCCATCTGGCGCCCCCGCCGGCGGCCGGCCTGATCCGCGCCGCGTATGACATCGTGGGCACCGGCAAGCTGCCCGACCCCATCGGCGACATCTTTGCCATCCCCACCGACAAAGGCGAATGGCACCTGCTCACCGGCGAGGGGTTCTACCTGACGAAGCTGTTCGAGAGCGACCCGATGAAGATCCACTTGCCCAACCCCGCCGTGCCCGGCGCGGTGATGGACAGCGTGCCCCCGGGCATGGGCGCGGAGGACTTCGGCGGCTCCATCAGCGTCACGCAGGACGGCCAGCTCTACGTGCAGGCGGGAAAAACGGCCTTTATCAACATGAAGGTCGTCGGGTTGGAGACCGTGCAACGCCTCGGCAACGGCAAGCTCACCGTGAAGGATACCGACCTGAAGCTCGCCGCCGGCTTCCGCGAGAAGCTGTTGCAGCAGAGCGTGGGCACGCGCATCGCCACCGTGCGCAAGGCCACCGTGGCCTTCACCGGCGACATGCGCAAGGACTTCAACACCAAGGAGCCGCTGGCCTTCGAGAAGAGCGCCGCCGCGCGCATCGAAGCCGCCCTCGCCTACGACGACGCCAACCTCTACCTCGGCTGGAAGGTCAACGACGATACGCCGTGGGTCAACGGGGCGACCGAACCGGCGGTGATGTATTGCTCCGGCGACACGGTGGACTTCCAACTCGGCACCGACCCGAAAGCGCCGCGCAAGCGTGGCGAGGCGGTCCTCGGCGACCTGCGCCTGTCCATCGGCAACTTCCAGGGGAAACCGACCGCGGTGGTGTATCGCCGCGTGGCGGCGGACGCGCACCCGCGCAAGTTCTACTCGGGCGTGGTGCGTGGCGGGTATGAGATGCAGAGCGTCATCGTACTCGACGCCGCGAAGATCAGCGTGAAGGTCGATCCGCGCGGGAAGAGCTACACCGTGGAAGCCGCCGTGCCCCTCGGCGCCATCGGCCTGACCCCCAGCTCCGGCCTGAAGCTCACCGGTGATATCGGGGCCACCCACGGCGACGCCCCCGGCACCGACACGGTATTGCGCACCTACTGGAACAACCAGGCCACCGGCCTCGTCGCTGACGAGGTGTATGAACTGAAGATGGAGCCGAACAACTGGGGTGAGTTCCTCTTCGAGTAAGGCACCATACGGTCGTTTTATCACTTACGGACCGACTTCCAGTCGGTCCGTTGATTTACCTCACGGGTACGCATCCGCCCCTGTCTGCCCGTCGCAGGTCTATGCCGATGGAGCCAACAGAGAAGCGCCGTGAGAACCTTGGGAGGGCGAGCGTCCCCGCGAGCCGCGTGCAATTGAGCCGGGAATCGCTAACAGAAGACGGCCTGGATGTGTGTAGGGGTTTCACGTCCAGGCCGTCTTTTTGTCATCTACGGCTGCCTCGCGCGCGGCTCGCGGGGACGCTCGCCCTCCCAAAATTTGCGTCGGCCATTGCTCGCTGCTCCAGCGGAATAGGAATGCGGCGACCAGGCATGGGACGGCGCCCATGCCCTACAGGCCGAACGCACGTAGCTGCTACCCGAGCCGCAAACAATTGTCAAAGAGCATCAGCATGCTTGAGACGATCAGCCGGAGCCTGCCCCGATGCAATCGGGGGGGGCACCCGGCGCCGTTACCGTCCGTTCAGATGCGTCGGTTCGGAGATCTCTTCGAAGACTTCCGCCACGTCCTCCACCTCGTCGAGTTCGAGGGCGAGGTCGGCGGTGGAGACGATGCCGATCACGCGCTTGTCCTCGTCGAGGACGGGGATGCGGCGCACCTGGCCGTCCTCCATCAGTTCGATCACGTCGTCGATGGACGCTTCGGCATTCACCGACCAGAGCTGGCCGGTCGTCATGGCGCTGCCCACGGTGGCGGTGTTGCAATCCTGCTCCGTGGCGAGCACACGGCAGACCATGTCGCGGTCCGTTACCACGCCGACCAGGCGCTTGGCGTCCAACGTATCCACCACCGGCAACGAGCCGCAATCGTTGTCGCGCATCAGTTGCGCGGCCGCGCGCAGCGTATCCGACGTCGTGCAGCACACCGGGTTCGCCGTCATGATTTCTCGGGCTTGCATTGTGGCCTCCTCACGCAGAGCGATTGCCCCGTATTGTGCCGCGTCCGCCCTGCCCGGTGTGCGGTGCGGACACACCATTCCGCGCCGATGTGCCGCCGCCACACCATGCGCCGCGCGGTTCCCCCCGTCATTCCGTCCCCCCTCGCACCCCGCGCCGAATATGGTATAATGCGTCCATGCCGACCGCTTATCCGGAATGGAAGCGCATGGAGGAGCTGCTCGCCGTGGTGCAGGAGCAGGGATTTGCCCCGCTGCACGCCGAGGAGATCATCGAGTTCGGCAAGTTGTACCGGCGCGCGGCCGCCGAGTTGGCCTTTTTTCGCACCCACGAAGCCGACGCCGCCCGCTTGATCTACCTCAACGATCTGCTCGGGCGCTGCTACCCCTACGTCTACGCCGCGCCGCGCCGTCCCTGGCCCAGCGTGGTGGCCTTCTACACGCGCGACTTCCCACGCGCCATCCGCCGCCACGCGCTGTGGGTGGTGCTGGCGATTCTCATTTCGCTGGTGCCCGCGGTCATCAGCTTCGGCCTCACCATGCACGACCGCACCATCGCCTACCAGTTGATGCCCAAGGAGTTGATGAACTCCATCGATTACCTCATCGACCGGCACAAGGCCCCGAAGGACTGGACCACCTCCACCGAGCGCCCGCAGATGGCCACGACGATTCTCACGCACAACATCACCATCGCCATCGTCACGATCGCCGGGGGAATGACCGTGGGCATCGTCACGGTGCTGATGCTCATCTACAACGGGTTGATGCTGGGCATCGCCACGGCGGCGTCCTGCTACAGTACGCGTACGGCGATCAACCTGTGGGGCTTCATCGCACCGCATGGGGTGTTCGAGCTGACGGCGATCTTCATCGCGGGGGCGGCGGGGTTGCTGCTGGCGTACGCCATCGTGAACCCGGGGGAGCTGCCGCGCCGGGTGGCGCTGCGCGAGGCGGGCAAGGAGACGTTGCCGCTGATGATCGGCGTGGCCAGTATGCTGGTGATCGCCGGCCTCATCGAGGGCCTCTTCTCGCCGCTGAATATCGACGAGCGGATCAAGTTCGCCGTCGCCGTCTGCGAGGCCGTGCTGCTGACGCTGTACTTCCTCTGCGCCGGTCGCCGGCAGACGCGCGAGACGGCGGAAGCACCCTACGGCACCCTGCTCACCCCGCTGCCGCCGGTCTGAGTCACTTGGATTTTGGATTGGGGCGGGGGGAAGAACGGTCGGTTCTTGTCTGAACCCTGATTGATGGAATGAACGGATTACCCTGATTTCCGCTTTCCTCTCAATGTAATCAAGGGCATCCAGTAATCCGACAAATCAAGGTTCAGACAAACACCAGGCAGGCGACTCGCTCTCCCCCTCCCGCCCCAATCCCAAATACAAACAACACGGCCCCCGGCGATTTGCCGGGGGCCGTGGGTGTACGTGTGTACAGGTCTTATTTCTTCTTCGCGACCGGCTTGACGGCCTTCGGGGCGGCCTTCGGGGCCGGCTTGGCAGCCTTCGGAGCGGTCTTCACGGCCGGCTTGGTGGTCTTCGTCGCGGGCTTCATCATCTTTTTGGCGCCCTTTTTGCCTTTTTTGCCGTGCTTTTTGTGCTTATTGACCATCTTTTTGCTGGCGGTCTTCTTCACGGGAGCGGACTTGGCAACGGGGGCAGCCTTCTTCGGAGCCGCAACCTTTTTCGTGGTCGCCGGTTTCGTGGCTGTGGTTTTGGCGGCGGTCTTGGCGGTGGTCTTGACGGGCGCCTTCGCCGTTGTCGTAGCCTTAGCCTTCGGGGCAGTCTTGGCCGGCGCCTGCGCGAACGCGGCAAGTGCACTGGCCAGGACGGCCACGCAAACGAGACTAACGAGTACTTTCTTCATGGAAACCTCCTCCTCTGGATAGGCGAATTGCCTCTTGGATTATTGTAACACGAAAACCTCAACAGAACGTCAACAAAGTATTACAGACAAAGCAATTACCTGCTTTGCTGTACACCTCTGTGTGAGACGCCACAGTATGGGTATGTTATGCTGGAAGTATACCATAAACGACGGGTAAGGGGAGCAAGCGATGCGATTGCGGTGGATCGGCTGGGTGGCGGGGCTGGGCGTGTTGCTGGCGCTGGCCGGGTGTGGCAGCGGGAGTTCCAGGGGCGGCACGTCCGGCGGTCCGGCCGGCACCACGGCCAACCCGGCGCTGCAATACGGCTTCAACGTCTACACGCCAAACTACGTGGCGTCGCTGGATCACGTGCTCTGGTGGCGCAGCTTCCCGCGCACCATCGCCTTCACTAATGACATGACCTACAACGGCGTCAGCGCGCAGGCACACTTCAAAAGCGGTTTTGACGCCTGGATTTCGGCGACGCACGGCGTGATTACCTACAATTGGATCAGCAATGCGAGCGTGGCGGACATCACCGTGACCTTCGCCAAGGTCGACCCGCCGGCGAACGGCGCCGAGTTGGGGGTGACTAACGATAAATACTACAAGTCGACGCTGGAGCTGGCGGGCGCCGACATCACCATCAACCTGTGGGACGGCATGTCGGCGCGGCAGTTCGACGACGACCTGGCCACCGCCACCCACGAAATGGGCCACGCATTGGGCATCAGCGGCCACAGCCCCGACCCGACCGACATCATGTACCCGAGCTTCGACTTGAACAGCGTGGTGACGATCAGCGCCCACGACCTGAACACCATCGAGTCGCTGTACCCGCAGTTCTTCGTCACGAAAGCCCGCCTCGCCCCGCCGCCGCCTTCTACCGGGCCGCTGGTGACGGTGCGGATGCGGTGAGGGCGCAAAAATCGTGCTCGTGCTCGTAATCGTAATCGATACGCTTTTGCCCGAGGGTACGGTCGATTACGAGCACGAGCACGATTACGATTAGAGAGATGCCCTACTCCTCCACCGCTACCGGCAGGCGGACCCACATAGTGGTGCCGACGCCGAGGGTGCTGTCGGCACCGACTTCGCCGTTCATGGCCTGCGCCAGTGCCTGCACGATGGCCAACCCCAGCCCGCTGCCGGATTTTCCCTGGGCGCGGGCCTGCGGGTCGCGGGCGAAGCGGTCCCAGACACGGGGGAGGAAGTCGGGGTCGATGCCGCAGCCAGTGTCGCTGACCGCCAACCGCACCGTGTCCCCCGCGGAGGTCGCCACGATGCGCACCGTGCCATCCGGCGGCGTGAAGCGGCGGGCATTCTCCACGAAGTTCGTCAGGATACGCGTGATGGCGTCGTGGTCGCCGAGGGCCAGCGGCAGGGCGGGCACCTCCACGGTGACCGGCGCGCCCGGCGTGCCGGCCACGTCGCGCGCCACGCCCAGCGCCACCGCGCGCAGATCCACCGGCTCGGTAATCACCAACTCGCGGCCCGACTCGATGCGCGACAGGTCGAGCAGCCGCGTCACCAGCTTGCTCTGCCGCGTCACGCCGTCGGCCAACTGCTCCAGCGCCTGCGGTTGCTCCTCGGTCCGCAGGATGCCGTCCTGCCAGGCCTCCAGCGTGACGCGCATGGCGGTGAGCGGGGCGCGCAGCTCGTGGGAGGCGTCGGCGACGAATTGCCGCTGCAGGCCCTCCAGTTGCGACAGGCGCACGTGCTCCGCGCGCAGCGCCGTTGTGGTCTGCTCCAGATTGCGCGCCAGGCTGGTGATGGCCATGGTGACGCGCGCGAGTTCCTCGGCGGGCTGCGCGGGGAGGCGAATGTGATAGTCGCCGGCGGCCATGCGCGAGCTGGATTCCGCGATGCCGTCCAGCACGCGCGTGATACCGCGCACGGTGCGCATGCCGATGAGGGCGCAAATGCCGAAGGCGAGCAGGGTGGTGACGATGACGCTGAGGTAGACCGGCATGGTGGCGTGGCGAATGGCGCCGACCTGCTCCCAGGCGATGAGGATTTGCGGCTCGCCGTCGGGGCTGGTCATCGGGCGCGCGGCCCAGATCACCACGTCCCGCGTCCACGGCAGCCGCTCCATGCCGTGCAGACCGCCGCGCCGGTTGACTTCCGCCGCCTTCGGCCAGCGGTGAATCGTGGGGGGGGTGGACGCGGCCTCCGCCGGTTGGCCGTCGGAATCCGGCCCGCTCACCCAGTGCCCCTCGGCGTCCAGCAGCAGGTTCCCCGCGCGTTCGTGCCCTTCGCCGCCGTTGATCTCATAGAGCATGAGCATGGCGTTGTCCACCGACTCGACGGCGGAGAGCTGCGCGGAGAGCGCGTTCCGCCGCGCGTACAACACCACGCCGTCGGTGATCGCCAGCACGATAAGCAGCAACACCAGCAGTGTCGCCAGCATCGCCCACAGGTAATTCCGCGCAACGAGCAGCAGCAGGGAGGGCCTACGCACGGCCATGCGGTACCTCGAACTTGAAGCCCACACCGCGGGCGGTGACGAGGAATTGGGTGCCGTCGGGGTTGGTGAGCTTGCGGCGTAGGCGGTTCACATGCACGTCGAGGGTGTGGTCGTCGCCCTGGCCGTCGCTGCCCCACACGGCGTCGTAGAGGGCGGTGCGGGTGAGCACGCGGTTCGGGTGGCTGGCCAGCAGCACCAGCAGGTCGAATTCTTTCGGGGTCAGGTTCACCGCGGCGTTGTTGTGCCACACGGTGCGGCCCGCCAGGTCGATGCGCAGGCCGGGGAAGGCCATGTCCTGGTCGGTGGCCGGCGCGTTGGCGGGATGCACGCGGCGCAGCACGGCTTTCACACGCGCCACCACTTCGCGGGGACTGAAAGGTTTTACGATGTAATCGTCCGCACCAAGGTCTAACCCCAGCAGGCGGTCGGGCTCGTCGCTGCGCGCGGTGAGCATAATCACCGCCGGCGCCAGCGCCGGGTCGTCGCGCAGCCGGCGCAGGATGGACCAGCCATCCAGGTCGGGCAGGTTCACGTCGAGCAGCACCAGCATCGGCCGGCGCGCGATCGCCGTCTCCAAGCCCACGCGCCCGTTGCGCGCCGTCACCGTGCTGAATCCTTCGCGCTCCAGATAACGCGCCACCAGGCCGAGTACCTGCTCGTCATCTTCAATGATGAGAATTTCCGACGACATCGCAATATTCCCCCCTGTCCATAGCTTACGAGGACAAAACACAATCGTCAAGCGAGGAAGCGCAACGCACGACTGCCGTCCCGCATTGCTGCTTACAGCTTGCCCAACTAACAATTCCCTTAATCCCCCCGGCGGAAAAATTAACGTGACGCAAACATTTTTTCGGCCACGGGAGGAATTCCCAGCGAACCCTTGAATTGATAAGGCATGCTTGCGCAATTGGATTCAGCGGCGATTCTGGGCATCGACGCCTATCTCGTCTCGGTCGAGGTGGATGCTGCACCGGGAGACGCCAAGTTCACTATCGTCGGCTTGCCCGACACCGCGGTGCGGGAGGCCGGCGAGCGCGTGCGCACGGCGATCCGCAACTCGCAGTTCAAATTCCCCTCCAATATCCACATGGTCATCAACCTGGCCCCGGCGGATATCCGCAAGGAGGGCCCGGGCTTCGACCTGCCCATCGCGCTGGCCATCCTCATGGCGTGCGGGCAGGTGGAGGGCGGCGACGCCGCGCAGTTCGTGGCAATTGGTGAGCTATCCCTCGACGGCTCGGTGCGCCCCGTCTCCGGCGTGTTGCCCATCGCGCTGGACGCCAAGGCGCGCGGCAAAACGGCGATCATCGTGCCCACGGAGAACGCGCCAGAGGCCGCGGTGGTGGCGGGGCTGGCGGTCTACCCGGTCGCCACGCTGGCGGAAGCCGCGACCGTACTCGGCGACCCGGGCACACGCGCCCCGTTGACCGGCGAAGTGGAATGGGCGCCCGAGAGCCTGGCCTTTGAGATGGACCTCTCCGAGGTCAAGGGGCAGGAGCATGTGAAGCGCGCGCTGGAAGTGGCGGCGGCGGGCGGGCACAATATGATTATGATCGGCCCGCCGGGGTCGGGCAAAACGCTCATCGCGCGGCGCCTGCCCACCATCCTGCCGCCCCTCACGCTGACCGAAGCGCTGGACATCACGAAGATCTACTCCATCGCCGGCATGCTCCCCGCCGGCTGCGGGCTCATCCGCCACCGCCCCTTCCGGTCGCCGCACCACACCATCAGCAGCGCCGGGCTGGTGGGCGGGGGCAGCATTCCGCGCCCGGGTGAGATCAGCCTGGCGCACCAGGGGGTGCTCTTCCTCGACGAATTCCCCGAATTCGACCGCCGCACGCTGGAGGTGCTGCGCCAGCCGATGGAAGACGGGCTGGTCACCATCTCCCGCGCCGCCGCCAACCTGTCGTATCCCGCGCGGCTGCAGCTCATCGCCAGCATGAACCCCTGCCCGTGCGGCTATCGCGGCGACGGCGTGCGCGGGTGCACCTGCTCCGCCGCGCAGGTGGCCAAATATCAGGCGCGCATCAGCGGGCCGCTGCTCGACCGGCTGGACATCCACATCGAGGTGCCGCGCCTGCGCCACGACGAGCTGCTCTCCACGCGCCTGGGCGAGGCGTCCGTTGATGTGCGCGCCCGCGTCACGCGCGCCCGCGAGGTGCAACTGCGCCGCTTCGCCGGCACGCCCATCGCCAACAACGCGCAGATGCGCCCCAAGGACATCCGCCAGTTCTGCCCCCTCGACGACGATGTGCAGCGCCTGCTGCGCACCGCCATCGACCAGCTCCACCTCTCCGCCCGCGCGTACGATAGAATCCTGAAACTCGCCCGCACCATCGCCGACCTCGCCGGCGACGAGTCGCTAGCCGTCCCCCACGTCGCGGAGGCGGTGCAGTTTCGGACGATGGATAGAGGGGCGGGGAGGTAACAAAATTGAGACGAATAGGGAAATAGTCTATCTCGTGTAGCATTTGATTACAAATAAAGTTGGTACTGAGAACGTGAAAATATTCAGCGTGTATCCCCTTCGCGGCTGATCTGATTTCGCTCGCGCGTGACACCCGATCCGTCACAGTCGATGTGCCATTGCTCGGACCGCGCATGACCGCCGGCTTCCAACCCACGGCTGATCGTGATAGGATGGTGCAGGTTGAGTGGAGGGATGGTGGTTATGTCGTCTATGCAGCGCGCTGTGCTCCTACTGGCTTGTGTTTTCTTTCTCCCGGCTTTGCAGGCGCAGGCCCAAACGGCGCCAACACGGCCGGGCACCCTCATTGTGCCGTGCAACTATGATGACGTGTATAGCTTTGCCGATGGCATGGCCCTCGTGGAGCACAACAAGCTCTGGGGGTATGTGGATGCCACGGGGCGCGAAGTCATTCCCTGTAAGTATAAAACGTATTTTCCCACCGAAGGCATGACCGAAGCGCTGGCCTGTCTGGCGACCGAAGACGATTGGTTCGGCTTTCTCGACAAGACCGGGAAGACGGTTATTCCGTTCCAGTATGATGAAGCCTGGCCCTTCGCTGAAGATCTGGCGATGGTGAAGCGCGATGAAAAATGCGGGTTCATCGACAAGGCCGGACATGTGGTCGTTCCGCTACGCTATGACCTGGTCTTCTCGTTTGCCGGTGACCTGGCGGCCGTGAAACTGCAGAAACAATGGGGATTCGTCGATAAAAACGGGCGCGAGGTGATTCCACTGACGTACGAAGACGCCGACTCCTTCCATGAAGGGTTGGCCGCCGTGCAACACAATAAACTGTGGGGGTATATCGACAACACCGGGCGCGAAGTCATCGCCTGCCAATATGACTTGTGTGAGGCCTTTTCCGAAGGGCTCGCGGGCGTGGAGAATAACAAAAACCGCTTGGGCTTCATCGACCGCACCGGCAAGGAGATCGTGCCGCCCCGCTACGAATCCACGTTTCCCGGCGGTACCTTCTCCGAAGGCATGGCGGTCGTGAGCCTGCACGGTAAATGGGGGTTTATCGACAAGACCGGCCATGAAGTCGTGCCGCTTACCTATACCCGTGCCGCAAACTTTCATGAAGGTCTTGCTGGTGTACAATTAAACGAGCAATGGGGCTACATCGATCCGACCGGTCAGCTTGCGATCCCCCTGCGCTACGCGAGTGCACTCTCATTTAGCGAAGGTGTGGCCGGTGTGCAACTGGACGGCAAATGGGGATTCATCGATAAGACGGGGCGCGAAGTGATCCCACCCACCTTCGACGAAGTGCTGGGTTTCCACGGCGGCTTGGCGGGTGTCAAGCTGAATGGCAAGTGGGGATTTGTCGGGAAATAGTCTGCGACCGCGCGTTGACGGAGGCCGGTGCACGCAGCCTCCGTCAACGTCCGCGCTCAGGGTGTGGTGCTGGGCGGGTAGGTGAAGGGTTTGATATCCTGGCACACGCCATGGAAACCGGGCGTCACCTCGCCGGAAGAGATATCCACGGTGTAGGCGGCGGCCTGCCCATGCTGTTCACCCCAAATGAAGGCATAACCAGCGTTGAGCAACTCGTGTCCGCGTAATGTCAAGCCATTGATCGTCGCCACGTCATTGCGGTCGCCGGTAAACCAGACCCGCGACACTTCCACGCAGGGTTTCTTCTCCGTGCCGGTTTGCGTAATCTCCAACCATTCGCTCTTGTTCAGCCGGTATCCCTGTGCCTCCTGGAATTGGACGTGATCCACCGCGTGCCACTCGGGGGCTGCCTTAGCCGGGGTCGTCGCAAAGCAGGCCGTGCCCTTCGCGGTGCCAACCTGGATCATAAGCCGCTCACCCGACCAGACGATACGTTGCGGTTGCTGTGCGTCATCCGGCAACGGGAGCGTGACGACGTCATCTTGCCCGATGCGTGCGACCACGACCTTCCACCCGTTGCCCAAGCCCGGTCGCACGAAGGCGGCCCAGGTATCCTGCGCTTCATTGAGCGCCGCCGCACCGATGGAGAATGCCGAATGGAGCCGTTGCGCCTCTTTGCCCGCGCCGGCCTTTATCGACAATAGCTCGAACCCCGAACGTGAAGTGCGCCGCGTGAAGAGCACCACCCCTTTGGCCTGTGGGTAATACGAATCGACTCCGGAAACGAGGCGGAGGTGGTTCGTGCCCACCAACGAGCACTGATACAGGTCGCCATTGAGGTTCGGTTCTTGCGGCACCGGCAGCACGTAGAGCATCGAGTAGTCCCACAGGGACAGCGGCCCACCGAATTTGCACCCGTGGTCACTAGCGGTATATAGATAGCGAATCTGCCGCGCTTCCAGCACGATACGCCAGCCGGGTGTCTGCACCTGGGCGTACACTTTTCCGGGTTCCGGCATCCCCAGCGCGGCGTCCGGCCAGACCTTCGCTTCGGCATCGATGACCGCGATATCCTTCACCGGGATATTGAGCCGTTGCGCCAGGTCCTGCTGACATTTGGTGACGACCACAGCATTCGCCTTCTCGGTGGCGGGAGCCGCGGCGCCGGCTCTTGTGACGATAAGCGCGTCTCCGGTCGCAATGAGCAGCAGCAAGGCGAAACTTTGCATAAGCCGGGATAGGCCGCGGTGAGTGCGCGTGTGCCTGGTTGCGGCGAAAGATGCTGCGAGTCTGGTCATAACATTCTCCCTCTCGTATGGTCATCTGCTGCTCGAGCAGACTGGTTGGGCATGGAGCCGTCGCCACGCATCGGGCAGGCGGCAGCGGTTTCCCAGCGCTACTTCAGAAAGTTCGCATTCGGCACGGTATGGTCAATCCCGTCATAGAACGTCCGGGTCAGCTCCGTCACCGGTTTCCCGTTATGCGCGAATGTCAGCGCCATCCAGATCGTGGTGCGCGAAAACTCATGCCCGAATTCATAGACCTTCACATCGCGTAAAGTCGAGGCGAGAGGCTTGAGCACCTTGTCGACCTTGGTCGAGCTATTCAGGCTGGTGTGATACGTGACCTGCAGCTCTTTCGCCGAGATGACGATGAGGCGATAGTTCGTCTTGGTCTTCGCGTTGACGACCGGCGTGAGGATGATCTCCATCGCGCCGTCGGCACTGGCCCACCGGACCGCGGTATCGACCGGCGGTGCCGGCGGCTCTTCACCGAACAACGTCGTGCCGGTCACGACTAACGCCAGCACACCAAGCAGCGCAAGGATGAGATGTTTTCGTGTCAGGAGTACCATGTGTCAACCTCCATAGATCGGATCGGCTACATGCCGGAATGTATGGTAGGACACCAGGGAAGCCTGCATTGTTCCTTGATCCCGCAATAATACGGAAATGGTAACGATGATTCTCGGGCCGATTGATCTTGACGGGGCTCATCCGCTCGGGAGGATTCTCCCGCATCAACCGCTCTCAGTGGCCGGAACCCCGAAATCCCTGTATCATATCCTCCGGCGTGTCTGGACGCCGCTTGCATTATGGCACTTGTACTCAACTGCGATAAGATCGGTAAGGCGTTTGGGCTGCGCACCCTCTTTGCGGGGGTGTCCTTCGGCGTGGGCGAAGGGGAGCGGCTGGGGGTGATCGGGCCGAACGGGGCGGGTAAGTCCACGCTGCTGCGCATGTTGGCGGGGGAAGAGACGCCGGACGCCGGCGAGATCACCCTGCGGCGCGGGCTGCGCGTGGGGTACGTGCCGCAGGTGGATGCCTTCCCCGACGGCGCCTCGGTGCTCGACGTGCTGCTGGCGGCGGAGGACCACATGCTGGACCCCCACATCAGCCGCGTGCGCGCGGACATGCTCTGCGGCAAGCTGGAGTTCCCCGACCCCGCGGCCCTGGCCGCGACCCTTTCCGGCGGCTGGAAGAAGCGCCTCGCACTGGCGCGCGCGCTGGTCACGGAGCCCGAATTGCTCCTCCTCGACGAGCCGACGAACCACCTCGATCTGCCCGGCATCCTCTGGCTGGAGGCACTGCTACAGGCGGCGTCGTGCGCGTGCGTTTTCATCAGCCACGACCGCTATTTGCTGGAGCACGCCGCCACCCGCGTGCTGGAGCTGAGCCGCGTCTACCCCGACGGCGCCTTCAGCGTGGAGGGCGGCTACAGCGACTTCCTGCTCAAGCGCGAGGAGTTCGTGCTGGGGCAGCAGAGCCAGCAGCAGGCGCTGGAGAGCACCGTGCGGCGCGAGGTGGCGTGGCTGCAGCGCGGCGCGCGGGCGCGCACCACCAAGGCGAAGGGGCGCATCGAGGATGCCGAAGCGATGATCGCCACGCTGGCGGAGACGAAGGAGCGCAACACGCAGGGGCGCACCGTGCAGATCGACTTCACCGCCGGGGGACGCCGCACCAAGCGGCTGGTCATCGGCACGGGGCTGGAGAAGTCGCTCGGTGGGCGCTGCCTCTTCCGCGGGCTCGACATCGAACTGCTGGCGGGTATGCGCCTGGGCCTGCTTGGCGCCAACGGCACGGGGAAGACCACGCTGTTGCGCGTACTTGGCGGCGAGCTGCCCCCCGACCACGGCACGGTGTGGTGCGCGGACGACCTGAAGGTGGTCTACTTCGCGCAGCACCGTCCCGCCCTCGATCCGCACCTCACGCTGCGCGAGGCGCTCGCCCCCACCGGCGACCAGGTGGCGTACCGCGGGTCGTATATCCACGTCACTGCGTGGGCCAAGCGCTTCCTCTTCACCCCGGAGCAGTTGCCGCTGCCGGTGAGCGAACTCTCCGGCGGCGAGCAGGCGCGCATCTACATCGCCGAGTTGATGCGCCAACCCGCCGACGTGCTTGTGCTCGACGAGCCGACGAACGACCTGGACATCCCCTCGCTGCAGGTGCTCGAGGAGAGCCTGGCCGACTTCCCCGGCACGCTGCTGCTGGTGACCCACGACCGCTTCATGCTCGACCGCCTGTGCACCGGCCTGCTGGCGCTGGAATCCGACGACCCCGTGCCCGCCTACTACGCCGACCTGTCCCAATGGGAGCGCGCCACCGCGGCGCGGGCGGCAGTGCGCAAGGAGCCGGCGGTAAAGACCGCCCCGCGCCCCACCGTGGCCCGCGCCGCCAAGAAGATGACCTGGCGCGAGGAGCGCGAGCTGGAGGGGATGGAGGCGGCGATCCTGGCGGCGGAGGACGCGTTGGCCGGCCTTGCGGCGCTGCTGCAGACCCCCGCCGTGCTCGCCGACCATCAGCGCCTGCACACCTTGAGCACCGAGCACCACGCCGCGCAGGAGCACGTGCAGACCCTCTACACCCGCTGGGCGGAGCTGGAAGCGAAGGCGGGCGGCTGACGGGGGAGCGGGAAACGGGTATACTCTTCCCATGCCGAACACCGTCACCATCACCCGCTGCCCCTCCTATGACGCCGTCGACGCCGCGCTGGCGGAGGCGCTGGCCCCCCTCGGCGGGCTGGCCGCCTTCGTTAAGCCCGGGCAGCGCGTGCTGCTGAAGCTCAACCTGCTGATGGCCAAACCGCCCGAAGCGGCGGTGACCACCCACCCGGCGCTGGTGCGCGCGGTGGTGCGCGCGGTGCAGGCGCTGGGCGCCACGGCGGTGGTGGGCGACTCGCCGGGCATGATCAACATGAACGGCGGCTACCCGGCGCTGCTGAAGGCGACGGGCATCCAGCAGGTGATCGACGAGACAGGTTGCGCGGTGGTCTTCTTCGACGCGGACACCGTCGAGGTGGACTGCCCGCGGGCGCGGGTGTATAAGAAGCTCACCCTGGTGAAGGCGCCCTTCGACGCCGACGTGGTGATCGGGCTGCCCAAGCTGAAGACCCACGGCTTCATGTTCTACACCGGCGCGGTGAAGCTGCTCTACGGGTACCTGCCGGGGATGCGCAAGGTGGAGTACCACCTGCACGCGGGCAAGCGGCTGGACGACTTTGCCGAGTTGCTGCTGGACATCGCCGAGACGCTGCCCCCCGCGCTGACCATCATGGACGCGGTGACGGCGATGGAGGGCAACGGGCCGTCGCACGGCACGCCGCGCCAGGTGGGGCTGCTCCTCGCCAGCCCCAGCGTCTACGCGCTGGACTTCGTGGGCACGCACCTCATCGGCCTCGACCCGCTCGGTGTGCCCACGGTAGGCGCCGCGGCGGCGCGCGGCCTGGGGCCGAAGGCGCTGGGGGAGATTACCCTGCACGGCGCCGACCCGGCGGACGTGCGCGTGGCGGACTTCGTGCCCGCGCCCACGCTGAAGGGGTCGGGCATCATGCCGCTGTGGATCGCCGACCTGTCGAGCTGGCTCTTCGCCCCCCGCCCGGTCATCGACGCCGCCCGCTGCATCAAGTGCGGCAAGTGCGCCGGCCACTGCCCGCCCCACGCCATCACCCACCTCCGCGGCGCCGTCCCCACCATCAACCTGAAGCCCTGCCTCCGCTGCTTCTGCTGCCACGAACTCTGCCCGGAGGGGGCGGTGCGCATCGCCCCGGCGCGGGTGGGGAAGCGGCGGTGAGGGAAAAACGTCATTTGTGGGGGCAATAATAGTTAAGTTGTTTGGTTGTGTTTGCGAGGGCTAGCTTAATTGTGGGTGATAATTCACGGGGATGAAAGGGATGGATGGGGTATGGTAACGGGACGAAATAAGGTATGATTACCGAATATTGATGCTATCCCTAACATCGCTGCCCTGACAAGGAGCGTCTATGCCGACACGCGTGCTCTCACTCGTCCTCCTGCTCGTGCTAACCTGCATCGCCTGGGCCGATGTGCCGGTACGGCTGCATCTGGTGGCTCGGGGGACGGCCTTGCCCCCCGAGGTGACCATCGTCGGCCTGCTGGAAACGCCGGGGGCCAAAGGCGGGGCGCCACACCTGCGGCGGCTGGGAATCGCGCCTGATGCCACGGCCACGCCGGCGGCCACGCAGGATGGCAATACCCTGACTTTACTCCTACCGCCGGGACCGGCACGCGTGCAATGTCACGTAGCCTGGCAGGACGGCGCCACCCATCACGCGCAAGACTGTGCACCGCTTGCCTTCACCGTGGGCGACAAACCGCTGGATTTACCGTATCCCTGCGACCCGCCACCGCTGCATGCGGTAACGCAGACAGTATTTTCCGTCACAGGCCAGCCGACACCGCATGCCACCGTCGCGCTCTGCTACGCCTGGCAAGGCGAATTGCATTATCGCGAGGCGCAGACGGATACCAACGGCGTGGTGCGCTGGCGTGACTTGCCGCCCGCGTATGCCACGGTATGGGGCGCCGACGGTCGCGGAGGGTGTCTGCCCCCGGATGCCGGCGTCATCACGACGCCATTGCCCCCGGTGGTGGGGCTGGGCGATTGTTGCATTCTCCCCGCGCTGACCGATGCGCCGTATGCGAAGGTGCGTTGGTGGTCGTCGATGCCGCATTACCAGCAAGATGATGCACGCTTGTGGTCACCGACGCCGCGTTATCATCAAAATGATGAGATGCTCCATACCCATGGCGTTTCCCAGTTGTCCCTGGCGGTGGTTGCCGCCAGGCCGGCGATGTGCTGGGCGTATATTCAGCACTTCTACTGCCCGTATACGCTCGAAACGTGCCCCTATCGCCTGGAACTGCCATCGCAGCGCGGCACCACCGTGCACCTCCGCTTCCGCCTGCCCAACGGCCAGGCGCTGCCGGCGGTTAGCGAGCTGCTGGTGCATTGGAAAGATGCGACCGGTGAATTCCCGGCGGTAGATCTCTTTGCACAGGAGGATGATCCGCAACCCGATACCTTCTTTACCCCCTCTCCGGAAACCGGCGGGTATCGGATTCTCCTGCCCAGTGCGGGCACATACGGACTCTGGGTGGACGGCTATCTGCACCAAGCACGAACGCTCGATGCAGCGCATAAATGGCCATCAGTGTATTTTTATTCCTATCCCGATACTCCGGAGATACGGCGTGACGAAGCGCAACAGGCTACCCTCGACAGCCCGCCGGTCTGTGAGCTGCAGGTACGCGAGGGCGAAACGACAGAGACCATCACCTTACCGGAACCCCTGTTCACGGCGCCGGGCGGCTGTACCGTCAACCTGCTCGCGCGCAACACCCCCACGGTGTGGCGCCGTACTACCGTGAGCACCGCCGCCGCGCCATGCCCTTCTTTGGCCCACGCGACGATTTGCTCTGCGTCTGGTGGCAGGCGTCGCCCACCCAACTGGGACTGTGGCAGTTCGACAACCCCGTACGGATGGTACCGTTGGTGACCGTGAAAAATACCGCGATGAGCGACTCCGGTTATTGCGTGCTGCCCCCGTTGTTACCGGAAGGCGCCAAATTTGACCGCGAGGCCAGGGAACTCACCCAGTGGGAGACGCCAATTCCGATGCGGGCATCAGAGGGGCCGTGGGCTCGAGTCAACATGACGTATGCACCGCGGGTGTTCCTGCAACTCATCCTGCCCCAGGTATCACCGAACAAGAGTCCGGGAGATATCGTGCTCGATTGCGTGAGGGCTGACGGCAAGGGGCACATGTGGATACATAATGGTACCGGGGTACTGAAGTTTTGATAATTTCGCCGCGAGCGCTCGGTCTTCCTCCCGCCAGCGATAGTGGGTCCTGCGTCCGCTCCGTGTGGGGGCTGTCGCTCGGTTGGTGCCCGGCTGTGTTCAGGGCCGTTACGCGGCGCTGGCCGG
>CAIYQO010000265.1 GCA_903928345.1 uncultured bacterium | reverse complement strand
GAAGGTTGTGACAGACACCAGTACGATACCGATTGGGCCGCCATCCATACTGGACAGGCGGCCCACATGCTTAGAGGAAGATGCGCACAGAAAACCCATCTGGAAAAAAGAGCCGCGGACGGTTTATCTAAACTTCAGTTCTCCACCAGGCCGAAATCCAGCGGGCTCGGGCTGGCCTCCGTCTACTCTATCGTGCGCGGCCACGACGGGCTGATCACCGTGGACTCCACCCCCGGGCAAGGCAGCACCTTCCGCGTCTACCTGCCCGCGGTGGTGAAGCAGGCGGCCGCCGTGCCCGCGGCGGCCGAGGCTCCGCGGCGCGCGGCGCCCTGGCGCATCCTGCTCCTCGACGACGAGCCGATCATCCTGGAAACGCTGCAGATGGCGCTGGAATACGCCGGGCACACCGTGACGACCGCGCTGGACGGCGCGACGGCGGAGGCCGCGTGGCGCGCCGCGCGCGCGGCGGGCACCCCCTTCGACCTGGGCATCTTCGACCTTACCGTCCCCGGCGGCCCGGGCGGCAAAGAGGTGGTGGAACGCCTGCGCACCGACGATCCCACCCTGCGCGTGGTGGCCTCCAGCGGCTACGCCACCGATCCTATCATGGCGCATTACCGCGACTACGGCTTCACCGACCGCCTCGCCAAACCGTACCGCATCAGCGAAGCCCTGCAGCTCATTCAGCGGCTGCAGACGGAGGGGTGAGACGCCGTCTCCCCCGCACACCACTACCGAACGGAGCCGCATATGCCGCCGCAAGACCTTGACATCTGGGTGCTCGCCGGGCAGTCGAATATGGAGGGCGTGGGGGAATTGACCGCCGCGCTGCCGCCCGACCCGCGCGTGTGGAGTTTCACCTCCGCCGGCCACTGGGAGGTGGCCGAGGAGCCGCTGCACCGCTTCTGGGAGAGCATGACCCCCGTGCATCAACACCTGCGACGGCCGGGGCTGCCCGCGGAGCAGCAGGGGATGAGCGACGCCGCGCTGGCGGCCCTCGAGCGCACCGAGCGTACCCACGGCACCGGCCTGGGGCTGGCCTTCGGCATGGCCATGGCGGACGCGACCGGCACCCCGGTGGGCCTGCTGCCCGTCGCCCACGGCGCCACGACCTTGGAGATGTGGGAACCCGTGGCGGGCGACGAGGTGGGATCGAGCCTCTACGGCGCCCTGCAACTGCGCCTGCGCCGCGCCGGGGGGCGGCTGCGCGGCGTGCTCTGGTACCAGGGGGAGTCGGAATGCTGGGACGCCGCGTTGGCCGCTTCCTACGCCCGCCGCTTCACCGCCTGGGTTGCCCGCCTGCGCGCCGATCTCGGGCAGCCCGACCTGCCCGTGCTCACCGTGCAACTCGGGCGCTCCACTCTCAACTCCATCATCGTCTCCGCGTGGGACACCGTGCGCCAGGCGCAGTACGACCTGCCCGCCACCGTGCCCGCCCTCACCGTCACCTCGGCGGTGGACCTGCCCCTCGTCGACCCCATCCACATCAACGCCACTGCGCTGGTGCGCCTGGGGCGGCGGATGGCGCGGCAAGCCCTCGCGCTGCAGGATATGGCGGGCTACACCACCGGTCCGCGCGTGGCGCGCGCCGTGGCCGCCCCCGCCCCGCCGGGGCTGGGCGCCGTGCGGCTGGAGTGCACCGGCGTCACCGGGCGCTGGCACCCGGCGGACAACCTGGCCGGCTTCGCCCTCGTCGACGCCGCGGGTCGTCCCGCGCCGGACAACTACGTCTTCAACGCCCAGCCCGATCCAGCGGACCCGACGCACCTGCTGCTGCGCTGCAACCTGCCCGCCCGCCCCGGCGACCGCGTTGCCTACGCCCAGGGGCTCTTCCCCTGCGCCAACGTGACGGACAGCGCCGACATGCCGCTGTGCAGCGTGGTGGTGCCGGTGGCCGAGTCATGAACCCCTGCTACGCCCGCATTTATGCCCTCGTCGCCGCCATCCCGCCGGGCCGGGTGATGACGTACGGCCAGATCGCCGCGCTGGCGCTGGACGTGTGCACCTCACCCGTGCCCGCCATTCAGGTGGGCCGCGCGCTGGCCGTCATCCCCCCCGGCCTTGACCTCCCCTGGTGGCGCGTCATCGGCCGCGCCGGCTCTCACGGTGTATTGCGCAAGCTCAGCCTCACGTCGCGGCAAAAGACCCTCCTCGCCCGGGAAGGGGTGGTGGCGGACGACGAAGGCCGGTACGACCTCACGCGGTATCTCTACGTGCCGGTCGAGTGAAGCAAAATGCAAAGTAGAAAATGAAAAAGGCAAAATGGGGTTGCCGGCAAAGTAGGTTTACCGGTCATCACCGTCTCCCTTTTTTCCATTTTCCATTTTCCATTTTCCACTTATCATTCTCCCCCGCTCCCCTTGTTCCCGCCTGTCGCTGGACACGTTGCCCCTTGCCTGTTATTCTTCATGGGGGCGCATCGGGGCGCCCCGGAGGATGCGACGGTATGAGTTCACTTCCGCCGACGGCGCCGCGGGAATTTCATGTGTCCCGGCAGGCGCGCGACCGCTACGGCTTCGATCAGATGCTCTTTTCGCTGCAAGGCGAGGTGTTGTTCGCCAACTTCAGCGGCGCGCGTAAATTCGCCCAGCAGATCAACGCCAAACGCGACCTGATTCGCCACCCGGAGAAGATGGTGCGCGCCGGGCAGCTCAACGCCATGGGGCTCATCGACGAGATCATGCACTACGTCGTCGGGGATTACGCGCGGCAGGTCAACCCGCACATCCTCAGCGCGGCGCTGGCGGGGTTGGAGCGCACGCTGGGCGTGCAGGCCGTGCACGGCGCGTTGCGCCTCTTCTGCGACGAATTCCCGCCCATCGCCGTCTACCGCCATGACGTCGACGTGGATGCCTACCTGGCCGGCGAGACGGCGGGGGTGCCTAACCGCGTGCTGGCCTTGGAGGAGATGCTCCTACTCTGGCTGGCCAATATGGACCCGGCGTACAACCCCTACGGCGAACTCTTCGACGATTCGCACCTGGTGGAGCACACCGTCTACCGGAAGATGATGGAGGGCCTGCAGGGCTTCTTCACCACGCAGCCCGCCTTCGGCCCCGACGTCCAGCCCCTCATCGACATGCTGCGTACCCCGGCCCTCCTGGTGCCCGACTCCCTTACCGGGCAGTTGGAGTATATCCTCGCCCACTGGGGGGTGCTCCTCGGCGGGCGTTTCCTCTACCGCCTGCTCAGCAGCCTCGACCTCATCAAGGAGGAGGAGAAGGCGATCTTCCTGGGCCCCGGCCCGTCGCACGTCTACGACTTCACCGGCATGGGGGACGAGCCGGAGCGCTTCAGTCCGGATAAGGATTGGATGCCGCAGACGGTAATCCTGGCGAAGAACGTCTACGTCTGGCTGGATCAGCTCTCCAAAACGTATGGCCGGCACATCTACCGGCTGGATCAGATTCCCGACGAGGAGCTGGACACGCTGGCGCGCCGCGGCTTCAACTGCCTGTGGCTCATCGGCCTGTGGGAGCGCAGCGTCGCCTCGCAGCGCATCAAGCAGATGTGCGGCAACCCCGACGCCGTGGCCTCCGCCTACTCGCTGATGGACTACGCGCCCGCCCACGAACTCGGCGGCGACGAGGCCGTGCACGACCTGCGCGAACGCGCCGGGGCGCGCGGCATCCGCCTCGCCAGCGACATGGTGCCCAACCACGTGGGCATCGATTCGCGCTGGGTCATCGAGCACCCGGACTGGTTCATCTATAACGACTACAGCCCCTTCCCGAGCTACACCTTCAACGGGCCCAACCTCTCCTGGGACAGCCGCGTGGGGCTGTTCCTGGAAGACCACTACTACGCGCGCAGCGATGCCGCGGTGGTCTTCAAGCGCGTGGACTTCCACACCGGGCGCGAGCAATACATCTATCACGGCAACGACGGCACCAGCATGCCGTGGAACGACACCGCGCAGCTCAACTACCTGCTCGCCGAGGTGCGCGAGGCGGTCATTCAGACCATCCTGCACGTGGCGCGCAACTTCCCGGTGATCCGCTTCGACGCCGCCATGACGCTGGCCAAGAAGCACTACCAGCGCTTGTGGTTCCCCGAGCCCGGCCACGGCGGCGACATCCCCTCCCGCGCCGACCACGCCATGACGCGCCCGCAGTTCCACGAGGCCTTCCCGGTGGAGTTCTGGCGCGAGGTGGTGGACCGCGTGGCGGCGGAAGCCCCCGACACGCTGCTCCTCGCCGAAGCCTTCTGGCTTATGGAGGGGTACTTCGTACGCACGCTGGGCATGCACCGCGTGTACAACAGCGCCTTCATGAACATGCTACGCGACGAGGACAACGCCAAGTACCGCTCGGTGATCAAGAACACGCTGGAATTCGACCCGGAGATCCTCAAGCGCTACGTGAACTTCATGAACAACCCGGACGAGCGCACCGCCATCGACCAGTTCGGCACCGGGGACAAGTACTTCGGCATCTGCACGGTGCTCTGCACGCTCCCCGGGCTGCCCATGTTCGGCCACGGGCAGGTAGAGGGGTTCTCCGAGAAGTATGGCATGGAGTTCCGCCGTGCCTACTGGGACGAGTGGCCCAAGGAGGAGCTGGTGCGCCGTCACGAGCGGGAGATCTTCCCGCTGCTGCACCGCCGCCACGTCTTCGCGGAGGCCACGCACTTCCTGCTCTACGACTTCTTCTCCGCCGAAGGCGGGGTGAACGAGGACGTATTTGCGTATTCCAACCGCGCCGGCGACGAGCGCGGGCTGGTGCTCTACCACAACAAGTGGGCGGAAGCGCGCGGATGGATTCGCACCTCCGCCGCCTACGCGGTGAAGGGCGCCGAGGGCAAAACGCTGGCGCAGCACAGCCTGGGCGAAGGCCTGGGCCTGCATGACGACGGGGAGTACTTCACCATCTTCCGCGACATGACCAGCGGGCTGGAATACCTACGCAACAGCCGCGAGCTGTGCGAGCGCGGCCTCTACGTGGAGCTGGGCGCCTACCGCTTCCACGTCTTCATGGACTTCCGCGAGGTGGTGGACAACGCGTGGCACCACTACGCCCACCTGGCCGGCTACCTGAACGGGCGCGGGGTGCCGAGTATCGACGAGGCGCTGCGCGAGATCTTCCTGCAGCCGGTGCACGGGCCGTACAAGTCGCTGGTGAACGGCGACCTCTTCACGCGCCTCTTCGCCGCGCGCGGCGCCACACCCGACCCCGCGCTGCTCGACGACGTGACTGCCCGTGCCGCGACGCTGCTGCGCGCGGTGGCGAGCTTCACCGGCGTCGACGCCCCGCCGGAGACGCTGGCGGGCGAGGTGCGTGCCGTCCTCACGGCCACGCTGGCGCTGACCGACGATCCCGACGATCCGGTTGCCCGCCTGGGCGACGACCGCGAGGCGTGGGGCACCCTCTTGGGCTGGGTCTGCACCCACGCGCTGGGGAAGGTCGTCACCACGGACTACCCGGCGCAGAGCCGCGCGTGGATCGACGAGTGGCTGCTCGGGCGCATCCTGGCCGGGGCGTTGGAGGAGTTCGGGCTCGCTGAGGACGCCGCGTGGCGCGGCGTGGCCGCCGTGAAGCTGCTCACCGAACATCAGCGCTGGTTCACGCCGGAGATCACCGCCGCGGAGGTGGTGGAAGCCCTCTTCAGCGATCCGGAGCTGCAGCGTCTGCTCGGAGTGAATCGGTATCAGCAGGTTCTCTGGTTCAACCAGCAGGCCTTCGAGCACGCGCTGGGCTGGTTGGAATGTATCGCCGCCCTCACCCTGCGCGTGGAAGGCGACGCCGCCGCGCTGCCGCGGCTGCGCACCCTTGTCGCCACCCTGCAGCAGGCGGCGGTGGACGCCGAATATCAGGTGGAAACCCTGCGCGTCCTCGCCCGCCACACGCTGGCCGGCGCGACGGCGTAACTGACGTGGAAAGGGGGTGACCTATCGACCGATAGGTCACCCCCTCACCTTGTCATCTTGACACCGGGATTACCGTTATTTCTCTTCCGCGCCCGTCTTCTGCTTGTCCCCGCTCAGCTCCGGACCGGCGACGGCTTCCGTGACTACCGGCTCTTCTTCCTCGGACACGGTCGGGCCGACGATGATGGCGATCAATTCGTCGGGGTTGATCAGCAACTCGCCCCCGATGGGCAGGGCCAATTGCGCGGCGTGCAATACGTCGCCCACGGCCAGCGATCCGATGTCGAAGGTCAGCGTCTGCGGCACCGCGTCCGCGCGGCAGCGCAACGACACGTTATGCAGCAACTGCTCGAGCACCGCGCCGACAGGCGGCGTGCCGTCCAGTACCACCGGCACCGAGACTTGAATGCGCTCTTCGCCCGTCACCCGCTGCAGTTCCATGCTCAGCAAGCGGCGCGACAGCGTGTGAACCTGTACGCCCTTGACCAGCGCCGACCCCGCGGGTTCGCCGTCCAGCGTGATCTCGATGATGGCCGCGCCGTACTGCGCCGGCGGGACGGCCTTCGCGAAGGCGATCATGTCCGCCGAAACGGCCAGCGGCTCGCCGTGGCCGGACAACACGCCCGGCACTCTCCCGGCTTCCCGCACGCGCCGTGACTCCGCCGAACCCGTCCCTTTACGCGCTGTGAGCGCGATATGTATCTGCTCCGCCATGATTACCCCCTTCCGCCCTACCCGTTCGCGACATGGTGACGCAACCCTGTGCGGTTTTTGGTGCAAACGCGTAGGCGGCGCCTTCACCCTCGTTACCGTGCCTGAGTGTACCCGACAATCCGTAACCGCAATAGAAACGTCCCTGTTCCCGCGGTCTGTCCGTTACTATTATAGACGGATAATGCCGACAGGGATAGTCGGCGGCATTGTGCTCTCCAAACCCTGCCCAAATCGGGCGCCGCTGGCTATCCCCCGAACGGCCGCATGTCCGCATCGTTGCGGCGGTTGGCGGTGGTGATGGGGCGGGGGCGCGGCGCTTTGAGCACTTCGCTTTCGATGGCGCGCAGGCGGTCGGCGATCTCTTCCAGCATCCCGAGCAGCGTCGGCTGGTCCACCTGGTGCGTGAACACGGTGACGCGATCGGGGGTGAAGGCGGGTGCGGGCAGGCCGCGGTCGCGCCATTTGGGCGCTTCCGCCTGCAGCCGCTTCACCGCCTGCGGCGACAGGCTGCGCTGCGGGTCGAGGCGCAGCACCACCGCGCCGCGCTCCGTGCCGATGTACGTGATGCCCGTCTCCAGCGCCATCAGCTTCACGCCGATGAGGCGGAAGAGGTTGTCCACCGGCACCGGGAGGGGTCTGCCGAAGCGGTCGAGGATCTCCGTGCGCAAGTCCTCCGCGAAACGCCCCTGGCGCACGCCGGCGAGACGGCGGTACAGATCGATGCGCTGGTTGAGATCGGACACGTAGTCCTGCGGCAGGAAGGCGTCCAGCGGCAGGTCGATGGTCACCTCGCGCTCCGGCTCCACGTAATCGCCGCGCACCATCGCCACCGCCTCTTCCAGCATCTGGCAATACATGTCGTAGCCGACGGCGGCGAGCACGCCGCTCTGTTCGGCACCGAGCAGGTTGCCCGCGCCGCGGATCTCCAGGTCGCGCAACGCCACCTTGTACCCCGCGCCCAGCGTGGAGAACTCCTTCAGCGCCGCGATGCGCTCCTGCGCCGTCTCGGAAAGTTTTTTGCGCGGGCGCCAGGTGAGATACGCGTAGGCCTGGCGGTCGCTGCGCCCCACGCGTCCGCGCAACTGGTAGAGCTGCGCCAGCCCGAACATCTCCGCCTGATCGACGATGATGGTGTTGGCGTTGGGGAAGTCCACCCCATTCTCGATGATCGCCGTGCAGACGAGCACGTCGAAGTTGCACTCGTAGAAGTCAAGCATGATGCGGTCGAGTTCGCCCTCTTCCATCTGCCCGTGCGCCACCGCCACGCGCGCCTGCGGCACCACGCCGCGGATGCGCTCCGCCACGTGATAGATGGAAGAAATCCGGTTGTGCAGCACGAAGACCTGCCCGTCGCGGTCCAGCTCGCGCAGGATCGCCTCGCGCAGCACCTCGTCGTCCGCCTCCATCGCCAGCGTGCGCACCGGCATGCGCCCCTCCGGCGGGGTGTTGATGAGGGACATCTCGCGCAGCCCGGACAGCGCCATGTGCAGCGTGCGCGGGATGGGCGTGGCGGACATGGTGAGGATATCCACCCCCGGCGCGAGCTTCTTGAAGTGTTCCTTCTGCTTCACGCCGAAGCGCTGCTCCTCGTCGATGATGATGAGGCCGAGTTGCTTGAACTTCACGTCCTGCGACAGGATGCGGTGGGTGCCGATGAGGATATCCACCGCGCCGCCGTTGACATCCGCGGCCACCTTCGTCTGCTCCTTGCGCGACACGGAGCGGGAGAGCAGCGCCACGCGCACCGGGTAGGCGGCCACGCGCTCGCGGAAGGTGCGGAAATGCTGCGAGGCGAGCACGGTGGTGGGCACCAGCACGGCCACCTGCTTGCCGTCCATCACCGCCTTGAAGGCGGCGCGAATGGCGACCTCCGTCTTGCCGTAGCCCACGTCGCCGCAGATGAGGCGGTCGGTGGGATACGGGGTTTCCATGTCCGCCTTCACCTCGTCGATAGCGCGCAACTGGTCGGGGGTTTCCACCCAGGGGAAGCCCTCCTCCATTTCGCGCTGCCACGGGGTGTCGGGGGTAAAGGGATGACCCTGTTGACGGGAGCGGAGTGCCTGAAGCTGCAGCAGTTGCCTAGCCAGCTCTTCGGTGGACTTGCGGGTCCGTTTTTTGATCCGCTCCCATTCCCCCCCCCCCAGGCGGTGGACCTCGGGGGCGCCGTCATCCAACCCCATGTACTTTTGCACGCGGTCGAGCTGATCCACGGGCACGAAGAGCTTGTCCGCGCCGGCGTAGTCCACCTGCAGGAACTCGCGCTCCACCCCCTGCACGTCGCGGCGCACCAGCCCGGTGTAGCGCCCTACGCCGTGGTTGATATGCACCACGTAGTCGCCTGGGGTGAGCTGCCCCACGCTGCCGACCGCCTGCCCCGGCGACTGCCGCCGGCGCACGCTGCGCCGCTGCTTTTGCCAGCCGAGTAGCTCGCCGTCGGTGAGTATCGCCAGCCGCGCGTCGGGCAGCGCCACGCCTTCGTTCAGCTCCGCGCGGCGGATGAGCACCACGCCCGTGGGCGCGTCCCCCTCGCCCTGGCGCGCGTCGTCGCCGGAGACGATGGGCAGCCCGGCGGCCCCGAGCATCTCCGCCATGCGGTGCTCCTGGTGCGTGGCCACGACGATGGCATACCCATCGCGCAGCCAGTTCGCCAGGTCCGCCGCCAACTGATCCGCCGCCAGCGCATAGTTGAGCGGCAACTGGCAGGGGAGATCGACGAGCGCGCCGTCGAGAATTGCGGATTTTGGATTTTGGATTTTGGATTCGGGTTCGTCTTCGAAGTCGATGCTCTTTACCGGCGGATCGGTGAAGCTCGCGTCCGACGCCGGCGGCAGCAGGCTGATCGCCACGGCGGGGTGCGCGGCGAGGCGGGTGAGGCCGTCGGGGAGCGACAGGTAGAGGGGATGCGGGGTGGGCAGCAGCGCGCCGCGGGTGAGGCGGCTCTCCTCGAGCTGCGCGATGCCTTCGCCGAAGCGGTGGAAGGCATGCGCCAGGTGCTCTAACTCGTCGAGGATCACCATGCTGTCGTCGGGCAGGTAGTCGAGCAGCGTCGTGCCTTCGGGATATAGGTAGGGCAGGTAATACTCCACGCCGTTGAAGTAGATCCCTTGCGTGAGCAGTTCCAACTCGTGGGAAATCTTCGCGGTCAGGCGCTCGGCGGGGGAGAGCAGCTCCTCGTCGCCGTCGTCGCCGAGTAGGCGGATCGGCGTGTGGGAGAGTTCCGCCAACCGCGCCTGCAGCGCGGCCCGGATGGCCGGCGCGGCTACTTCCACGCGCGCGGGCATCAGCAGCACTTCGCGTGCGGGGTAAAGGGTGACCTCGGGGCTCGCGCCGCGCGAGCGCTGGCTACCCGGGTCGAAGACGCGCATGGCGTCGATCTCGTCGCCGAAGAATTCCAGCCGCACGGGCTCGGATTCCGTAGAGGGGTAGATGTCGAGCACGCCGCCGCGCATGCTGAATTGCCCGGGCAGCTCCACCAGCGGGGTGCGCGCGTAGCCCATCGCGGTAAGCCACGTCGCCAGCTCCGCGGGGGGGATCTCCTCGCCCCGGCGCACGGTGCGCGCGGCGTCTCGCAGCGTCTGGGGCGGCAGGGTGCGGTGCAGCGCGGCGTCGGGGGTGGCGATCACGATCAGCCGCTCCCCGGTGGCCAGCCGCGCCAGCGTGGAGATGCGTTCGCGCACGAGCTGGGTGTCGGGGGAGGTTTCTTCGTAGAGCAACCCCTCCAGCGAGGGGCAGAGCAGCACCGGCACGTCGGCGTCGCGTCCGAGGAGGGTGCTCAGGTCGGCAAACAGCGTCTCCGCGCGCTCCAGCGACGGGGTCAGGATGAACTGCACGCGCGGGGCATCCACCTCGCGCCGTGCCTGCAGCAACGCCGCCGTCGCCAGGCTGCGCCCGGTGCCGCGCACCCCGCTCAGCCATTGCCGCCGCGCCCCCGCGCGCCACCCCGCCCGCAACGGCTCCAACACCGCGCTATGCGCCAAACTCCGCACCAGATCATAGAGCATGAAACCACCAACGCACAAACAGGGCACGCCGCACCGATGCGCGACGTACCCGGATGCTCAGTCTAAAGTGAGGTGATTATAACATATCGGCAGAATTTTGAATTCTGAATTTTAAGTTTTGCATGCGGGGCTATCATCGGTAACCGGAATACCGCATAATTCAAAACACAGAATTCAACATTCAAAATTCCGCCGCCTCACCCCGTCTCCATATACAACACCACCTGCCCCGCGGCCCAGTTGATAGCGACGGTGACGCGTTCGCCGCTTGTGGGGTGGTTGACGGGGTGGTCGATGGTGTAGAGCGTGGTGGTGGCGTCTTTCTCCACGTGCGCCACATCCAGTCCGGGCGACGCGGCGACCCAGCGCTTGATGACGGAGGGGGGCGCGGTGAAGCCGGCGTGGAAGCGGCGCGCGAACATGTTGCCCTCGGTGTAGACCCGCCCCATCGTCGCCCCGGCAGGCACGGGCGCCAGCGGGCCGGCCTGGATAAGAATCGTAAGCATCTCCGCCTGCCGCGCCGGGTCGACATTGTCGCGGTCATTGGTGGGCGCGAAGAACTGCGCAAGGGCGAAGAGCACCCACGCGCACCCGCAAATCAGCAGCGCCACCAGGCCCAAGCCGAGATATACCAGCCATTTCTGCCAGGGGCGCAGCTTCCGCATGCCGTAATTATACCACGACGGAATTTTGAATGTTGAATCATGAGTTTTGAATGATGCTGTATTCCAGCCGCCGAAGATATCCAAACTCCAAACTCAGCATTCAAAATTTCGCAATCTCAATCACCCCCGCGTTCCCCACCACCCAGCTATTGCCGCCGGTACCGTGCCACATCAGCCACTGGTCGCCGGCGGTTTTGCGTATGGTGATGTTGCAATCGCAGCGGGTCTTTGCCGACGGGGTGAGGCCTAGGGCGGCGTAGGGGATGCGCCATTCCGCGCGCCAGTGGGACTTGTCGAGCACGGCGGCGGTGTAGACGACACCCTGCGCGGCGCGCTGCACGGCGGCGGCGGGAGCGCCGGCCTCGTCGCTGCTCTCCCACTTGCCGTTCGTGAAGCCGCGCAACACCAGAATGGGGGCGTCGGCCTTGCCCGCCGGGGTGCGCAGCGCGATCTCCACCGCGTCGTCGGCGCCCCAGTGCGCGCCGGTATGGAGGGGTTTGGCGGGGTTGACATCGTTGACGATGGCCACACGCAGCCCCGTAGCGTCGCACGCCAGCCAGGCCACGCTGTGCGGGGCCAGCGGACTGCCATCGATGTTCTGCGCGAGCAGGATGCTCCCCCCCGGCACGACGGTGTCCGTGCCCCAGTCCGCCGGGGTCACCGCCAGGCGCGGCACGGTGAAGGTGGGCCGCACGTCGCCCACCTTCGGCGCCGGGGCGTCCACCGGGCGCACCGTGTGCGTCACCGGCCAGGAGGCGCGGTCGTCATCACGGTACAGGCCGATCTTGTCGACGGGGATACGCTGGAAGCCCAGCTTGAACGCCGGCGCGTCGTCGCGCAGTTGGAAGTTCCCGTGTGCGGCATCGACGAAGTGCGGGTCGCCGGTGATTGGGTTGTCGCCCACCGTCATGTATGCCTTCGCCTTCGCCTCGAAGGAGCCGAACGGGCTGTTCACCAGGATGTTGCGCGTCACCACCGTGCCCTTCGGGGCCATCGGCTCGTCGGTCAGCACGCCGACCAGCGCGGGATACTGGTCCTTCCACGGCGCGTCGCGATACGGCACGGCGTTCAGGCCCGCCTTGAGGGTGCCCAGGCCATACGACCCGGCGGCCCACCCCAGTCCGCGGGCGTCGAGCAGGAAGGCTTGCGGGCAGTCGACCATGACGTTGTTCGTCACCGTGACATCGCGCCCGCCGCCGATCTGCACCGCCATCGCGACCTTGTAAAACAGATTCCCGATGGCCTGGTTGCCGCTGAGCTGATCGTCGTAATACACCCCCACGCACCCGCGCCCCTGGTAGCCGCTAAGGTCGTGCAGGTAGTTGTAGCGCACCACCGTGCCGCGCATCGTCCAGTCGCGCCCGGCGTAGATGGCCCCGGCGTCGTTGGACTCGTAGCACACGCTGTGGATCTCGTTGTATTCGATGACGTGGTTGTTGCCGCTGAAGGACATGCCCTCGTGCGGCGCGTTGTCGATCAGGTTGTGCGCCGCGATATTCCCCACGCCGTTGAGGGCGATGCCCGGCTGGTAGACGCGGTTCCAGCGGCTATAGTGGTGGATATGGTTGTTTTCCGCGCGCAGCCCGGCGGCGGTCAGGGTGCGCCGGTCGCCGCCGGTCAGCGCGATGCCGCCGTCGCCGGTCTCGCTGATGTCGCACCCCACCACGGCATGCGCCGTGCCGCCGGTGACGGTGACCGCCCAGCCGCCGCAGTTGCGGATGGTGCAGGCGACCACCCGGCAACCGGTGCCGCCGTCGATGGTCACCGCGGCGTTCCGCGCGGCCTCCAGCGTGAGCCCGCGCAGGGTGACATAGGCAGTATCCTTCATCGTGACGATCGACGGTTGCACCGACACCACCGCGCGTCCGGTGTCCAGCGGCGTCGGCGGCCAGAAGTAGAGCAACCCTGCCGCGCGATCGATATACCACTCCCCAGGTTGATCCAGTTCCGCCAGCACGTTATAGGCGTAAAACCACTGCCCCTTGCGATAGCCAAAATCGTGGTGCGGCGGTTGCAGGATGAGCTGGTGCTTGGCGGCGTCCACGCGCGCCACTTGCTGCCGCTGCTCCGCCCAATCCCAGAACCAGTACCCGTCGACCCAGATATCCTTCTCCTCCGCCCAGCGCGCGGGTCGGTCGCCGTCGTAGACGAGTACCCCCTCTTTGCAGCCGTGCTCGCCGTTCATCCCGATCGGGGTGGCGCCCTGCACGTCGGCGATCTTCGTGAACCCCTCGTTCGGCCAGCGCGCCATCGTCATCGGGCGATCCTGGAAGAACAGCTCCAACCGGTTTGCCTGCTCCCATTGCCCCCAGCCGCCGGTCGGGATGCCGCAGTCCGTCACGCCCAGCGCGTGCAGGTCCGCCACCCGCACGTGGGCGCGCGCCGCGGGGTCCAGCCGCGCCAGGATTTTGGCATCGGTCACCGGCCCCCACGCCGTCACCGCCGCGCCGCCGATCACGCGCACGGCCTCCCCCTTGCGCGCCCGGTAGACGATGGGCGCCGCCGCGGTGCCGCCGTCCCGGGCGTCGAGCGCGAACGGGTGCGCCGGCGCATAGGTGCCCGCGCGCAGCTCCACCACCACCCCGCCGGCCGGCAATCCGCCCGCCGTTTTCAGCGTGCGAATGGCATTGCGCGCGCGTTCCAGCGTGGCGAAGGGCCCGTCCGTCCGCGCCCGGTTCGGCGCCGCCAGCGTGCCCGACCAACGGTCGTTGCCGTTCGGCGCCAGGTAATAGGTCGTCGCCGCACAAGCGCAGCCCAGCGCGCACAGGGCGAGGGCGAGGGCGAGGGAAAGCAGATACCGGGGGAATGGCATGGCAAGCGCTCCTCTGTGAGGGTATTGTACCAGAAATGCGGCGGGACGCGCTTTTTGCAGGGACTGTCCCGTAGCGCCACGCGCGGAAAAAGATGTCTTCGACGCTGCACCTATCATGAGCGTATAACCTGCGCACGGATACCTGAGGGGCTGTCCCGTGGCGGTATATTGATTGGCTACGGGACAGCCCCTGCAAAGGATCGAGCCGGGCTCCCGCCCTGTTCCAAACAGTGACCACCCCCCCCCAACCGCCGCGGTGAACCGTTACCCCCGCACCACGCTGAAGACCACCGCGTCGTGGGCGGGAAGGGCCTCCACGCTGCCGCGGAACGTCTCGGCCGGCGCCCAGCCGGGGGCGAGGGCGACGGGGGCCGCTACCGGGGTCGGTGACAGGTTGATCGCTACCACCAGGCGACGGTCGGGGGCCAGGTCGTGCTCGGTGAGGATCACGTGCGGGGAGGTGCTCCCCGCTGCGCGGTCGGCGAGCACGCCGGCGGCGATGTGCCGGTACAGATGCCACCACGGCGCGGCGTTGGGGGCGTGGAAGGCGCCCGGGGTGCGCGTGAGGGCGATCTCCACCGGCAGGTTGCAGTAATACACCGTGCCCTGCCCCAGCGGCGCCACGGTGAGGACCGGGTTGCCGTCCGCTTCCGCCGCCAGCACCTCCGCGCGCAGCGGGCGCAGGTTCACCCGGTAGTCGGCGGGCAGGGTGAAGGCGTCGCCCTCCCAGGTGAAGCTCGCCGGGGCGGTGCGCCGTTCCCGCGTCTGTGGCTCCAGTCCGGTCAACTGCGCGAAGTGGCTGGGCAACGCGTCGTCCAGGGAGACGTACAGCGACGCGCCGGCCTCTACCCGCGCGATGATCTCCAGCAACTGCCGGCGGGCGAGAATCTCGTAGCCGCTCAGGCAGGGCAGCAGGTACAGCGGCGCCTCTTTCAGCGGCTGGTCGTGGTACTGAAATTCCACGTCGAAGCCCGCCTGCTTCGCCAGGATGAAGGTGCTGTACGCCACGCCCCAGGTGTCCTGCCCGCGGGTGAGCACGCATACCGCCTGCCGCCGTCGCGCGGGCAGCGTGGGGAAGGGCAGCGTGTCCAGGAACCGGCGGAAGGCGCCCATCTCCCCGAGCACGGGCTTGGCCGTGCCGTCCACGCGCAGCAAGCCCAACTCGCGCTCCACCGCGCACCAGTCGTAGGGGGCGTGTTTCAGATGCGTCTGGTCGTTGGCGCACCACCAGATCAGCCCGTGGCAGTCGTGCGCCCACAGCGAAAAGAGCGTGGCGCGCAGAAAGTCGGCGGCCACCGCCTCGCCGGCGTACATGTTGCCCAGCGTGCCCGTCTCCTGGCACAGGCAGGGTTTGCCGCCCAGGTCGGCGTACAGGCGCGACTCCGCCGTGCCGTGCAACAGCGGGCGCAGCGTATTGATGGGATCCAGGTCGCAGTGCGGTGTGAAGGCGGGGTACGGATGAGTGGTGAGCAGGTCGGTCAGTTCTCCCTGGTCCTGCATCGTCCACGCGCCGGTGGGGGTCAGGCTGTGCATGCCGCTGACCACCGGGCGGGTCGGGTCGGCAGCGCGGATGGTGGCGGCGATGAGGGCGCTCCATGCGTAGGCGGCGTCGCGGTCGGCCTCCGCCATGCAGTTGCACTCGTTGCCCAGGTCCCAGCCCAGGATGGCCGGACGATCCTTGAAGCGCGTCACGAAGCTATCCACAAAGCGCCGCTCCCAGCGCAACGCCGTCGGGTCGGTGAGCACGTTGCGCCCGGCGAGCAATGGCGGCACGTGCAGCCGCCCGCTCATCCACCCGGTGAGCAACCCCACAATACAGGTCAGCCCGTGCTTGTCCAGCAACGCGCAGAATTCGCCGAAGCGCGCCAGCATCGTCTCCGACATCCCGTCCGGCGTGGGCAGCGGCTCCTCGCCGTGCCGCGCCTCCACAAAGGTCCCGCCGCCGCCGTACAGGGGATCGAGGGGCTGAAAGTCCGCCCACAGCGGAAAGACGCGCAGCACCTGCACCCCCCCCGCCGCCAGCCGCCGCAAATCCTCGTCCACCACCGCCGGCTGCCAGTCCCGCCACATCAACGTCCCCGCATGAGACGCCCAGTAGTTACAGCCCACGACAAAGGCGCCGGGGGTGGTGAGGGTGGCAGGGGTGAGCATGGCATGTCTCCTTCGGGCAAAGTAACGGTAAGCGGAAAATGGGGACTGCTTCGAATTTTCCCGTCGCCGGGACGAATGACACGACCAGCCTGCCGGAAAATTCGTAGCTGTCCCCACTTTCCGCGTCGATGACAGGCGTGCGCGAACGCACCAAAATCGTAAATCCTGTTCCTTCTCCCCGTCCGCGCAGGCGGACGGCTGGCCGCATGGCCGACCAGTTGCGACCTCGGTCGCCCCGTAAATTGCAAAATGCGGGAGTATGGAAGATCGTTACCCCATCTCCCGCTCCATCGCCAACTCCGCCTCATCCGCAAACCCCGCCGCCGGGTCGCGGGTGAGGGTTTGCTCGCGCACCACGGTGAAGCCGAGGGAGGTGTAGAGCGCCACGGCGCGGGTGTTGGCGCACTGCACGGTGAGTTCCATACGCGGGGGGCCGGCCGCGGTGGCGACCTCGAGCAGGCGCGTCATCAGCGCGCGCCCGGCGCCGCATTCCTGGTATGCGCCGGCGACCACGAGGCCGAAGGTGCCCATCGCCGTGTCCGCCTTCCAGCACGACGCCAGCCCGCCGATGCCCCCGTCGGGCATCTCCAGCACCACCATGATGGTGCCCGGATCGTGCGCCGCGGCGGCGTCACGTTCGGCGTGCTCCCGGTCGAGTGGGTACGGCGCGTAGAAGCGGATATCATGCCGCGGCACCCCGAGAAAGAACGCCGCCAGCGCCTCCCCGTCGCCGGGCGCCAGCAACCGCAGCCGCGCGGGTCGGCCGTCCTTCAGCGTGATCGAAAGGGGCGGAAATAGCGCAATCAATTGACCGTTCATCGGTCCTCCCATTGTGCATTCTCTCTTACGGCCACAGCTCCATCGCCGCGGTCGCCGCGTCATACGCCCAGGTGTCCGTGCGGAATTGGCTGGCGGGCAGGCCGGCGGCGTTGCGCAGCACCCCGGCGGGGTTGAAGGCCCAGTTGTAGCGCACCGCCACAGGCGCGGCGACGGGCGAGGTGAGCGCGGCGGGAGAGAGCCGCTGCGGCATGAGTAACTCCATTATAGGAAAACAAGCAGTCCTTGTAGTATATCAAAAATGAAAGGCAATGGTATAATCGAGATGAAGTACCAGGACTTTCGCTTGAGAATCTTGGGGCGTAAGGAGGAATCGTCCCTGCGAGCAAGAATCTTTCTTGCAGGCCGATGTT
>CAIYQO010000264.1 GCA_903928345.1 uncultured bacterium | reverse complement strand
GGGTCACTCTGGACGCCGAGACCCTGGTGCAGGCCGCCGCCGCCTAGCCGAAAATCGCGAAAACCTACCCGCCAAGGGGCACGGGACGCGTCGAGCAAGCGATTGGGTTAGGATAAACCTGAGGTCACGGGCGGGACGCCCCAGGCTGACGAATGCGAGCCCTTCGGGCTAACAGCCGATAGTTTGCCTTCGAATCACCGCCTCTGCACCTCGTATCCCATTTTCCACTTTCCACTTTCCATTTTTCACTTTGCATTCCCCACCACAATCTCCCCCATCCGCGCCTCCACCTCCGCAATCGTCCCCCCAAACGGCCCCGGCGTCTCCATCTTCACCGAGACCAGGGCGGCGGCGAAGCGGAGGGCCTCCACGGGGCCGCGCGCGCGGCGGGCGAGGTAGGCGCTGATGGTGGTGTCGCCGCGGCCGGTGCGGCCCACCTGCGTGCGGTTGGTGAAGGGGGCGGTGTAGACGGCGCCGTCCACCGCGAGGGTGGCGCCGCGGGCCTCGGTGATAAGCACTTCGCGGGCGCCCCAATCGGCGATGATGCGCGCCGCGCGCGGCAGGTCGCGCGTGCCGGTGAGCAGCTCCGCTTCCACCACGTCCAGCTTCGCCACGGTGAGCAAAGCGGCGATCTCCCGCTTGGCGGGCACGTCGCTGAAGACAATCTCCCGCTCCGGCCCGATCACGCGTACGAAGCTCTGGAAATCCAGCGACAGCGCGTACCCCGCCGCGTGCAGGGCGCGAAGGAAGTCGAGCGTGAATTCGTGATCGGAGATGCCCGCCAGGTGGATGATGCCCGTCTGCAGCCCGGTCGGGACATCCGCCATCGTGAACGGCCCGGGGTCATCGAGCACGTAGAGCTGCCGCTCGTCCACGTTCGCCGACGGGTGCACCACCCGCGCCGCCGTGGTCGTCGCGCACGGCGTGACGAACCACGTCACCCCCGCCGCGCGCGCCGCGTCGAGCAGGCCGTCGTCCGCCGGGTGCATGCGCGTCACCGCCGCCGTTCGCGCCCCCGCCCGCGGCGCCACCATGGCCCCGCACAGCACCGCGCTCCCCGCCTGCACATACGCCGCCCCCCCAAAGGGAAACACTTCGTCGCGGCAGATATGACCGATGAAGGTGATGTCGAACATAGTTACCTCAATGCAAAGTGAAAAATGAGAATTGAAAAATGGAAAATGCCTCGCCCGTCACGCACTTTGTATTTTTCATTTTCAATTTTTCACTTTCCATTACCCCCCGTCTCCTACCGCATCTTCTTAATCACAAACTGCTTCCCCGCCAGCGCGTCCTTCACGAAGGCCCCCCAATACGGCGTGGGGGTGTAGTCCCAGTCGCTGATGGCGCACGGGCCGCAACTGGGATGGAAGCTGAAGCCGGTCCAGTTGATCTTGTACTTCTGGATGAGGCCGATGGCATCGTTGGGCCAGTCGCCCACGTCGGGGATGCGCCACTCCGGCTTGATGAAGTCAAAACCCTTCCAGTCCAGCGGCGGGCTGCCCACCTCGCCGGAGAAGATGCAGTATTTGCCGAGGACGGGCACCAGGCATTTCTCCCAATTCTTCGCCCACGGGTACAGGTGGCTGGAGTACATGATGCCGTGGCCGTCGGCGCGCTCGGTAAGGGCGTAGCCGTCGTTGAGGCCGGCCAGTTCGTACCCCCAGCCGATGCCGCCGGCGACCACCACGTTGTGCGCGCCGGTGGAGCGCACGGTATCGAGCAACCCCTGCATGCCCGGCGAGTCGAAGACTTCATCATTCGCCCGATTGAGCAGGTCGTCGCGCGTCAGCAGACCGCCATCGCGCCATTCCTTCCAGTCGGCGGGAATCGGCTCGTTGAGCAGCTCGTAGATCACCCCCGGGTGGTTCTTATAGCGCACCGCGGCGTCGCGCCAGAAGGCCACCGCCTCCGGCCCCGGCGTGCCGAAGCTGTGGTAGTCGAGCACCACGTAGGCCCCGCGCTTGGCCGCCTCGGCGATGACCGTGTCGACGATCTTCCGGTACCCCACGCCGCCGTCGTTCGCCTGCCACGGGCCGCGCCCGAACCAGAAGTTCTCCGTGACCGGCAGGCGGATCACGTTGCTGTGCCACCCCTCGATGGCCACGGGGAGGGATTTATCCAGCTTTTCGCCGCCCGCCGACCACTCCAGGCTGTCCAGGCAGAGGCCTTGCAGCCAGACGGGTTTGCCGTCGGGGGTCTTCAACTCGGCGCCGTCCACGTGCAGCTCGGGCGGCAACACGGCGTCCTTCTCCTTCACCCACGGCGTGGAGGCCACCACCGGCGGCACGGGGATGAGATACGCCGACGCGGGGTACGCCTGCACGAACGACAGGTCGAGGCTGCCGCTCGCCACGTTAAAGAGCACCGGCATCAACTCCAGGTAGGCGGCGGTCTTCGGCACGCGGATGACGGTGGTGGTGTCCACCCATCCCTTGCTGGTGCCCTGGAAGGTGGGGAAGCCGCCGGGCTCGGGGCGCACCACCTTGTCCTTGTCGTCCTTAAAATGGCCGAAAAAGCGCGCGTCGTACCAGCTTTCCTTGCCGTGCTGTATGTCGGTGTAGCGCACGCGCATCCGTATTTCCAACGCGGCGGGGCGGGGGTTGGGCAGGTAGATCCGCTTGTACAGCAGGTACGTCTCGCCCGGCTTCTCGCTGGTCATGCGCAGGTAATGGACATCGCCCTCCTGCCCCCAGCTCATCCACTTCTCGTGCGGCCACTCGTCCGGCCACTTGTCGCCGTCCTTGTCGAGGGAGAAGTCCGGATTCGTCACCAGCGTCGTCACCACCACCGGGGGAGGCGGCGGCGGCGCGGGCGCTGCCGGTGCCGCGGGCGCCGGTTGCCCCCACGCCACGAGACCCGTTGCCAGCAAGGCCAACCCCAACACCCACTTCAACATACGCCCCACCCTTCCCCGCAGTCGGCGGTTCTGGGGTAATCATAGACGGGGATGCAGGCGGGCGTCAATGGCGGAAGAAGTGGTGAGATCAACAGCACCGTATGGAAGCCGGCGCCCGCCGCGCTCCGGTGTCGATGGCCTGCATTCGTGATCGATATAAAGGTCGGCGGATCTCCTTGCGCCCCGCGCTGCTCCCCGACCTTACCCGGGTCTACCAGCTATACGCGGCAACAAACAAGGAGTTCGCGCGGACCGTGCGGAATAACACCGAAACCGGCTGACCCACGGGCGCGGAGGCCTTCATCGTCTAACTTGAATAACAACTCGCCCGACACCTGACCCGCCTGCCCGACGGACGAAAGAAGGGTAGGGAGGGAAATAGATAACCTCTCACTCTGTTTACTGTATTTGCGGACACGTAACCATCCGCGAAGAAGTACCCTGCGTCGCGCTGGCACGCAAACCTAAACGGCACCAGTAAGGACTATCAGTATGGATACTCAGAAACTCCCGAGTGGCATGAGCGAAAAGCTTGGATACTACGTATACATATACGTAGATCCCGAAACGAATCTCCCCTTTTACATGGGAAAGGGCAAAGGCAATAGAGTTTATGCCCACCTTTCCGATACAACAGAAAGTGCAAAAGTCCAACAGATTCAGTTTTTACGTAACAAAGGCTTAGAACCTCGGATTGAAATTTTGTGTTATGGTCTTCCCGATGAAGAAACAGCTTATCATGTTGAAGCTGCCGCGATTGATCTTTTCGGCAAGCAGAACTTAACAAATGAAGCGCGTGGATGGCGAAGTGGTTCTCATGGTCGAATACCTTTGGCGGTATTGATTTCATACGAAGCGCCATCCCCAGTCGATATATCTGATCCTTGTATCATCATTAGGATTAACGATAAGTATTATGACGGAATGAACGATCAAGAACTCTACGAGTCGACGCGGGGTGTCTGGAAGTTAAGTGAACGCCGGGAAGCCGCCGACTATGCTCTGGCTGTCTTCGATGGCATTGTGCGAGAAGTATACCAAATTGATTATTGGGTACATGCCGGCAAAACCAAATACTATACGCGCGAAGATGTCGACGCCCCCGATCGTTGGGAATTCGTCGGGAAAGTCGGGAGCACTTCTATACGTGATAAATATCGGCTGCGATCCGTTCGACACTATCTGCAGCCGAATAACCAGAATCCTATTGTTTATGTTAACTGTTCAACCGATAAGGGTGTTATTCGACAAAGACTAGCACAACATGAGATTGAAGCAACGCGGGATAAGGAGCGCAGTAACCCCAAACCCGCACCTGACAAAATATTGAATGCAGTCGAAGCCTATCTCTCATGGTATAAAATGGAGGATGATCCTGAATTGCTTCCAGGAACACGAAAAGATACGCGTACCGCATTGTGTATTTCCTTCAACCTGCACTGGTGGAAGCCGGCAGTGGGGAAACCTTCCCCTTTCCGGATGGTGTAGACGTGCTCCTCGATGAAGCAAACCGGATCATACTCTACCAACATGAGGTAAACCGATCTGGAAAGCAACTTACGACGATTACCGATCAACGAATACTGAACAAGCTTCCTTGTCCTCCCTATCGCCCAAGACCAGCGTAACTCGCTCATCAAGCGGTACAAGGGCATCTTACAACTGCTGCGCACAATTAGTCGACACCTTATACAGCCGAAGGACTTCGACAGTGATCGCGCGCTTGCCATCTGCTCGGTATACACCGATTCTCTGAGAATCGGGCATTCCTTCAACTCAGACAGGAGAATATATTATACTACTCTTATCGGTATCTATCGATGTCATACCAGGTAGGCGAAGGAATCGGCTCGATCAAAGGTATCTCTTCAAGCGTCAGGATTGATATTATCACGATACTTCGAAATGGATTGGACGCACCCCATTGACTTGAATAGGGGAAGAAGCGGGGCATTGGCAATATAACCGATAAATCTGCAGCAACCAGGAAGAACCGATGCTGGTAGTCGCGACAGGACTGGTTGTGCATATCTATGTATTGCTGCCGATCCTCTGGTAGCAATCGAGTAATGACTTGCTGTTCTGCTTCCTCCTGCGTGCAGATCAGCCAGTAAGCATCGACAGGAGGGTAATTGCGCCCTACAAGCCTGATATTACAGAATTTCCAAACTACGGGTATTATCATCCCATGCATTCCTCGACTTCAGTATACTCCCAATTGGGTATCACAAGGTATTGTATGGTTTCCTCACGTCGGGATGTGATCTTCGATCAGGGAATTCAGGAGGGTTTTTCGAAATGACCTGGGCCAAGGGTCTTATTGCTGGTGTATCTATCGAATTACGTAATGGGGTTCTCACTGCAAATGACGCACGTGTTGAAGAATCGCTGCGAATCCTTCTGCCGCTGTATTATCCCACGGCGCCAGCGCCGAATGTCGAAGGAGCGACACTGGCAGCAATGATGGATGATTTGGGAGGGATGGTGATCGATGCTGGCTAAGTAGAACCCCACGACCATTTCCCTCTGTCCAGAATACAGGGACAATAATACAGGAACTGGTTATCCATTTCCAGGGATAGGCTAACTTTATCCAAGGAGGTCCGCTTGCCACCCTATCGAGCGCGAATGCAGGTTCTCAACTCCGGAGCGCGGCGGGCGCCGGCTTCCATACGGTGCTGCTGAACTGACCCATGCCTTCCCCAAATGACACCCAACCCGCCTTTCTGCTACAATACCCCCATGAGTGGGATATTGCGACGGGCGGTGGTGGCGGATGTGGTGGGGATGCAGCGGCTGATCAATCGGCACGCGGAGCGCGGGGACATGTTGCCGCGGGCGCTGCACGAGCTGTACGAGGACCTGCGCGACTTCGTCATCGTCGAGGAGGCGGGGGAGATCGTCGGGTGCGCCGCGTTGCACGTCAACTGGGCCAACCTGGCCGAGGTGAAGAGCGTGGTGGTGGACGAGACGGCGCAGCGGCGCGGCTACGGGCGGCAGCTCGTGGACGCGTGCATCGCCGACGCGCGCGCGCTGGGCGTGGCCACCCTCTTCTGCCTGACCTACCGCCCCGACTTCTTCGGCAGCCTGGGCTTCACCGAGGTCGACCGCAACACCCTGCCGCGCAAGGTGTGGAGCGAGTGCGTGCGCTGCCCCAAGTTCACCAACTGCACCGAGATCGCCATGACGCTGCAGGTGCTCGACGCCGCCCCGCCCGCGCCCGTCGATCCGCTGACCGCGCTGGCGGCCATGCCGATGCGCCATGGGCACTGACCGGGTGCTTGTCTTCGGCCCCGCCTACCCCGACGTGGTGGTGGAAACCCCGCGGCCGCTGGCCGGCGTACGCCTGGACCAGAGCCTGCCCGCGCTGACCGCCACCCCGCGCGACGACGGGCGCGTGGTGGTGACCGGCCCCACCGGCGACGCGTTGACCTTCCCCCTGCCCCCCCACGCCACGACCGCCGCCTGCACCCTCACCCTGGCGGAGCCGGTGCTCGCCCGCCTGCGCGGGGCGGACACGCGGGAGACGGTGACGGGTGAATACCCGGTGACCGGATTCCGTCGGCAACTCGGCGGCATGGGCGCCGGCTACGCACTGGCGCTGGGCGGCACGCTGCATATGCCTGTGGGCGCGGATGCCCTCGGACGCGAGGTGCGAGCGCTCCTGGCCGCGGCGGGCATCGCCGCCGCACCGCGCGTGCTCGACTGCCCGAGCGACAGCAGCCTGGTCATCCTTTCCGCGCGCGGGGACAAGCTGGCCATCGGCGTGCGCCAGGCGATGGTGCGCTGGACGGCGACGGCGGACGACCTGGCCCTCCTCGACGACGCCGACGCGCTGGTCGTCTGCGGCGCGCCCAACGCGCTGCTCGCCGACCTGCTGGCGCACCGGTCGAACCTCCCCGTGCTCTGCGCCCCGGCGATGCGCAACGTGAGCGACACCGCCGTGCCGCTGGCCGCACTGGCGGCGAGCATCAGCGTACTCACCTGCAACGCGCTGGAGTGGGCGCACCTGCCCGACCGCGACGCCGTGCGCGCGCAGGTGCCGCTGGTCGCCGTCACCGACGGCCCGCGCGGCAGCACGCTCTACCTGGGCGACGACAGCCTGTTTCTCCCCGCCGCCCCGCATCCCGCGCCGGCGGATACCAACCGCGCGGGGGAGACGTACGGCGCCACACTCTTCACCATCCTGCGCCGCCTCTGCCCGGACTTCCGGCACGTCACCCCCGCGATGGCCGAGTTCGCCGGGCGTCTCGCCACGCGGCAGGCGGCGCGGCAGTTGGACATCACCGGCTTCGCCTTCCCCCCGCCGGATTGGGACGCCGAGGTAGCCGCATGGCAGGGATGACCCCCGACGAGGCGCAATACCCCCCCGACGCCGCGGCGCAGCGCGCCAAGGCGGCGGCCAACCGCGCCATGTTCGACGCCATTGCCCACCGCTACGACACCCTCAACCGCTTGATGAGCCTGGGGCTGGACGCGCGCTGGCGGCGGAAACAGGCGGCATTGTGCGAGCTGACGCCCGGCATGACCGCCCTCGACCTCTGTTGCGGCACCGGCGACGTGGCGCGCACGCTGACGGGGTGCGGCGCGACGGTGACGGGGCTCGACGCCAGCGGGAAGATGCTTGCGGTGGCCGGCACGCGCGGCGGCGACATCGCCTACGTGCAGGGCGACGCGCTGCGCACCCCCTTCCCCGACGGCAGCTTCGACGCCGTGACCATCGCCTTCGGCAACCGCAACGTCGCCAGCCTGCCCGCGCTGTATGCGGAGATGCGCCGCGTGGCCAAAACCGGCGGACGCGTCGTCTCGCTAGAGATCACCGGGCCCACGGCCCCCGTGTTGCGCGAGGCGTTCTTCCTCTACTTCACTCACGTGCCGCCCCTCCTCGCGCGCCTCCTCGGTGCCGACCCGGGGGCGTATACCTACCTCCCCGACTCCGTGCGCCGCTACCCGGCCCCCGCCGCTGTCGCCGCCATCATGCGCGACGCCGGCCTGCGCGAGGTGACGGTGCACCCGCTCATGCTCGGTGCCGTGGTGCTGCACCGGGGGATCGCCGGGTGAAGGGGCGCGCTTCCGCGGTCACCCCCAGAGCCTGACCTTGACTGGTGCGTCGCCGCTTGACAGGAACTCCCGTATCTACGACCATTTGTCCAAACGCGCTACCGGTTTGGAGATCCGCCCATGAAACGCCTGCTGTTGCTCTGCTGTTTCCTGCCCACGCTGGCGCTGGCGCAGCGCGTGGTGGTGGTGCAGGGGGCCACGTTCGGCGGGGTGGATTGGAAGGAGTTGCCGGGGGTGACGGCCCTCGCGGTGCGTGCCGTGCCCGTGGACGCGGCGGCGCTGGCGGCACAAGCGGACGTGCTGGTGTGCAAGCCGGACGCCCTCACCCCGGCGCAGCAGGCGGCCATCGAAGGCTTCGTGCGCGGGGGTGGCGGGCTCTTCCTGGATGGCGGGGGCAACCGCACCGCCTGGCGCGGCGGGGTGCTGGACGCGATCTCCCCGGCCATCGCCACCTACGACGCCCATGTGGCGCTGGCCGCGCCGCGCGCGGGGGAGGGGGCGCCGGCGGGGCTGGACCTGACCGCCTTTCCGCGCATCGGCAGCGCGACCAACGCCGCCACGCCCGACCGCGCGCCGGTGAGCTACCTCAACCTGCTGTCCGCGTGGTACTTCGACAAGCCGCTGTGGCAGCGCGACGCGCAAACTTGGCTGGTCGCCGACGATCCCGCCGCCACGCCGCTGCTCAGCACGGCCCGCTATGGCGCCGGGCGGGTGGCCATCGCCAACTGGTTCGCCCTGGCCGACGGCCACGCTCCCGCGCTGTTGCACGCGCTGGCGTATGTGCTGCACTGGCTGGGCGGCGGGCCGTGGCAGGCGCCGGGCACGCTTTCCGTGGCGGTGCGCGGCTACGCGCTGCCCGACTGGTACGCCGCACCGCTGGACAAGGGTCTGCACGGCATGGGCGACAAGCTGACCGCCGCCGACTTCGTGCGCCCGCCGGAAGCGCTGTGGGAGGCCGGCTTCACCCTCACCGACACCACCGCGCCGGCGCTGGCCCTCTTTGGGACGGAGGCCGATGTCGCCGCGCCTGCCGATGTCGTGGTACTGCGCGCCCCCGCGGGCGTCCCGACGCCCCAGGCGGAGTTCGACGCGGCGCGGTTGGTGGTCGTCACCCCGATCAAACGCGTCGAGGTGGATGGCGCCACGGTGGCGCTGCCGCATCGCGCGCCCGCCTTCGACCTGCCGCTGCCCACCCTCGACGTGCCCGACGGCAAGCCGGCGGTGACGCTGCCCGATACCTGGCGCATGGCCTTTACCAATGACACCGACACCGACCGCGATCTGACAGAGGGCTGGCAGGCCCCCGGCTTCGACGACCACGCGTGGCCGGAAGGTAAAATCGGCGCGCAACGGACAACGGTCTTCGGCGAAACCCTCGGCTACGACGGCGCCATCTGGTATCGCGGCAGCATCGACGTGGCGCCCGAAGCCGCCATCGCCGCCGCCGCGCTGCACCTGGAAGCGCGTGACACCCGCGGCACGGTGACGGTGTTCGTGGACGGCAAGCAACTGGCGCTGGAGCCGCACACCGCCCAGGTGTCGCTGGCGACGGTCGGCGCGGGCCGGCACCTGCTGGCGGTGCGCGTCTACGGCGAGCTGCGCACGAATACCGGCCTCACCGCCCTTGACGCGCGCTACCTGCCGCTGCTGTGGAAGGCCGATCCCGCCGGCATCGGCTGGGCGCAGGGATGGTACAAGCCGGAGACCCCGACGACGGATTGGCAGCCGGTGAGCGACAACTTTCATGAAGAGCCGGCAGGCATGGGGCCGACAGAGGGGTGGGCGCGCCTGACGCTGAACGCCCCCGCCGCGGTCGCCCCCTTCACCGCGCTGCTCACGCTGAATCTGAACGTGGAGGCGGTGGTCTTCGTCAACGGCGTGCGCGTTGGCGCCAACGCCCCCGACCGGCAGACGCTCTACCGCCTGCCGATGCGCCTGTTCAAACCGGGGAAGAACGTCATCGCCGTGTGGGCGCGCTACAGCGACCGCCAGGGGCGCACCTTCAGCCTGCGCATCGTGCCCACGCAGCCACTGGTCTACCGCGCCGTGGTGAGTGCCGACCGCGACGGGCGCAGCCTGCGCGCCGTGCTGCAGTATGACAAAACTGACTGGGCGCACCACGTCGCCGACGCAAGCATCACGGTCAACGGGCGCGCGGTGGGCGGCAACGTGGCGGCGTCCAACACCACCGTCGAGCTGCTGGCGCCGTATGCGCTGCACGCGGGCGATAACACGGTGGAGGTGCGCCTGTCGCGCGCGGCGGACGGCCCCGCCGGGTTGGCGCGCCTGGAAGTGGTCGATCTCCCCGCCACCATGACCGTGCCGCTGGCCGGGTGGGCGCGCTGTCCGCTGGCCACCGCGGGGCTGTGGACGGACACCCTGCTGGACGACCGCGCCTGGGAGCCCGTGCCCGGCACCTGGGTGAACGATTATCAGCGCGACTGGATCATCAGCGCCGTGCCGGATCTGAACGCGGCGGGCATGGCCTACCGCGCGCATCTGACCCTCGGCCCCGACGACCTGAAACGCATCCACACCCTCTACCTGCGCCATGCCGCCGTGGGCACGCTGTATGTGAACGGCACGCCGGTGACGCCCGACGATGAGTGGTACTACTCGCTCAACGCCGCGCTGCGCGCGGGAGACAACGTGCTGGCCTTCACCCCCGAGCCCGGGCAGTGCCGCGCCATGAATCTGCCCACCCCCGCCAATCGCGAGGGCCGGGCGCAACTGCCGGTGCTGCGCGCCGACCGCGCGCCGCTGCTGCCTGCCGACGCGCGGCTGGGCGCCTTCCGCCTCAACCGCACCTTCCCCGTGGGCGCCGCCCCGCGCGACGGGCAGGCGCTCTTCACCTGGCCCAACGGCGCGCCCGCCGTCACCACGCAGGGGCACGAGATCTCCGCCGCCCCCGGCCTGCTCTGCGACCTCTTCCCCGCGCCCAACCTGGGGGTCTTCGCCCACCACACCGGCGGCGCCAATACACAGGAATATGAGCTGGTGGAGCGGTTGAACCGGGACGGCTTCGGCGGCGACCGCACCGATCAGCTCCTCCCGGCGCTGCTGCACGCGGGTTTCGCGCTGCCCGTCATCACCGCGGTGCGCACCGACGCCGCGGCGATCTACCTCACCGTGTCCAGCCCCACGCGCTTCAGCGGCGAAATCTCCTGGCACCTGCTCGACTGGGAGGGCGCGCGGCTGGGCGCGGGGGAGACGCCGGTGGCGGTAGAAGCGGGAAAAACCGCCGTCGTCGCCGTGCCGCTGCCCGACCTGAGCGCCGTCACGGCGGAGGGTGCCGCGCTGGGACGCTACGTGCGCCTGCGCGCCGCGCTGCTCACCGCCGACCGCCGCGCCACGCTGGCCTTCCTCGACCGGCACCTGGCCCCCGCGCCGCCGGTAAGCCTCACGCTGGCCGGCGACACCAAGCAGGAGGGGCACAACACCCTCACCGCCACCCTGGCCCGGCGTGTGCTGCATGCCTCCGACGGGCAACTGGTGGAACGCTTCGTCTACCTGCCCGGCGAGACGGTGGCCTTCACCGCCACCGCCGCCAACCGGCTGCCCGCCGCGCAGCAGGCGGTGGTACGCGTCATCGCGACCCCCGGCCTGGGCGGCGCGCCGGTATTAACGACGAAAACCCTCACCCTGGCGCCGTGCGCGGTGGTCACGGTACCCTTCATCCTGGACGCGAAGCAGACCGGACGCGAGCAGCCGTGGACCATCCTGGCCGAAGTGACCGTGGGCGGCGCCGTGGTGGCGCGGCAACACGCGGGGGTGGTGATCGCCCAGCCGCGCGGGGTGCTGGCCGACGTGAGCACGGTGACGGACGACAACCGCAACTCCGGCGGTTACATGTGGCAGATGACCCCGCATGCCTACGTACTGGAGCACCGCGGCGGCACCGACGCGCAACCCGTGCCCGAGGGCGGCGCGTGGTGGACGAAGGTGCGCCAGGCCGGCGACGGCAACTGGCTGGTGGCGGAAGGCATCCACCGCGGCGGCGGCGGGGGCGACCAGGACGGGCTGCCGTGGGGCCCCTTTTACGACCAGACGCGCGGCGAGATCATGGACAGCTTCGGCTGGTTCCCCAACGGAGAAAATATCCGCGCCTGGTGGAGCCCGGCGGCGATGCGCGAACCCGCGCGCACGGTGGGCAACCGCCCGGTGGTCATGCAGATGTCCGACTGGTGGCAATACGACGCCGGTTTTCCGTGGGACAGCTACGCCACCCTGCAGATGTTCAACGCCTTCCTCGTGGCGAATAAGGGCCAAACGATCGCCGGCAAGACGCTGGACGGCGCGCCCATCATCGCGCCGACGCTGCGCGCGATGCACGAGATCATCAACCGCGACTACAAGGCCGTCTACGGCTACTTCAACGCCGCCGGGCTGGCACGCAGCGCCGCCTACACCGGCATGCAGCTCACCGCCGCCGCGCCGGGCAGTACGCAGAGCGGACAGGGGGCCTACGCGAGCACGCTGCCCGCCACGGTGGGGGGCATCACGCTGGGCCCGCAGTGGGCGGCAGCGGAGAGCGAGGGCATCCTGGACGCCGACAACCACCCCTTCGCCGGCGACTGGCAGTATGGCGTGGAAAGCACCACCTTCCGCGCCATCGGCATCGACAACCACCTGCTCACGCACTGGGAAACGCCGATGAACTATCACGGCGACCGCGACTTCACCTGGACGAACAGCCCGCTGCCCGCGGCGCGCTGGCGACGGCGGCTGCTCGACTCGCGCTGGCTGGCCATCGCCGACCAGACGGGGGCCTTCCAGCGCGTCCTGAACACCTCGCACAACGAGGACTTCATGGCGGGCATCCTGCCGCATCCCACGCGCGGGGACATCGGCGGCGGCGTGCTACCCTACCAGTGGTGGATCAAGGATCGCCTGGCGGCGCTGTCGATGACCATCTCCCCCGCGCAACCCCTCTCGCCGCTGCTGCTGGTGGGGGAAAGCCGCATGGACTGGACGCAGTACTACGGCATCCTGGGCAAGCTGCGCAACGCCGGGCTGACATTGGGCGGCGGGGTGAGCGTGGCGCAACTGCGCAAGCTGAAGCCGGCGCAAGTGCCCGCCCTGGTGTGGCCGGTGGCGGAGCAAGTGGACGGCGCGCTGCTCGCCGCGGTGGCGGAAAAGATCGCGCAGGGGGTGCCGGTGCTGCTGGTGGGCAACGTGCCCGCCGCCATCGGCCCCGGCCCCGATCTGCGCGCGCAACTCGGCGTGAAATATACCGACGACCCGGCGACGGAGAGCGGGCAGCAGGCCGGCGCGTCTATCGCCGCCTGGCCGGAGGCGCGCGGGTTGGCGCAGATCCCGGCGCTGTCCGCCAGCACGCTGCCCTATCAGGCGGCGGGCATCGGCGTGCTGGTCACGCGCAACGGGCGGTTGCTGCTCGGACGTGCGGGGAAGACGGTCGTCTACGCCATGGACCCCAAAGGCCTGTGGGACGCGGACGACCCTGCCGTGCTGCGCGTGGCCGTGCGCGCGCTGGACGAGGCGATGGGCCATCCCATCGGCTGGCCCGAAGGCGTGAGCGGCTACGCCTTCCGCGGCGCCGACGGCGCCACCTACGCGGTGGTGGAGAACCTGCAGCCCGTCCCGCGCACGGTCACCCTGCGCCTCCCCGCCCCCGGCGCCCACGCCGCCGACCTGCTCTCCGGCGCCGCGCTGCCGGTCAAAACGGTCGCCACCGGCGTTGAAATCATCCTCCCGCTGGACGGATCGGACGGAACGGTGGTGGAGATGACGGCGCAGTGAGGCAGCGCTGTTGTAGAGCAATCGGCGGGGCAGGAAACTTACATCTCGATGACCGCCAATATTGACAGCGGCGACTTTGTGCCGTAGACTTACATTCAAGTATTTGCATCGCCCCTTTATCCACCGCTGCAAATGCGCAATCCCTGAAAGGAGTCCTCTTTATGCGGAAAGGACGCGGCTTTACTCTTATCGAACTCCTGGTCGTGATAGCCATTATAGCTATTCTCGCGGCCATCCTCTTCCCCGTATTTGCCAAAGCACGTGAAAAGGCGCGGCAAACCGCCTGCCTGAACAACGAGAAGCAGGTCATCACCGCCACGATGATCTACGTGCAGGACCACGACGAGTCGATGCCCAGCGCCGCGAACTTCTGGGGCGCGCTCAGTCTGGACAAGGGCGTGCTGATCTGCCCCACCAAGGGCACCAAGACCGCCAACGGCTACTTCTTCAACGGCGGCGATGACAACAACGGCTTCCACATTGCCAGCAAAGCCCTCGGCGATATCAGCAGTCCGGAAAACACCATGCTGGTCGCCGACGGCGTACTGAACACCATCCCCAACGGCTATGCCAGCGCGTCGGGCACCGGGCTCCTGGGCAACGGCCACACCATGAATGACGTGCTCGATGTCACCCGCCACACCGGCGGCCTCATCATCGGCTACGTCGATGGCCACGCGGCGTACACCAACAAGAGCGCCGACATCAACGCGTGCTTCTATTGCGGTGGCACGCTGCCCGTCTACACCTCCAACATCGTCTGGGAAGACGGCGTCAATGCCGGCCCGGGCTGGGGCGCGGCGGTGTGCACCTCCATACCCGGCTCGATGCCGATCACCGGCACGTCCTGCCTGCAGTTGCCCACCGGCGGTGGCAAGTATGAGACGAACGGCAATACGATCCCCGGCACCTGGCCGGCGGGCATGGTATTAAAGGGTTGGTACTACGTTCCGCCCGGCACCACCATCAGCCAGTTAGTTATCGCCTTCACCCAGACCACCGGGGAAGCCTTCGGGGCCACGCTGGGCAGCACCCCCTGGACGGGCAATCTCGTCTGGGCATCCGCGGCCAACGTCACCCTCACCCAGATTCCCTATACCTTCGTGATCGGCGACTGGACGCAGTTTACGCTGACCAGCACCCAATGCAACATCGGCGCGCACACCCTGGCGCGTATCTGGCCGGCGCATAACGCCTCCGGCGTGATCTACCTGGACGGCATTCGGTTCGAAGCGCCGTAAACGGGCACGGAGCGCCACCAACACCGACAGCCGTCCGGTACCCCGCGTACCGGACGGCTGTTGCATAAGGGTGGTCACGATCAAGAGCGCACGAGTGGCTAGCCGGCATTATGCATAACATTTCGAATAATGCCGCGGCCGGCCCGGCAGTCCTTCACATCGTGAATCATCCGGGCTAGATCTTCCGCCCGTCCGGCACCACCGTGTTTTTCGGGATGAGCACGATGCCGTCGCGGACGTTGTAGCAGTCACCATCTTCGTTGGGCTTGTTGCGGTGGTCGGTAATCACCACCCCGTCGCCGATGCGGGCGTTTTTATCGATGATACAGCGGGTGATCTGGCAGTCGCGGCCGATGCCGCGCAGGGGCAGGCCGGCGGCTTCCTCCTGCTCCTCGCGCGTCTCATAGCGGTCCTGGCCCATCATGATCACGTCCTTGAGCACCGACCCGGCGTTGACGATGCTGCGCACGCCGATGACGGAGTGTTCGATCTTCGCGTTGTCGATAATAACGCCTTCGCTGACCAGCACGTTCTTCATGTCGGTGTTGTTGAGGATGCGCGAGTTGGGCAGGAAGCGCGGGTGGGTGTAGATGGGCCGCCCCTGCGCGTAGAAGTCGAACTGCGGGTGCTCCTCGGCCAGGTTCAGGTTCACGTCGAAGTAGGTGCGCATCGTGCCCACGTCTTCCCAGAAGCCGGTGAAGGGGTGCACGAAGACGCGCATGTGCTGGATACACCAGGGGATCACGTTCTTGCCGAAGTCGGCCATCACGTTATCCAGCGCCAACTCCAGGCGGGTGCGGTTGAAGCAGTAGATGCCCATGGAGGCCAGCACCACCGGGCCCTCCGCCGTCACGCCCAACGGCGCCAGGTCTTCGCCCTGGATCACCAGGCTGCGCAGGGTGGCTTTATCCGGCTTCTCCACAAAGTCGATCACGCGGAAGTGGCGGTCGATCTTCAGGATGCCCATCCCCTCTACGTGGTCGGGGTGGCGCAGCGTGGCGGCCAACGTCACCTGGGCGCCCGTCTCCTCATGCGTGCGCAGGATATCGCGGAAATCCATGCGGTAGAGCTGGTCGCCGGAGAGCACCAGCACGTGATCGATCTCGGGGTCGGTCAGGTGCCACAGGTTGCGCCGCACCGCGTCCGCCGTCCCCTGGTACCAGTCGCTCTGCCCGAAGGTCTGCTCGGCGGCGAGGATCTCCACGAAGCTGTCGGAGAAGATGTCGAATTTGTACGCGTTGTGGATGTGCCGGTGCAGCGACTGGCTGTTGAACTGCGTGAGCACGAAGATGCGCCCGATCTTCGAGTTGAGGCAGTTGCTGATGGGCACGTCGATGAGCCGGTACTTGCCCGCTAGCGGCACCGCCGGCTTGCTGCGGTCTTTGGTGAGCGGAAAGAGGCGCGTGCCGCGCCCACCGCCGAGAATCAAGGCATAAACCTTGCGACTATCGATTGCCATGGCTGAAACCTCCGCCCGCTGGTGGCAGCGGTTTATAAGGATACCAAATTTCCGCCCATCGGGAAACTCCCGGCCCACAGCCCCTCCGCCCCGGCCTCCGTATCGGGGAAACGGACCACAAAGGCACGAAGGACGCAAAGGACACGCAAAGAAATTGCGGTTGGGCCGGCTGGAAGGGCGACAACCGATCAGGCATGCTCCTGGTCACCGTTTGGAAAGGGGCTAAGAGCCCGGCCCGCCTTTACACCCGGCCGCTTCCCTCGGTATACTGCCGGTATGGATACCGAACCCCGGCAAACCACGCCCCCGCCGCCGGAGCAACCACTCGCGGGAGAAGTGAAGCAACCGGCTCGCCGCCTTGGTCGGTCGATTGCCCTATTTGCCACCGGAGTTATTCTCGCGATTGTTGTTTGCCAGCTAATCCTTGGTCTTACATTAAAGTTCTTTCCTGAAGCTGGACCTTTGGATAATTCGAGATGTCCATACTGGGCCTATCCCACAGTCTTCCTCTTTAATCTGTTCTGCGGCCTGATAGCCCTTCGTACGAAAGAATATGCACTCGCGATAGGGTGGTTTCTCGGTACAGTGGCGATGCTTCTGGTTATCTTCTCTCCATTATAGGTTCTTTGTGCCCTTTGTGCCTTTGCGGTTTATTGCCCCCCGCGCTTTACGCTCCTCGCCCACCCCTGTATACTTAGCCCATGGCTACCACGGTGCAATTTGAGAAGATGCAGGGACTGGGCAATGACTTCATCATGGTCAACTGCCTGACCGGGGACTACTCCGTCGCGGCGCTCGAGGCGGCGGCGGCGGCTTGGTGCGACCGGCACTTCGGCATCGGGGCGGACGGGTTGATCCTGGTGCTGCCCAGCGCCACGCACGATTTCCGCATGCGCATCCTCAATGCGGACGGCAGCGAGGCGGAGATGTGCGGCAACGGCATCCGCTGCTTCGCGGTCTACGCCTACGCCCACGGGCTGACGACGGACACCACCTTCACCGTGGAGACGCTGGCGGGCACCATCACCCCGGTGATCTTACTCGACCGCGGCCAGGTGCGCGGGGTGCGCGTGGACATGGGCGCGCCGCGGCTGGAGCGCGCGGAGATCCCCATGGTCGGCCCGGCGGGGCCGGTGGTGAACGAGGCGCTCTCCGCGGGCGACCGCACCTACGCCGTCACCGCCGTGAGTATGGGCAACCCGCACGCGGTGATCTTTGTGGATGATGTGGCGGCGTGCGCGGTGGAACATTTCGGCGCGCTGCTCGAGACCGACCCCGCCTTCCCGCGCCGCACCAACGTGGAGTTCGTGCAGGTGGTCACCCCCGCGCACCTGAAGATGCGCGTGTGGGAGCGCGGTTCGGGCATCACCCTGGCCTGCGGCACGGGCGCCTGCGCCACGCTGGTGGCCGGCGTGCTCACCGGCAACAGCGAGCGCAGCGCCGTGGTGGAGCTGCCCGGCGGCCCGCTGGAGATCACTTGGAGTGATGCCGACAACCACGTCTACATGACGGGGCCGGCGGAGACGGTGTTTACGGGGACGATAGGGCTGTAGGGATTCAGGCAACAGGTACGCATTTTGGCCCCGGAGGGGCCACGTATTTTAGCCCAGGGCGGAAGCCCTGGGTTTTCGCGTTCCCGTTCCGCGCCTCCCGGCGCGACCCTCACCCCCCGACCCCTCTCCCGTTGCGACAGGAGAGGGGAGAAAGCTTCCGGCTCGTGGTCCCAGGGCTTGCGCCCTGGGCTAAAATACGCGGCCCTTCCGGGGCCGATTTCTACAGCCCCGCCTTCCCTCCCGCCAAATCGTTCAGCAGGTCGGCGATGCGCAGCGGGGAGCGGGCGACGAAGGGTTCGCCGTAGGCGGTTTGGATCATGTTGCCGTAGAACATGCCGCGCGCTTCGATGGCGTGCAGGTAGTCGCGGGTGCCGATGAAGGTGTAGTCGTCGGGCATGGGGTTGAGGAACTGCGAGCGGTAGGTGCGCACGATCTCCATCTTTTGCGGCCAATAGGGGGAGATGTCGATCACCAGCGAGGGGCGCTCGAGCTCGTGCATGGGGTAGACGAGCACCAGCCCGGGGGAGTGGGCGGCCAGCGGCTCCCCCGTCTCCGCATCGCGCAGCACGCGGGTTTTCATGCGCGCGTAGAAGGCGGCGGCCTGCACCAGGCGCCCGGCGGCGTCGTGGTCGGGGTGGCGGTCGCCGGGAGCGGGGCAGAGGATCAGGCGCGGCTGGAAGCGGCGAATCTCCGCCGCCACGGCGTCGCGGAACTCCTGCGTGTCCATCAGCCGCCCATCGCCCAGGTCCAGGTTGCGCCGCGCGGTGAGACCGAGCAGCGTGCTCGCGGCGGCAGACTCCGCGTCGCGCTCCTCCGCTGTCCCGCGCGAGGCCATCTCGCCGCGCGTACAGTCCACCACCGCCGTGCGCTGCCCGAGGGCGTGCGCGTGTAGCAACGTGCCCGCGCAGCTCAGCTCTACGTCGTCGGGATGCGCGCCGAACGCCAGGATGTCCACGGGGCAATACAGGCTTGTCATGGCCGAACCTCTCGCTTTCTACTGCCGTGTTATCTTCTCTTCAGGAACGTTTTCGCCTGCCGAGGGGATGAAGTTTCGGCGCAAGGAGGGTCGGATGCGCTACGGATGGCCGTTGGTGCTGCTGGGCGTGCTGTGGGTGCTCGGGTGTGCGGAACCCCCGTCGCCGGGTCCGCCGACCCCACCGATCAGCCTGCTCACCTTCCACTATGACGCCGCGCGCGATGTGGTGCTGGCGCACACGGTGTCGCTGCCGACCACCGTGCCCCTCACCGCGCAGCGCTACGCCGATTTGCTGGCGACCCGCGCCGACGTGCGCTATGCGCCCGCGCCGGGCCTGCGCCTTTCCGACCCCGTGCCGCACGTGACGGACGGCGCCATGACGGTGGACTACCACGACGTGGCGGGCCTGGCACAGTTCAACGCCGTGCAGACGGAGGCCGTGCTGGCGGCGCTGGAAGCGTGGTGCTGGGTGCCGGGCGTCGGCACGGTCAGCATCACCGCGAACGGGGCGCCGCTCACCGCCCTCGGTTCGCTGGTGCTCACCGACCCGCTCACCCCGCGCTACCACACCTACGTGGTGCAGACGGACACCGGCGAGGTGGGCTACCTGCCCGGTTCGCCCACCCCCGCCGACCTGGACGACGGGTTGGATATCCTGCGCCGCCGCGACGCCTTCACCGCGCCCGCCGGATTCCAGCCGCTGCTCCCCGCAGGTGTCAAACTCACCGCCGACCCCGCGCGGATGACGGACGACTTTCTCGACGTGGACCTGCAGGGCCTGCTGCCGGGCACCGAGCACCTGCGGCTGGCGGGGATGATCCTCATGCTCACCCAATTCCCCAAGCCCCATGCGGTGCGCTTCACCTTCGGCGGGGTGGTCAGCAGCGAACCGTTCATGCGCACCACCCTCGACGACATCCTCACCCCCTACGCGCTGCTGCTGCCGGAGCCGACGGGCAGCCTGGCGGACGCGGAGACGCAGGCCGCGCTGCGCACGGCGATCACCGCGCGGTTGGGCCATACCCCCGCCTACGTCGGCCCCGCCCGCGTGTGGCGCGACTGGGCGGTGCTGCCGGTGAAGCTCACCCCCGACGGTGTCACGCTGCTCTATGTGCTGCAACTGCGCGACGGCGGTTACACGGTGGTGCAGGGCGGGCCGAACCTGCCCGTGGGCGACCTGCTCGCCCGCCAAGTCCCGCGCGACGCCATCGTGGCGTTGCGCCTGCCCGGCTGGGAGCAGATGGGCCTGATGACGATGGAAGTCGCCGGCGCCACCCCCGCCCCGCCCGCCTCCTTCCACACCTCGACGGAGCGGACGACGGAGCAGCCGTAGGGAGACGTGAATGGGAGAAAGGGAGAATGGGGGAAAGAGCGGATAGCCGGATAGAGATGTAGAGATCG
>CAIYQO010000263.1 GCA_903928345.1 uncultured bacterium | reverse complement strand
ACATCAGGAAAAAAATCGACGTCCAGCATGATGCGACCGTATCGCTGGAGTGCAGCCTGGCGATCTCCCTGCGGGCAGGTGGCGAAACAGTCGACGGTTTGCGTCTCCTGGTGAAAAACAAAGATAACCTCGAAGGCGGGATGGATGGTCTCTACGGTGAGCACATGCGCCTGGTCGAACACCAGGCAGCGCCGGCCATAGTCTTCCGGGTAAACGAAGGTGTAGACATCCTCGCCGCGCTCTTCCACTGTGACTTCACAGCCGCGACCTTTTCCCTGCTGGAAGAAGTAGTGGCCAATGGCTTCCCGCAGATGATCCTGCGCCTTGTCACCGAAGTTCGGACGCACGCCATCGATCCGTCCGGTGCGATACCAGCGATGGGCAGCGATGCCGTAAAGCCGATGATACTCCACCGCGCGTCGAAAGATGGCCGGCCACTCAAGGCGCACAAAAAGCGCTTTCGCGTGACTGCCATCATACAGCGGCAAGTGGTCGGTTAAATCTACCGGGGACGGCGCGAATTTACCCGTCGTGATCAACTGCGCGATGCCTTGATCGGTGGCCAGCGTGTCAACGTCGACGAAATCCTGCATCACCTGTTCCCGCAGGGGGGAGGGTGCATTGACGATGGCTTGCTTTATTATCGCCAGACTGCGTCGATCCAACGGCAAACTCTTCATCGTGTCCCACGGGATGCAACTGCCCCATCCTTCATCGCAGATTCCCACATCCGTCAAATACTCTTCCAATAAGTCGAGTGGAACTTTCCCACAAAACGCCAGTAACGAAAACTGATTCTTCATCCTCTTCCTCCGTCAGAGGGCAACGGAGATTCCTGCTGCGTTTAGACTATGACTGGTGCAATGCGCCCGAATACTGATCTGTGTTCGAATGGACGCGGGGCTGCTTGGCGCCCCTGCCGTCCGTGATAGTGACCGCATAGCGGTATTGCGCTTACTTGGTTCGCGTGGTATAGTATATCTGTTCCTGTTGCGGACTGCAATAGCAAACTGCGAGCGCAGCACGGACTTTTTTTCGAGGAGGCACCGACTATGTCTACGGAGGCACGCCACGCGCGGAAAATCCTTTTTGCCTTACGGGTAAAGGCCGCACGACAACGCAAAGGCATCAGCCAGTCCGAGTTGGCCGTGCTACTCGACACCGGCATTACCCGCTCCGGTGTGGCGAAATGGGAAGTGGACTCCGAAACCGCGGAACCGGATTTCGAGACGCTCGTGCAACTTGCCGACGCGCTTGGCGTCACCATCAACTACCTGTTGGGGCTGACCGAGCGGATGGAGCCGGAACGGACGATTGCCAATCTTTTCCCGGTCGACGCGATGCGCCAGGTGCCGGTGCTCGGTACCATCGCCGCCGGGCAACCGCTGTTGGCTGTTGAGGAGGCCGACGAAACCATCGCGCTGCCGGCGGACATGCTGCCCTCCTGCGATGTGTTCGCGTTGCGAGTGCGGGGCGACAGTATGATTGATGAGCAGATATCCGATGGCGACCTGGCGCTGATTGAGCGAATGCCGGTCGTGCCGGATAAAACCATCGCTGCGGTGCTGGTGGATGATGAGGCGACGCTGAAGACAATACGCTACCTGGACGACCATGTCGTGCTCATGCCAGCGAATTCGGCTTACCGACCGATGGTCTATCGTCCAGATGAGGTGCGGATATTGGGGAAGCTCAGGATGGTGGTGCAGCAGCGCGAGGGGTGAATAAAGGGAGTATTTCCCACATCAGTCACAAGGGAAGCACGGGAACCGTCCACGATCACATATAGGCACGTGAAACTCCTCCTTAAGCATGGCGATATCCCGCTTGATCGAGCGCGGGCCAAACTCACACAGTTCGGCAAGCTCCGCGACCGTCGCGAACCATATAATGAACGAGCACTTCTCTGACACTACGGGACAATTCAGCATGGTCGGTCATGCGGAACTGATTGTTGCACACGATATGTTTGAAGGTATTACTCGTGTTGTGCTCTCAGCCTGTCGTTGTGCAATCAGCGCATTTGGCGGAGTTCCAAATAGCCTGCGTACCAATCCTGCACTTCACTGTGTGATTTCCCTTCGGAAACCGCGTGTGCCAGATACGGGATCACCGTCCAGGGTGGGATCAAACGCCAAGGGGCAGTCCAACTCGGGTCATTGCGCAACGCACGAGGCTCATCCACCAGGTCATCCAGGCGAATGGGAGTCCCGGCCCATGCGGTTGCCCACGTTTCAAGCATCTGCACGTCATCGGGATACTGCTGGCGTAGATAAGGAATCACCAGTTTCGTTGTCCAAGTAGACGCATGGATTTCAGCAGTTTGCTCCAGCGTATCAATTACCTGTGATGAGGGTCTCTGCACCGGGATATTATCGAGATGATGGCCGACCTCATGCACGAGAATGGACAGCATGCGGAAGCGCAGGTAGCACTCCCACATAGGTCGGTCGGGCAACGTCGGTTGGTAGACATAGGCGGTCAGCACGATCCGATGGGTGTGCGGATGTAAACAGCCGCCAACATAGGCGGCATAGACACCAGGCAGCAATTCCATGCCGAAGCGTCCGGTGTAGGGATCGTGGCAGGTCGGGGGGAAGTCCAACACGTTCTCGTCGCCCGGGTGTGCTGCGCCATCGCTGTCCAGTCGATAATCGATTATCGGAATGCCGCGCACCACCTCACCCGGAAGCCGCAGCAGCACCGCCCAGACATCGTCAGGGGATGCGGGATAGTGGATATCCTCCCCATCATGCTGGATATAGATACGTGGCAAATCAGGGACACTGCTCGAATAAAGTCCGATTTTCTCTGTCATATTCCCCCACTCGTGCCATAAGTATACGGGAATTCCCCCATAACCGCCATGATCAACGTGTTGGCCGCATCGGGCGTTGTACTACAGTCGCGCCTCAGTAGGCCAGTCCCGCCAGTTTGCCGGCATCCGTGATATGCAACTTGGAGAAATAGCCGCTACGCAAGCGGACCCATCCAGCACTGCCAGCTTTGGCTTCCAGGCGGACGGCGACCTTCGAGAGTTTGAATCGCCGGTCACCCTTGTGGTAATGCCCCCATTGATCTTTCGCCCAGCCGTGGGCCGTCGCCCACGCTTTAAATTCCTGACGTGTCATCGTCATCGCTCCTTTCTCGTGATCGCGCCGGTAAATGTGTTGCCGGCATTACTGTGCAGCCCTTGGAAGGTGAATTGGATGCGCCGGAGTGTCAATGATTGGGTATTAACGACTAAGCCTTCCCCATACTCAAGCGGGTATGTCTCCCATCCTGTTTCACCGGCGATAACTCGCTCGAGGATGCGGGCTTCCGACGCATAGAGCAGCACGCGGGTGCGCGGCTGGATGCGCACCTCCAGCGGCATGTTGCCTTTAAGCAGGATGATTTCCTCCGGGCGGGTGGTCGCCACCAGCGTAAGGCTCATACTGCCGTCCAGCGGAACGAGATCGGCAAGGACCGCGTCAATGTCGATTCCCCCAGCACCGATATGGCGCTGGGCGATGCGCGCCAGCAACTCGCTGTCGACCTGCGTGATGCGGGGAAGACGCAAGCGCGTATAATGCCGCGTGTGGTCGGAGATGGTTCCATT